>CAVQJZ010000004.1:0-47270 GCA_963712965.1 uncultured Pseudomonadota bacterium | reverse complement strand
AGAACTCACTGTGAAACTCAAAGATAACTTTTCTTCATTATCTGGGAGAGATAAGGCCTATTTTTGGATATTCGTCTGTGCATGGCCAGTAGTTCCGGAAGATATAAAGAAAATGTTTGATGATAAAAAAGGCAACGTAGGCGCGCAAAAAACGTTAACACTTGCGCAAGAAATATCTAAAAAAGATGTTAAGGCGCGTCTTGAGAAGATTGCGCAAGGGGAAGAACTGCTTCCATTTTTTAATGAAGATGAAGTTAATAAGCTGCGAAAAAGATATTTTCGTGAAACTATTTTTTCTAATGAAAAATTTAGAGAGGCGATATTTTCAACCAAACAAGGATTGTCTTTGTTAGAGAAAACCGGCGAGCCTAAAGAGTATATTTTTGAATTTGATTGTCCTGGAAGTAACAGAGTACCTTCGCAGAAAGAAGCTACGATTCAGATAACGTTGTCACGCTGGGTGTGGTTAGATGCGGATATTAAGGCATTTATGGTTGAAAGTAATGAGAAAAAAGTTAATTATTTGAGAATTGTAAAGGACCATGTTGAAGAAGTCGGATTATATCTATTGCGCCGTTGTCCATGGTTGTTGTCTGAGAAAGATGATGTTGTTTTATGGAAGAAGAAAATATATTCTTCGTTGGTTGATTCTGGCTCGTTAAATGTGATAATGGAATTAGCTAGTGATGATGAGCATCTAGCATTCATTGAAAAAGAATTGCCTGAAAAATATACTCGTTTGCTTATAGAGTTGCAAAACGCATTTTCGTTTGCAAGTTTTGCTGACAAAGATAAAAATCCTACTTTTTATCGAGCGCTCTGTGCTTATGATGATCTTGAAGTGCAACAAAATAACGTGGAGATAACTAATCTTCCTATTTTTATCACTGATGAAATAGTGAAAACGTTGACAGCTAAGAAAAAAGGAGAGATTAGAGGCGGTTATGCAAAAGAATGTGTCGAGTTAATTAAAAAAATGATTGGTATACTGGCGCAAGCATTCCTTAGAAATTTAAAGGTACATCTAGCGGAATATGCAGCGATACGCCGGACATTTATAAATACATTTGAAGGTGCTTTTCAAGGTAATGATGGCTGTAATCCAGAAAATTTTTCTATAGAAAAATTTCCCAAAGCTATACAAGACGCCTTAACGCCTAATGAAAAAAAGAAATATTTAAGGTTAAGCAGTGAGATAATTCCGTATTACAAACAATGGAAGGAAACCACCACTCCACGAAAAGTCGATGAATACGTCAATTTTCCCCAAGTGTTTCTTGAGTACTATAACAAGCAGAAAAAAAATTCCTCTGAGATAGTTTTGGACGATACTCATGCTCGTCAATGGGCGTGGTCCATTATGAATCCAGAATCAGGTAAGAAAGACGCTCCTGGCAAATCTAGTTCTTTAACGCGACAACAATCAGTGATGTTTCCTGAAGAAAAATATGGCGTATTTTATGTGCGAGCTGATTTAGCAGAAGGTCTCTGTAAAGCTTTTGTGAGTTATGCTCAGCTTTCTGGAACTAAATTATCGATTAAGTTAAGAGAAGGCGATCGCAGATGTCTTGGAGCTTGGTACGATGCAAAATCAGAAAGCCCTTCCCAGCATTATAAGAAATCGGATAACCACTAATTTATTAACTATTAACAAGGAAATAAAATGAATTCTTCAGAATTTTATAAGAAACTTCAGAAAACATTAAAAACGGAATTTTCAAATAATGCGACTGAAGATAAAGAAATTGATGTGATAAAAAGGCTTAGAAAAAAAGCAAAAAAAATAAGTGATCCAGATACGCTTGCGGCATACATTAAATTAGTTTTAAAAAAAATGGACATTAATCAAGGCAGAAAAAAATCAAAAAATGAGGAGCCTTCAGAGCAGCAAGAAGCTATCGATCCCGTTCTTTTTAATTTTTTGTTAAAAATTTTAAAGAGCATTAAAGGTAGTGTTATTGCTCTTATTAAAGAACAGCCTAAAACAACAGATGCTAAGGGTGTAACGCATTTTCCCCCAGATATTGAAAAGAACTTTTTTACATATGTTTATCTTTACGGAACTTCTGGAATTATACTTCTGATAAATAAAGCTCTATTTGAGCCGAAAGCATCGAAAAGTGCGGTAAATTCAAGCGACCTTGGTACCCAAAGTTTGCAAATATCTCCTAGGGCTTCGCAGCAAAAAAACATTTTATCTCAATCTCTAAGTCTAATTAATGTGTCGCCCAGATCTAAAAAGACAGAATGCGATGAGAGTTTAAGTTCGTCTATTGATTCTGGGGAATTTGTTAAAATGCCTACATTACCAAAGGGGAATGCGACTGATGTGGCATATGATGAAAGCGGTGAGGTTGAAGAAAGAACCATACAATTTGGTAGGCGCTCGACTTTTTCAAATTCAAAATCTTAAAATAATGTAAAACTGCTGAAGAACTTACTGTAATTTGGTGGGTCATGTGCGAATCGAACGCACGACCAGCGGAAAACAGTCTAAATTAATTGAGGAAAAACGATGGAGCGCATTACTCAAGAAATGTTAAAGGCATTAATTGGCAGTCTGGAATCCACAAAATATCCTGAGAATGTTTGTAAAAAAATATTTAAATATAGAACGATAGTTTCTTTTGAAGAAAATGAAAACGATAGGCTTGAGTATGACAGATGGTTAGATCAATCAAGTTTTAACACAGGAGGTCCTGCGATTAGGGTTGATCGCGTTGAAAGAAAAATTCCTTATGATGCTTGGCAGTATAATTTAGCCGCAATTCTTAGAGATATGAATAAAGCGGCATTTGTTTTGCCTCAGCGTGATTTGAATCCAAAGGATACAATTGAAGTCGATTTAACTGGCTGTGATCAAGATTTAGCTGGGTATGTTCGCACCAATGGAGTTGATCAAGAATTAATTGATGATCTTAAGCTATTGATGAAGAACGACAATCTTCATATAAATGACTTGAACTTGAGAGATATATTCAAATTATTAGATGTGGTCAATTTGAAAGAAATGTATGAAAGTTTGAGTTCGATTTCTAAATATAAGACATTGATATACGAAGCAAATAATAACGTGGATCCGGCGAGAAAATTATTAGATAACTATGAGGCTGAGCTTCAACAAATGTTGCCTCAATTTGAACAGCTGTCTGGAAATAGGAAACAAGCTTTTATAGAGAAGCTTCTAAAATGTGTTGAAAGTTCCCGAGCGCCTTTGAAAAGAGAAGATTTTCAAAGGGTTCTACCCGTTTTATCCATAAACCAAAAAGTGGCGTTGTTTAACAATGAGTTGGTTCCTTTCTCTTATAAAGAAATGGTCTACGAGTCAGATCCAGAATATGTTTCGCCAGCGCGTTATCAAAGAGAGCAAGAGAGCGTTCTTAAAGCTGCAGAAAAACGTCAAAGAGAAAAAGACGAGATGGCAAAAAAGGCGAATGAAGTGGGTGAAAAATGGCGAAAAATTTCGGAAGAGCATAGGATTTCGAGAAGAATAATTCCTAATCCATTGAAACAGTTTTTTAATAATAAACAGATTAACTGGGATGCGCTTTCGGATGAAGAGTGCGAGTTTAATTTTTTGGTAGGGTATAAAACATGTGCTGAAGGAAAAACCACTAAGTTTGGTGGTTGGACTAGCGCTAACGCTAAAAAATTTAAAGAACTAAAAAGTAAATTAGGAGTAAAAACAGAAGAATTATTTATCGATGAGGCAGTGCAGGCAGGAGTTGCTACGGTGGGGATGGTGCAGAAATTTGGTAAAAAATAATAACTGATGGTGCTAATCTTTAGGATTGGTTAAGCGGTGATGGATGGCTAAATAATCTATGAATGGATTGAGATACAGATTTTTTGACGCTTATGGGATGACCACATTATTGCTGGTGCTCGTGTAAAGCCCCCATATACACCCCAGTTTTCAAATAGAGTAATTTGGATTTAATTGCTTCATAAACTGCATTGGTGTTTGATTATTTAATGCTTCATGCGGTCTTTCCTCGTTGTAGTGTTTTATCCAATCATCCGTAATATCTTGAACCTCTTCAATGTTTCTAAATAAATACATGTCCAAAACAGCCTCACGGTAAGTGCGATTAAATCGTTCAATGTAAGCATTTTGTGCTGGTTTTCCAGGTTGAATATATTGAATAAAAATACCATGTTTTTCCGCTCATCTTTGGAAATGATTAGGAATGTTTTCAGGTCCATTATCTACGCGAATACGTTTAGGATAACTCTGCTTTAACGCCAACTGATCAAGCCAGCGTGTAATTCGCTTGGATGTCAGTGAGAATGAAGCCAAAATTCCTAGCGCACCACGATTGCAATCATCGATAACATTCGCTGTGCGAATGCGTTTGCCACTTATCAATGCATCACTCATAAAATCCAGCGACCAACATTCATTCATAATGCTAGGTTGTACTAATTTTGTGGCTGTTCGTGGTGCTAAGCGTTTTTTCGGTTTTATCTTCAAATTAAGCCGTAAATCGCAATAAATGCGATACACGCGTTTATGGTTAAATAAATAACCTTTTTGGCGGATTAAATTAAATAATTTAATGAAGCCATAGGTAGGATACTGAGCGGAAAGTTGTTTTAATAAATCTTCAATCATGAGCCCATCCTTTTTTAGTTTCGGGAAATGGCGATAAGTTTTTCGATCAATATTTACAATTCGACATGCTCGGCTAACTGAAACATCGTGCGCCGCAATCAAATCTCGCGCCATTTCTCGCCGCTCAGATCCCGACTTAACTTTTTTCCGAGGGCTTCCTTCAGCAGCTCAAGATCCATACTTAAAGTCGCATACATTCGTTTTAGACGGTTATTTTCTTCTTCGAGATGTCGCAGGCGTTTTAATTCTGAAAGCTCCATGCCAGCGTATTTTGAATGCCAGGCGTAAATTGTACTTTCACCAATACTATATTTCCTTGATAAATCAGCGGCAGAAATACCAGATTCATATTCTTTCAATACCGTCAAAATTTGTGATTCATTGAATCGTTTCGCTTTCATAACAAGTCTCCTGATACAACGTTAAAGTATCAAAAAACTCTATTTCTTACCTGGGGTATTTTAGGGGAGTGTTACCCGGCTATTTTCAGAACAAATGTTGTTGCTGGAGTGCTAGGATTTTTGAACGCGTTATTGATAGTTTTACATATGCGCAATTATAGAACGAATATTGGTAGAAATAGGTCGGCAATGTTAGCTTATTCAGAGCCATCATCTGGTAGTAGCGATTCTGTAGTAGAAGATGATGACTTTGTTCAACAAATGATAATGCAAAATATGTAGGAATAATTTTTGGACAAAATGGCGAATATCGTGACAAGTTTTTTCATGTGTTTACACGCATGATAAATGCGATTATTCGCCTAATGTCTGCTAGACACACCCATGTAAGTTAGTCCCTTCGCAAAAATTCAAAATCACTGATTTAGTTCAAGTCGCCGGTAACGTATTAATGCGCGAGATGTCTGTGGCCGAGATAGGCAACTTTGGCGTCGATTTGGAAAAATATTACTTTTATTTGCTTAAGATCATGGAAGGTTAAAAAAGAGTAACGGCGAAAGAAGCGCGTGACAAATTCCCTACATTTGCTTCTTTGTAAAACACAGTAAACTGCTGAGAAGAGCGTTCTAATTGGTGGGTCGTGTGCGAATCGAACGCACGACCAGCGGATTAAAAGTCCGATGCTCTACCGACTGAGCTAACGACCCACGAGGCTCAAAGAGCCGCCAATGATACTGATTTATCTTCGGATGGCAAGCACGAAATTCATGTTATACTCCGCGACCGACAAACATGAGGGGACGCATGTATGCTGCAAAGGTTTTTGCCTAAGCAAGAAGAGTTTTTCAGCTTATTTAAGAAGATGGGAGGGTGTTTAACCCAGGCGGCGCAGGCGCTACGTAAGGAAATTGCGCAACTGTCACAGCCAAATTCCAACACGCAGTTAGAAGCCGAAGAGGTATTGCACTATAAGAGAGAAACGGGCACGCACGCGCAACGTTCGTTTACTTTATTGCACAAAACCTTTATCACGCCGTTCGATCGTTACGATATCCATCGTTTGAATGCCACCCTTTACGATATTGCCAACATGATTAATTTAATTGCGCAACGTTTTGTGCATTACGATATTCGTCAAGTGCCCGCCACCATCGTGACATTAACCGATGTTTGTTTTGATTCTGTCAAATTGGTTGATCAAGTGATGCAGCAATTAAATCAATTAAAGCATCATGCCGAAATTGTCGCTGATTGCCAAAAAATTAAAGCATTGGAAAGCCAAGCCGATCATTTATTAATTGACGGTGTGGCAACGTTATTGCGTGACGAACAAGATGTGAGAGCTATTATTAAGCTCAAAGAAGTTTATGATCTGTTGGAAACAGTCACCGATCGTTGCCAAGAAGTGGCATTCATTGTGGAAGGCATTGTGTTGGAGTATGCCTAAATGGGACATACGCTACTTATTGTTTATGGATTAATCGCCGTCACATTAGTGTTTAATTTCTTGAATGGATTTCATGATGCGGCCAACGCGATTGCAACCGTTATTTCCACACAAGTATTAAAACCTTATCAAGCGGTATTGTGGTCAGCATTTTTTAATTTCATGGCATTTTTTGTTTTTGGTTTGCATGTGGCCAACATGATGGGCGTGGGAATTGTTTCGCCCGTTATTATTAATAACACGTTTATTTTTGCCGCACTTGTGGGCGCTATCGTATGGAATTTAATTACTTGGTATTTTGGTATTCCATCGAGTTCTTCGCATGCGTTAATTGGTGGCATGGTTGGCGCCGCGTTAGTTGCTGCCGGCCCACATTATTTAGAATATGCTGGATTAATTAAAACTATTTTAGCTATTGTGATTTCGCCGTTGCTGGGAATGCTGTTAAGTTTGTTGTTAATGTTTATTACCGCACGCGTATTTTTTCGTTACTCACCGTATAAAATTGATCGTTGGTTTCGTTTGCTGCAATTAATGTCTTCTGCGTTATTAAGTTTGGGGCATGGTGGTAATGATGCGCAAAAATCCATGGGCATTATTGCGATATTATTATTTTCAAGTGGATTGATTGGCGCACATTTTCATGTGCCGTTTTGGGTTGTGATTACATGTTATACCACGATGGCCGTTGGTACATTTTTTGGCGGTTATCGTATTGTTAAAACTATGGGCACGAAAATTACCAAATTAAAACCTGTGGGCGGATGTTGTGCTGAAACAGGTAGTGCATTGACATTATTTTTGGCGACTATTTTAGGTATTCCCGTTTCAACGACGCATATTGTGACCGGTTCAATTGTCGGCGTTGGTTCATTGCAACGTTTTTCAGCCGTGCGTTGGGGAATTGCTAGTCAAATCGTGTGGGCGTGGGTGTTTACATTGCCGGCGGCAGGAATTGTGGCGGCTGTTATTGAGCTGTTGATTCATAAAATATAAATCACGTTTATATAGGCCAATTTCGTTTTTCGTGCCGATGACAATACGGTTCTTTATTTTCTTTGTGATAATAATTTTGATGATAATCTTCCGCATGCCAAAAAGTTTTAACGGGCAATAATTTTGTGGCCACTTTATTACCTTGGGTTTCTAAAAATTTAATTAATTGCCCAGCAATTTTTTGCTGTAACTCATCATAATAAAAAATGACACTTAAATATTGCGATCCACGATCAGGGCCTTGGCCATCGTGTTGTGTGAAATCATGTATTTCAAAGAAATATTGTACTAATTTTTCGTAGGATATTTTTTGGGGATCATAAATCACGCGCAGTACTTCGACATGTTTTGTGTTACCTGAGCAGACTTCTTTGTAAGTAGGGTGATCTTTGTGTCCGCCGCTATAGCCCACTTCAGTTTTTAAAACACCGGGCAATTGTTGGAAATAATATTCCACACCCCAAAAACAACCGGCGGCAAATATGGCTTCTTCTGTATCGGTGACATTTAAATCGGCTATAAAATCTAAACTTAATGAATTGACGCAATGGCGTGTATTTTTTGCAGTGAAATTTTCACCATGAAAGACATGGCCTAAATGACCATGACAACGCGCGCATAAAATTTCTGTGCGTTTGCCATCATCATCTAATTGTTCAGCGACGTTGTTAGGGATTGCATTGTCAAAACTTGGCCAACCACAGCCGGAATGAAATTTCGTTTGTGCGCGAAAAAGTGCAAGGCCGCATTGGCGACATAAATATGTACCAGGTTGATCAAGATTATTGTATTCACCCGAATAGGGATGTTCTGTTTCTTGATGATGCATGATGTCGATGATTTCGGGAGGAAGTGAAGCAGATTTAAGCATAAATGGTTCTCTCAATTTTCGTAGGGGCACGGTGCACCGTGCCCCTACATTTAAATTAAATATCCTTCTAAATCATATTCGCTCGCACTTAAAATTTTAACCTCAACAATATCGCCAACAGTCAATTTTTTATCATCACTTGGCGTTACATAAACTAATCCATCAATTTCGGGTGCATCTGCTTTGCTTCGTGCTTTAATATGTTCATCCGTTATTTCATCAATTAAAACAGATAATACTTTGCCAATTTTTTGCTGTTGTTTATTAAAACTAATTTCTGCTTGAGTTTGCATAAAGCGCTGATAACGTTCTTGTTTAATTTCAGGCGCGACAGGATCCGGTAATTGATTGGCAACCGCGCCCTCAACAGGAGAATATTGAAAACATCCGGCGCGATCTAGCTGCGCTTCTTTTAAAAAGTTTAATAATTCTTCAAATTCAGCTTCTGTTTCACCAGGAAAGCCGACAATAAATGTACTGCGAATAGCAATTTCTGGACAAATGGTGCGCCACGCACGAATACGTTCAAGATTTTTTTCACTCGAAGCAGGGCGTTTCATTAATTTTAAAATGCGCGCATTGGCATGTTGAAAAGGAATATCTAAATAGGGGAGAATTTTGCCTTGTGTCATAAAAGGAATAATTTCATCAACGTGTGGGTAAGGGTAAACATAATGCAAACGTACCCAAATGCCTAAGCTGCTTAGTTGATTGACTAAATCATAAAAGCGGGTGCGTTCGCCATCTTTTAAATCAATGCCATAGGCGCTTGTGTCTTGGGAAATAATTAATAACTCTTTAACGCCGGCGTCTTTTAATTTTTTTGCTTCAATTAATACGTGTTCCAAAGGTCGGCTAACTAATTTGCCACGCATCGTCGGAATAATGCAAAACGTACATTTGTGATTGCAGCCTTCAGAGATTTTTAAATACGCGTAATGACGTGGCGTTAATTTAATGCCTTGTGCAGGAATTAAATCAGCAAAAGGATCATGTTTGGGTGGTAAATGTTCGTGCACGGCTCGCACCACATCTTCATACGCTTGTGCGCCAGAAATATGCAGCACTTGCGGATATTTTTCTCGAATCATTTGTGCTTTTGCGCCAAGGCAACCTGTGACTAATACTTTGCCATTTTTGGCCACTGCCTCACCAATGGTATCCATGGATTCTTGAACGGCATCGTCAATAAATCCGCAGGTATTAATAATGACTAAATCTGAATTTTCATAATGATTGGAAAAATCATAACCTTCCGCGCGTAAACGCGTAAGAATTCGTTCCGAATCAACTAATGCTTTTGGGCAACCGAGACTGACAAAACCAATGGTAGACATTCACTTTCTCAACATTCAACTGTTATAACCGTCAAAATGTAATCAATTTTAACGGTTATGTCGATTGAATATTTGATGTCATCCCGGAATTTACCGAAGCACGAAGTGCGTAGGTAAATATCCGGGATCCAGGCAGGCTGATTTAAAATTTTCCTGGATCCCGGATATCCGCCTTAGCGCTGCGCGCATCGGCGAATTCCGGGATGACATGCGAAGCTTAAAGACGCAACAACTCATTTAACTGAATTTTCCCGCGTGTTTTTTCATCGATCATTTTCACGATGACCGCGCAATATAAACTATAAGTGCCATCTTCAGAAGGCAAATTACCCGGAACGACCACCGCGCCCGCAGGCACTTTGCCATAAGTGATTTCTTTGGTTAAACGATTGTAGATGCGTGTGCTTTGGCCAATGAAAACACCCATGGAAATCACCGCATGTTCTTCAATAATCACACCTTCGACAATTTCAGAACGCGCGCCAATAAATACATTATCTTCAATAATGGTAGGATTTGCTTGCAATGGTTCTAATACACCACCAATACCCACGCCACCTGAAAGATGCACATTTTTGCCGATTTGCGCGCAAGAACCTACAGTGGCCCACGTATCAATTAATGTTCCGCTATCAACATAAGCGCCGATATTAACGAAAGAAGGCATTAAAATAGTGTTGGCCGCAATATAAGAACCGTGACGAATAATGCTGCCAGGAACCACACGTGCCCCCGATGCTTGAAATTGTGTTTGATCATATTGTGAAAATTTCAAAGGAACTTTGTCGAAATAACGTAAATCACCGCTGTGGTATATCGCATTATCACGAAGGCGAAATGAGAGCAAAACGGCCTTTTTGATCCATTGATGGGTGTGCCATTGGCCGTTGATTTTTTCGGCCACACGCAATTTTCCGCTGTTTAATTGAGCGATCACATCATCAATCGCATTTCTCACAGCCTCTGGAGCGTGTTGTGGAGACAGGCTCTGGCGGGCTTCAAAGGCCTCATCGATAATTTTTTCTAAAGTTGACATAAAATCGCACCTCTTAATATTTCCTTAAGGTTCGGAGTATATAGTGCGCCTTCGTTGTCTCAAAGATGTCCATAAGATAAAAAGATGTTGTTGGTGGTAGTACGAATAAAATCAGTGCTATAACAAAATAACTTTTATCACTCACTTATAATATAACGTGATAAGGCATTTTTGGGATGGCGTTTTATTTTTCAGAGCACCGACCGCAAGGGAGGTGGCAGCGAAATTGTAGTTTCCAAACAAACCAAATTAATAAATCGGATAATTCATTTGGCCGCTTGCTTGCGCGCGCGGCTCAGAATATTAATTAATCAATCGCTTCAACTTGTTTGTTTTTGTTGCTCGCCAAGTAAGAATAAATCGTTGGAATAACAATCAACGTAAATAACGTACCGAAACTCATACCGCCAACGATCGTCCAGCCTAATTGTTGACGTGCTACAGCACCAGCGCCGCTCGCTAATGCTAGTGGCATAGCGCCTAACACAGTGGCAAATGTTGTCATTAATACTGGGCGTAAACGAATGGATGCTGCTTCAATCACGGCATCTACTTTACTTAATCCTTGTTTTTGCAATTTATTTGCAAACTCAACAATTAAAATTCCATGTTTACTAATTAAGCCTATTAATGTGACTAAACCAATCTGCGTGTAAATATTTGATGTGCCGCCAGGTAAACAATGTAGTGTGACTAACGCACCGGCTGTTGATAATGGCACGCTCATCATGACAATTAATGGGTCGCGGAAACTATTAAATTGCAATGTTAAAACAAAGAAAATAAAAATTAATGCAAAGGCAAATGTTTCTTCCATGGCGCCGGTCGCTTGGACAAATTGTCGCGATTGTCCAGAGAAATCATATTCAATATAGCTGGGTAAATCTGTTTTGGTGACTTGTTCTAAATAATTTAATGCTTCACCTAAAGTATAGCCGGGTGCTAAAGCAGCCGTGATTGTTGCCGAACGAATTTGTTGAAAATGATTTAAGCTTTGGGGTTCAACACCCATCGTAATAGTTGCAATGTTGCTGAGTGGTACTAATTGGCCGCTTAACGTGCGAACATTTAAATTACCAATTTGTTGTGGTACATCACCATATTGTAATTGCAATTCTGGAATAACATCATACGCTCGGCCGTTCATATTGAAGTGTGATAATTCGGGTCGGCCAAAAGCTAAGCTTAATGTGTTATTGATGGATGCCATCGGAATACCTAAATCTGCCGCGCGATCACGATTAATATCTACATTAATTTGTGCTTTATCTAAATGTAAATCACTATCAATATTTAGCAAGCGTGGATTTTGTGTGCGAGCAATAGTTAATAATTTATTTACTGCGGTATTTAACTCTTGATAAGACTGCGTCGTTTTTAAAACAAATTCTACAGGTGTAAAACCACCGGCGTCTGGCAATGAAGGTATGTTGAAAGGAAATGCGCGCAGGCCTGTGATGCCAAAAAACTGTGGATATAAACTGTCGATAATTTGTTGCGCGGTGCGTTTGCGTTTATCCCAAGGTTTTAACACTAAAAAGCCAAAGGCTTGATTAGGTGCTGCCGTTCCTCCACCGTAACCATTAATAAAACCATAACCAATACCTTCTGGAACGCTTTTAAATATTTTTTCTATTTCCGCGGTGTATTTTAATGTGTAATTTAAATTAGCAGAACTTGGGCCAGTGGCAATTGCCATCACAGCACCTTGATCTTCCGTCGGTGCAAGTTCAGTTGGCAGTGTGCTGTAAAGAAGATAGCAGCTGGTGTAAATAACTGCCGCAATAATTAATACAATAGCGCGCCTGTTTAACGTTTTGCCCAAAAAACGTTTATAAGCTTGCATACAACGATGAAAAATTTGATCGACATGATGTGTTAAGCCTTTGCGATTGATGTTGTGTTTCATTAATTTGGAACACATCATGGGTGAAAGTGTTAACGCAATAAAACCAGAAATAATAACGGCGCCAGCAAGGGTAAAAGCAAATTCTCTAAAAAGAGCGCCTGTTAATCCTGTCACAAAACCAATCGGTGCATAAACGCAAGCCAATGTGACTGTCATCGCAATAACCGCAAAACGGATTTCACGTGCGCCTTTAATGGCTGCATCAAACGGCGTTAATCCTTCTTCAATATGACGATGAATATTTTCAACCACAACAATGGCATCATCAACGACTAGCCCAATGGCTAAAACGCAAGCTAATAACGTGAGAATATTAATAGAATAACCCAGTGCTAGCATGAAACTGCACACGCCAATGATAGATAAAGGAATGGTGATCACAGGAATTAATGTGCTGCGTGGTGAGCCTAAAAATAAAAAGATAACTAATACCACAAAAGCAATAGCTTCTAAAATGGTGTGATAAACCTCAGTCAGCGACTGTGCAATAAAGCGTGAGAGATCCCAGATGACATTTTTATTAATGGTAATGTCTGCTGGTAAAAATTTCCCAATTTTAGCTAATACCTGACGTACTTCTTTTGAAATGATGAGAGGATTGCCGCTCGATTGTGGAATAACAGCAAGAAATAACGCGCCTTTGCCATCGACATTTACGCTGACACGATTGTCTTCCGCGCCTAAAGTGGCATAACCGATATCACTTAAACGAATGAAATTACCATTAACGTTTTTAATGACCATGTTGTTGAATTGTTTAGGGGTTTGTAAATCAGTGGTGGCATTGATATCAAATTCTTCCCACTTACTGTCAATGTATCCCGCGGTTGCTTGAACATTGTTATTGCTCAGTGCGTTAGAAACATCATCAGCAGTAATTCCGCGCGCGGCCATTTGTTGTGGATTTAACCAAATACGCATGGCATATAAACGTTCACCATAAATCGGTGCTTGGCTGACGCCGGGCAATGTTGCAATTTGCGGTTGAACCACGCGCACAATGTAATCTGTCAGCGCTTCGGGTGAACGCTGCGAACTGGTAAAAGGAATATACATTGTAGGTTGTGCGTTGGGGTCATCTTCCTTAACAATAGGGTCGTTAATAGCATTGGGTAGAGAAGAGCGTGCTGAAGCAACAGCATTGCTGACATCAGTAATGGCTTTATTGATGTCATAACCTAAATGAAAATAAATCGTGATATTGCTAATGCCTTCCATGCTGGATGATTGAATGTAATCAATGCCATTGATGCCGGATAATGCATTTTCTAAAGGAGTGGTGACAAAACCTTCCATGACATTAGCGCCAGCGCCAGGAAAGGTTGTCGAAATATTAATAGCAGAGGCGTCAATTTCAGGAAATTGACGTACGGGCAAAGACAGGTATGAACGCACGCCAATTAATAAAATAATTAAGCTCAAGACAATCGCAAGAACAGGGCGGCGAATGAAAATATCAGTGAATGACATAGACAGGCGCACCGTTGCTAACTTTTAATTGACCGGCAGTGATGACTTGATCGCCCACGTTTAATTCCGGTGATTTTACAGCGATTTGATGATTATTACGTTCTAGCACAGTGACTAATATTTTTTGTGCTTGATTATGGACAATTTTATAAACGTAATTGCCCGTCGCATCAAAAACCAAAGCCGTTTCAGGTAATGTCATCTCAAGTGTCGGGTTACCTGCAAATACCGTGACTTGTGCAAACGCACCGGGCAATAATTTTTCTTCCGGGTTATTAATAATGGCGCGTACTGCCACCGTGCGTGTCGCAATATTAACGGCAGAGTCTATCGCCGAAATATTTCCGCTAAATTCTTGATGCGGCAAACTGCTCGAGGTTAATTGTACTTTGTCGTTCACGCTAATTTTCCCGTAATCACTTTCAGGCACCACAAAATCTAAGCGTAAAGGATTCAATGTTTGCAAATTAATAATAGATTGGCCTGCTTGAATATATTCACCTACGTTAACTTGATTAACGCCGAGTTTGCCCGCAAAAGGCGCATGAATAATATTTTGATCGAGTTGGGCTTGGTAACTTTTAACATTGGCAATGCTAACTTCCATATTTTCTTTGGCGGTAGCTAAATCTTGCGTGGACAAAAATCCGCGTTTCGCTAAGGCAATAGCGCGTTTGTAATTTCCTTCGTTCAACTGTTGTGTGGCCAGTGCTGCTTGTAATTGTGCTTGTAAAATACCTGGGTCAATTTCAATTAAGATATCGCCTGCTTTTACATGTTTGCCCGATTTAAAATTAATTTTAGTAATGCGCCCAGGAACTTCAGAAGCAATCATCGTACCTTGCACAGGGTTTAAGGTGCCGGTGGCTTCGATTTGTTTTTGCCAAGATTGAGTTTGTACGGTAATGGCGTTGACAGCTGTTGGAGGAAGGCCACCACTTTGTGGTCCACCAGAGCGATGTTTATCATAGAAATAATAACCACTTGTCGCGAGAACAAGGATTAATAAAGCAACAATGACTTTGGTTTTGCGAGATAGTTTTAACATACCAAATCCTAACTTAGTTCAACCATTAAGGTTTCTATGGTGTCTGCCTGACGCTTTTGTGCAGTGAGTTCTAAAACACCTTTCGTGCTTAAAGCGACCCGCAAATATAGCACCTGAGGAAGCATGTTGTCATAGTCTAAATTGTTTTCCGTGTAAAAAATGGCATAAGGGTAGTGTTGTTGGGTTAATGTGTCATCCGTAATCTTTCCTGATGTTATACCTTCTTGCGCGTAGTGCAGAATTTGATTCACCAGATGGCGTGGTAATTTTAATGTATCGCTCATAACCATTGTCCTTGTGTAACGCGTGGGTGACCGGCAAGATCTTGATGGGTTTGAATATTTTTGTAACTCATTTGTTGGAATAAATGTTGTACAGCTTCTTTTTGATCGTATCCGTGTTCTAAAAATAACCAGCCGTGTTTTATTAAATGGCGAGGTGCCGTTTTTATAATTTGCGTGATGGCATCAAGACCTTCTTTGCCACTGGTTAACGCACGTTGCGGTTCAAAACGTAAATCACCTTGCGTTAGATGTAAATCATTTTCTGCAATGTAAGGCGGATTTGACACAATTAACTCAAATAATTGAGGCTCTAGTGCATCAAACCAATTGGATAAAACAAATTGTATTGAGGATAGCTGTAAGTGTTTTGCATTTTGTTTGGCAACAGTAAGTGTGTGTTCATCAATATCAGTTGCTGTGATTTGCCAATGTGGGCGTTCTTTCATTAATGCTAAACTAATTGCGCCACTGCCGGTGCCTAATTCAAGTAAGGTTAGATTTTTTTCTTTTGAGTATTGCTGCAAAATAATTTCTACGAGTAATTCCGTTTCGTGTCGCGGAATTAAGGTGTCTTTGGTGACGGTTAAATCCAACGACCAAAATTCGCGATGGCCTGTTAAATATGCAATCGGTTCGCCTTGATTTCTTCTGGCTAATAATTCATCGAATTGTTTTTGTTGCGCGGCATTTAATTTTATTTCAGGATGCGCGAGCAGATAGGCGCGAGAAACGTTGAGAACGTGGGTGAGGAGGATTTGTTTATCGAGATTGTGAGTAGTCATTTGTTTTGTGAATCACTTTTACCTTTAAAAGAAATTTCCCCTCTCCCGCCGAAGCACGAAGTGCGGAGGATGGGAGAGGGTTAGGGTGAGGGTATTTTTTTGAAATTACCCCTCACCGTCCGCCTTAGCAACTTCGTTGCTTCGGCGGACTGCCTCTCCCGCAAGGGGAGAGGCGATAATTTATTGTTCACTCAGTTCCGCCAATAAATCTGCTTGGTATTCTTGTCTTAATGGTTCAATGACTTGATTCAAATCACCTTCCATGACATCAGACAATTTATAAATCGTTAAATTAATTCGATGATCCGTTAAACGTCCTTGCGGAAAATTATACGTGCGAATACGTTCGGAGCGATCACCCGTGCCGACTAAATTACGTCGTGTGGCGGCTTGTTGTTGCTGTTGTTTGGTTTGTTCAGCATTTAATAAACGTGCTTTTAATAAAGACATCGCGCGCGCACGATTTTTATGTTGTGAACGTTCTTCTTGGCATTCGACCACCGTGCCTGTAGGAATATGCGTGATACGAATCGCCGAATCGGTTTTATTGACGTGTTGACCACCGGCGCCTGAGGCACGATAAGTATCTATTTTTAAATCCGCCGGATTAATATCAATTTCTTGTACTTCATCCATTTCAGGTAATACGGCAACAGTACAAGTCGACGTATGTACACGACCTTGTGCTTCGGTTTCAGGAACGCGTTGCACACGATGTGCACCCGATTCAAATTTTAATTTGGCATACACCTCTTGGCCTGCGATGCGAAGAATAATAATTTTGAATCCACCATGTTCGCCCGCATTGCTGTTAATGACTTCTATTTCCCAGCGTTGTTTTTCGGCGTATTTGCTGTACATGCGAAATAAATCACCAGCGAAAATTGCTGATTCATCACCGCCAGCGGCAGCACGAATTTCAACAAAAACATTGCTTTGATCGTTAGGATCAGGAGGTAATAATAACGTTTGCAATTCTTGTTCGACTTTTTCTAATTCCGCTTGTCCTCGTTTTAATTCTTCTTCTGCCATCGCGCGCATGTCTTCATCCGTATCTTGTGCGAGCAGTGTGGCCGCTTCAATATCTTTTTGTAGTTGTTGCTGCTGTTGGAAGCTTGTCACCAATGGTAATAATTGCGCATATTCTTTGGAAAGTTCGCGAAAGCGTTCGTTATTTTGAATAATGCTCGCGTCACTTAAAAGCGCATTCACTTCTTCGTGACGATCGATGAGTTGGTTTAATTTTTTTTGCAGGGAAGGTTTCATGGATTACTCGATATTAAATAACTTTTCTACTGCTTCCAGTAACGATTTTTCGCCCGAAAATGCAGCGTGGCGTAATTTGCTCGTTGGATGATGCAATAATTGATTGGTTAAGGTATGGGCCATTTGTTGTAACAAAATAGCCGGATCTTTGCCGCCAGCTAATTGGTGCAAGGCTTTGTTTAATTGTTGATCGCGATGTGCGAGCATTTTTTCGCGATATCCACGAATGGTTTGCGAAGCATTCAACGCCTGTAATGAGCGCATGAAATATTGGGTTTGTTCATCAATAATAATTTCCGCCATTTTTGCAGCATCTAAACGTTTGTTACGGTTTTCGTCTAAAATAGTTTTTAAATGTTCTAGTGAGTAAAGATAAACATCTTCCAATTGTTCTACTTCAGGTTCGACATCGCGCGGCATGGCTAAATCAAGAATTAGCATAGGGCGATGTTTGCGTGATTTCAAAGCGCTTTCTAATAAACCTTTGCCTAAAATTGGCACGTCACTGCTAGTGGCGGTCACAATAATATCCGCTTGTGCCACATAATCAGCGAGTTCACTTAACTCTAGTGCGTGCGCATTAAATTGTTGCGCTAATTTTTGCGCGTTGGCGAGTGTGCGATTGGCAATAAAAAGTTGTTGTAATGATTGTGCTTGCAGATGTTGCGCAATTAATTGAATGGTTTCACCCGCGCCAATGAGTAACGCGTTGCATTTTGATAAATCCGCAAAAATACTTTTTGCTAAATGCAGCGTGATGTATCCCAATGAGACAGGATTAGTGCCGATTTCTGTTTGCGTGCGAATTTTTTTGCTAACCGTAAATGCGTAATGAAATAAACGTTGTAATTGCTTGCCTAATACGCCGGCTTTTTTTGCTGTCGATACGGCTTGTTTGATTTGACCGGCGATTTGCGTTTCGCCTAATACCATCGACTCCAAACCACTGGCCACACGAAACAAATGTTGCACTGATTCTTGTTCACGCAATACATATACATAGGGTGAAAGATTAGCCGCCGGCATATCGTGCCATTTCGCTAACCATTGCAATAGGATGTCGGTATTGCCTTGCGTGCTGTGACAATAAAGTTCGGTGCGATTACACGTAGATAAAATTAACGCCTCATCAATACCGTCTTGTGCATTTAAGTTTTTAAGTGGTGCGATAAGCTGCTCGGGATGAAATACCAAACGCTCGCGTAATTCAACGGGTGCTGTTTTGTAATTTATGCCGCAACTTAATAACGTCATACGTTTTTATTTCGCTGCCATTAATGCGATCGTGGTATCTAACATGCGATTTGAAAAACCCCATTCGTTGTCATACCAAGAAAGTACTTTCACTAAATTACCTTGGACTTTAGTTTGTGTGGCATCAAAAATAGAAGACGCAGAGTTGTGATTAAAATCAATTGACACTAATGGTTCATCACAATATTGCAATACATTTTTTAATTCACCGTGTGCGGCTTTTTTAAGTGCTTGATGAATTTCATCAGCCGTTGTTTGACGTTTAGACTGAAATGTTAAATCAACAATCGACACATTAATCACCGGCACGCGCATCGCAAAACCATCGAGTTTGCCTTTTAATTCAGGTAACACTAAACCAATGGCAGCTGCTGCGCCTGTTTTCGTTGGAATCATCGACTGTGTGGCCGAACGTGCACGACGCAAATCACTGTGATACGTATCGACCAATACTTGATCGTTAGTGTAAGCGTGAATGGTTGTCATCAAGCCACTTTCAATACCAATAGTTTCATGGAGTACTTTGGCAACAGGTGCTAAACAATTTGTGGTGCAAGACGCGTTAGAAATAACTTGATCAGATGCTTTTAGTGTTTTGTGATTAACGCCGAAGACAATCGTGGCATCTACATCATCGCCACCGGGCGCTGAAATAATAACTTTTTTTGCACCGGCATTTAAATGCGCAGACGCTTTGGCTTTGCTGGTAAAAATTCCTGTGCATTCGTAAACAACATCAATGTCTAAATCTTTCCATGGTAATTTATTGGGATCGCGTTCGGAAAATACTTGGATTTTGTCGCCGTTGACCGTCATGGTATTGCCATCACTTGAAACATCCCCATGAAATTTACCGTGCGTCGAATCATGGCGTGTGAGGTATACGTTTGTTTTGACATCGGCCATGTCATTGATTGCTACAATTTGAATTTGTTCGCGATGGTTTCCTTCGTATAACGCACGCAAGATGTTACGTCCGATACGACCATAACCATTGATAGCAACTTTTATAGACATGTAAGTTCTCCTTGGGGACGTCAAAAAATTGCGCTATTGTACATTATTTTTTGGATAATAAGAGTAGTAGGGGCGTTAATCTGTAGGGGCACGATGCGTCGTGCCCCTACGCGTGTTGCACATCGTGATATTGTCCCTTCTATATAGAGAAAAACGATGAAATATAATTCAAATAGACATCATAGGCGTTCAGTTCGTTTGCGGGGATACGACTATTCTCAGAATGGCGCATATTTTATAACGATATGTGCTTATCATCGCGAGTATTTATTTGGAGAAATTGTTGACCAAAAGATGGTGTTAAGCGAGATTGGGGTGGTTGTGCAGCATGAGTGGTTGAAAACATCTGTGATGCGAAAAAATATAGAATTGGACGAATTTGTGATTATGCCTAATCATTTACATGCGATCATTATTATTAATGATGAAGTTCAGTGTAGGGGCACGATGCATCGTGCCCCTACGGTAGAACAATTTGCCAAACCAACATTGAATTCAGTGCCAACAATAATTCGTGGTTACAAAGCTGCTGTGACTAGTCGAGTAAATGAAATGCATAACACGCTGGGTGTGCCAGTTTGGCAACGCAATTATTATGAGCATGTTATTCGTAATGAAGGGTCATTACACAAGATTAGAGAATATATCGTTAATAATCCTATAAATTGGCAACAAGATGAAATGAATTTAGGATTGTGATTGGGAGCACGAATTATGTAGGGGCACGATGCGTCGTGCCCCTACGGTTAGCATGGACAACAAGGAGTCAATTAAGTGAAATTTCTTAAAAGCATAGGATGGCTAGCAGCAATTCTTTTAATCAGTTTCATCATCGCTATTTATTTTTTCCATCGCACAACCGTCACACCCAATTCAGGTGTTTTAAAAGCAAAAGGTCTGGCAGGTGCCGTCATCATTACACGTGATAGCCACGGTGTGCCACATATTGATGCGAAGAAAAGTGATTTGGATGCATTTTTTGCGCTGGGGTATGTGCATGCGCAAGATCGTTTTTGGCAAATGGAATTTCAACGACGTGTAGCGTCAGGGACATTAAGTGAAATTTTCGGACCCAAAACGTTAGAGAAAGATAAATATTTGCGTACCTGGGGATTTTATCGCGCTGCTCAAATAGACTGGTTTTCATTATCGCCGCAAGCGCATCAAATTATTCAAGCGTATACCAATGGGGTGAATGCGTTTTTAGCACAAAAACATTATCCATTGCCTATTAAGTTATTAAATTATCAGCCACGACCATGGACGGTGATTGATAGCATGGTCTGGCAAAAAATGATGGCGTGGGATTTGCAAAATGTGTGGAAGCAGAAATTAGAAAATGCGTTAGTGGTCAAAGAATTTGGCGCCTCGCAAGTTCCCGTGTTATTTCCGCCGTATCCCAAAGATGCACCTGTGATTGTGAGCAATGTCATTCCCGCGAAAGCGGGAATCCAGCCGTCGAATGTTGCCAACGATATTCGTAATGATCTTGGTTTTACCGACAGTCCCGGTATTGGTTCTAACAATTGGGTAGTGTCAGGAAAATTAACGACGACTGGAAAACCAATGCTAGCGAATGATCCGCATCTAGGTTTGCAAGCGCCCGCACTTTGGTATTTAGCCGAATTAAAAGGGCCGACGTTGCATGTGATAGGCGCCACATTGCCAGGAATTCCGGGTGTCGTGTTAGGTCGTAATGATCATATTGCGTGGGGAGCAACTAATGCTAAACCTGACACACAAGAATTATATATTTTAAATGATCAAACGCCCGTTAAAACATTGCATGAAATTATTAAAGTCAAAGGTAAGCCTGATGTGCATTTTGATGTACAAATGAGTGGTGATGACCCGGTCATTCAAAAAAATATTGCCTTGCATTGGACCGCGTTGTTGCCAAAAGATACAACCGTGCAAAGTATGTTAGAAATTAATTACGCACAAAATTGGTCGCAATTTACACAAGCATTAAAAACATTTGTCGTGCCATCGCAAAATTTTGTGTATGCCGATACCGATGGCAACATTGGTTATTACATGCCAGGCAATGTGCCCATTCGCAAAGGTTGGTCGGGTGCAGTGCCTGTGCCATTGGATGAGGCGCATCAATGGTCAGGTTATGTGCCGTTTGAAAAATTGCCGCATCTTTATAATCCAACCAATGGAATTATCGCAACCGCTAATAATAAAGTGGTCGGTAATGATTATCCGTATCAATTAACATTTCGTTGGGATCATCCTCCCTATCGCGTAGAGCGAATTTTGTCGTTGTTAAATCATGATAAACCTTTAAGCATGCAAAAAATGCAAGCGATACAAAATGATGTGGTGAGTGTTTTGTGGCGTGATAATTTAGCGCCATTGTTATTGCAAACTAAACCTACCACGGCTGAAAGTGCGCGCGCTTTGAAACAGTTAAAAACTTGGAATGGCGATTCCTCATTAAGCAGTGTGCCCACGACCATTTTTGCGTATTGGTATCGTGAATTAAGTAAGTTGACACCAAAATCATTGCGTGAATTTTCTGAATGGCCGGAGCCTTTATTTATTACGCAGCAATTAAAAGATAATGGCGTGTATTGTCAAACGGAAGGCGCGAAAAATTGTCATGAGTTTTTAAGCCAAAGTTTAGCGCGCGCGATGAGAAGTTTGGTGAATGATTTAGGCGATAATCCAAAACGTTGGCGTTGGGAATATGTGCATCGCGCAAAATTTATTGAATTAGGTATTGGGCAAGCCAAAAGTGTTGGGTGGATTTGGAATCGTTCTATTGCCACCCCTGGCAGTTATTACACAATTAATGTCGGTACCTATCGTCAAAAAGATTTTGTGCAAACCGATGGACCTAGTTATCGAGAAATTATTGATTTAAGTAATTTAAATAATAGTTTGTATATTCAAACCATGGGCCAGTCCAATGATCCGTTCAGCAAAAATTACAGTAATTTGATGGATTTATGGCGTCGCGGAAAATATATACCGATGAGCAGTGATCAAAAAGATTGGGGCAGTGTGGATGTGTTGCATTTAGTGCCTTAGCGATTTGAATGTTTCGATGGCTCTTTTTCGTGATGCAGATAAATCCACAATGGGTTTGGGGTAGTTTTTGCCAGACAGTGCTTCGGGGCAATATTGTTGAATAAATTTATTTTCCGGATCAAATTTTTTAGCCTGCGTGAGTGGATTAAAAATGCGGAAATAAGGTGCGGCATCTGTGCCAGTGGAAGCGGACCATTGCCAGCCACCATTGTTAGCGGCTAAGTCACCATCAATTAAATGTTGCATGAAATATTTTTCACCTAGGCGCCAATCAATAAATAAATTTTTAGTTAAGAACATCGCAACTATCATGCGCAATCGATTATGCATCCACCCTGTGGTATTTAATTGGCGCATCGCCGCATCGATAATGGGAATGCCTGTTTTCCCTTCGCACCATGCTTGAAAATGTTGTTGATTATTATCCCAGACAATTTTTTCTGTGTTTAATTGAAATGGTTTGTGCATCGCAACACGCGGAAAAGCAAACAAGATATGTTTATAAAATTCACGCCAGATTAATTCGTTTATCCATGTCGTGATGCCAACATTATTTCCTATCGCTGCATTAAAACATATTCTTGGTGAAATAATGCCTGATGTTAAATAAGGGGATAATGTACTCGTGCCATTTAATGCCGGAAAATCACGATCACGTTGATAGTGATTAATGCGTTGTGTGACAAAATCAGTTAAGCGCTTTTGTGCGTAAGCTTCGCCAGTTGGCCACAATTTGTTTTCAGAAATTTCTGGTATATGGCTTGATGCAACAGCTAATTTTTTTTGCGGTTTGGGTAAGCCCAAACAACAAGCGCCACCTTTTTCGTGTAATTTTTTTAACCAAGCGTTCTTAAACGGTGTAAAAACCGTAAAATATTTTCCTTGTTGGGTGAGGACTTCGCCCGGCGCCAAGATAACGTGATCGCAATAATGGGTGACATCAATATTGTGTTGATTGAATAATTTTTTGATTTTCTGGTCGCGACGTAGTTCATTGATTTCATGTTGTTCATTAAAAAATAAATGATGAATCTGGTGCTTTTGTGAAAGGGAGAGTAAAAATTCAGGAATGTTGTCATCGATAGTTTCAATGAGTAACGGAATATTAAATTGTTCAAGATCAGTGCTGAGCTGTTTTAACTGGCTACGTATAAAATCCATTCGACAAGGCGCCATGTCATGTCGTTGCCATGTCTTGGGCGAGATAAGAAATAATGCGATGAGTCCATCATTTGTGGTGTGGCTGGCGTGATAAAGTGCGGTGTTATCTTTGCAGCGTAAATCATGTTCACGAAACCACATTAAACTTGGCACGATTTTCTCCTGGATCAGATTGCAAATAACCGCAAGATTGGCATATTTTTGCGTCGCGTACTAATATCAAGTTCGAAGATAGCGTTATTTTAGTGAGGATTAGAAATGCCAAGTGTTCTAGCTGTTAAAGATATTTCTTATAGTCAACGATCGGTGGCCCCTGAGTTTAGCAATGGTATTCCATTGGCAAAAACAACAGAAGACTTAATTTCAGGAAAGATTAAAGTCACTGATATTCCACCTATTCGCGTTGTTAAAATTGAATTCGGTCGAGGAAGAGGAAGAAAAATACGTTTTGATACGTTGGATAATCGACGTCTGCGAGTATTTAAAGATGCTGGCATCACTGAAGTTTCAGTGGAAATGTGTAGTCTTGAAGATCCTAAAATTAAACGTGAGTATGAGCTCAAGAAAACGAACAAAAAGGGTGGGGACGAAGAAGCTTTAGTTCGGGGAATGGCATCTTTCGCTATTTCTGGGGTGAGAAGCAATCACTTTGATCAAGGTAAATTTGTTTTTACAAAAAAAGTACTGGGTTGGACATTTACACAAATTCAAACTGAAACCCCTGGCTTAATGAAATTACCGACCACTTTTATGAACGTTCATGAATATTATGAAAGTTTTTTAAATCTCGTTTCAGAAGAAGCGCGAGCAATTTTAGCACAAGGATTGGAGCGCGTAGAAAAAGAGTTGGTGGACGTGGTGGAGGGTAAGTTAAAGCATGCCACGACTCCAAATAATCCGGAAAATCCATGTACGTTGCGTTTTGATCTTATGAATCAAATTTTCTCGACCAAACCTGGCGATATTTTATTTTTGCAATGCGGAGACTTTCAGGCCATTGCAATGGCAAATTATACAGATCCAGCAGAAGTGAAAGAGTTGTCAGTTAAGTGTGTGATAGATTTCGACAGGCGCTATAGATATGAGGATTTGTTGGACTTTAAAAATCCCAATAAAAGATCGTGGAGTATCGTGCCGCTTGGGTCAGTAATTACTCAATTGCGAATGTACGATGTTTGTCTTGCAAAACCAGAGCCAGTGTTTTTAAAGCAAATCTATCAAGGCAATTTGTCTGCGGGAGTTTCTTCCGCTGCTGAGCAGTCGTTTTTCATGAGTTTTTTTGCGAGCAAAAGTAGTCCTCCGCTAAATGCGAAAGCGGCTAATAGTTATGACTATGGCAACCTTAATCTATCTCAGAAAAAAGCGATTAAAAGTTTTTTGGATTTAAAGCAAGGGATACAGCTTATCCAAGGACCCCCAGGTACTGGCAAAACATCTACATTGATTCAATTATTAAAAAATTTATGTAACACAGAAAAACGTATTTTAGTGACGGCTCCTTCAAACAAAGCAATTCAGGTATTGGCTGAAAGATTTTTGCAAGCTTGCCCCAGTGTTAAAACAATGTTGGTTGGTGTTGAGGACAAGCTGATCTCTACAAAACCCGAATTAAAAGATATTTTTATTCACAGCTGGAAAGAAGATATCGAGGGTTCTTTAGAAGAGTGCAGAAACCTGTTGCAAAACATCAACGCGAGTTTTTCCAAAAAGCCAGAGGATAAATTGCCTGATCCCAATCTTCCGGTAGAATTTTTTTTGGCGGCTATTCAAAAAATAACGCATATCCCATCGATGCGCGAAATGTCAGAAAACTTACAAAATAATTTTATTGATAAATTAACAGCGTGGATAACGTTGCTTCAGAGCAAAGAAAAAAACAAAGAAAAAATAATAGAAGCCTATGCAAAAGTTGTTACCATCGTGACGCACTTGCAGTTATTGATTGAAAATATGGATAGCGACGTGATGGAGAAAGAATTGCTGAACGGCGCGCAAGTTATCTTTGCAACGTTGAGTGTGTGTGGCAGAGAGTCCATGAAAACAATGGATGAAGTTGACGTGATCATTGTTGACGAAGCGGGGCAGTCTGTTGAAGCAGAAACGTTAATTCCATTTCACGCACGACCACCAAAAGGTTCAACGCTTCGCAAATGTTTATTGGTGGGAGACCCTCAGCAATTACCCGCAACTGTTATTTCGACAAAAGCAAAACAATTAGGCTTTGACCGTTCATTGATGTCGCGATTGATGAATGATTGTCGTCAGCCTTATTCGATGTTGAATGAGCAATATCGAATGCATCCTGAGATTAGCCAATGGCCGGCACGTTTTTACTACGAAGGTGAATTACAAGATTCTTCTTCGGTTATTCCAGCTAACCGTCAATGGGATGCATTGGCGCAAGCGCCAAATTTTTTGCATCCGTATTCATTTATAAATGTAGAAGGCAAAGAAACTAAAAATGCGGGTGAGGGCTATAGCTTTTCTAATGCTGTAGAAGCAGACGCTATTGTTGCTATGGTTAATCATCTTCATGTTAAGTATCACATTGATGTGACCAACCAAGTTGGCATTATTACTTTTTATAGGGGGCAGGTGGATCTTTTAAATGGAAAATTTAAAGGTACATTTCCAGATATAAAAATACAAACGGTGGATGGTTTTCAAGGCGGTGAAAGCGACATTATTATCATTTCATCTGTGCGAGCAAATCCAGAAGGTGTGACGGGGTTTGTAAAAGACTCTCTTCGGTTAAATGTTGCGATGACTCGTGCGCGCTATAGCTTAATGGTGTTTGGCGATGCGGCTACTTTAGAAAAAAAGAAAACAGATCTTTCCGAGTTGGTCACTGATGCGAAAAAACGGGGAAAAGTATTTGAGTATGCGAATATAAAAAATCAAATTGAACCACCCAAAGAAATTCCCAAAAAGGTTTCACGGGAAAATAAAGTTAAAGTTTCGCAAGTGTGTCGACATTTTCTCTCAGCAAAGGGATGCTCTTACGGAAATAAATGTCATTTTGAGCATGTGCGTGATGACAAACGCGGGAAAGGGTTTAGCAAAAAATGATTTGATGAGTCAATTCAGGTGGTGTGTTGCCGTAGTTGTCATCCCGGCCAAGTGAGCGAAGCGAACGCGAGCCGGGATCTAGTTTTTCTGCTGGGTTATCACCTGTTTTTCTGAAAATTTAAGGAACTTCTTCCTGGGTTATCCGTATGAGAAATGATTTTCATCTCCATTGAGTCTTCGTCTGAACTTGCAGGATTAGATTCCTCGCTAGGTTTAAACATGAGACTTTTAGTGCCTGTTGAAGAAAATGAAATATCTTCCAAAGTTATTCCCAATGAGCTAGCTTCTATTTTTGCACGTTCATATAATTGTTTAACGCATTCGCCAAAATCAGTTTTTACATCCTTGTCTTTTTGACGTTTTACAAAATTGATGATTTTTTCAAAAATATTTTCGATGCTAGTTGCTTTTACCATCTCATTTTGAAATGTAATATTAGCGGGTAGCGATTGAAACATTTTAATTGTGCTTAAAGAAATTATTTTATTTTCTAGCCAATTATAAAAATAGACTTTAAGAATTGGCAGCAATATTTCTGGATCATTTGTAGATTTTAATAAATGAGTAGCCGCTCGTAGAGATAATTTAATATCCTGATGATTCATTAAAAGCGATAATGGTTGCAACTTTGCCATTAGCTTGTCAGTTAATTTTTCTCTTAGTAAACTAACTTCATTAGTAATTTTTTCTGGGGGTATTTTTTCAAGACTATCTAATGAATCTACAATTTTTTCTACACTAATCGTCGATAAATCACTATCAAGACATTTTTTAGCAGAGCTACACACTGCTTCAGGCTCTCTTCGAGAGTTTAATACCCCTATCAATCTATTTGTTTCCGATCCTTTGGGAAATGTTTCCTCGCCAGCGAAACTTATCTTTATGGATTCTAATCTTGTGTCATCACGAGATAATACTTTTTGAAACCGCATTTCTTGTGATTTTGAGAGTCGGAATTCCCCGATATTAGTGATAGTTAGTATTTTTAGTTCTGGGTTGCTCTCTAACATTAATAAAATATATTCGAAATACTTGCTAGTTAGTCCGAAGATTGGGTGATAATCAATATAAAGTTCTGTCCCTCGAAAACTTTGCGCAATTGCTTGAAGACATGCGATCAAATCTGGATTTTCTAAAAAATTGTTGTTACTTTTAGCAACCACGCGTAAATGTTTTACGTTAGGTAAACTTTCATTCAAATTCTTTAAATCTGAGGGATTTTTTTGGGGGAATTCTACGCTAAATACAGGGATTTCAGTTTTTTTCATTTTCAACACCTCATTAAAAATTAAATATTCGGGGCAACCTATTGGTCGGGAGGATAGGATTATTTAACGGCATTAACAATCGCTTCCACCGTAATTCCCACCGCTTTATAAACATCACTCGCGGGAGCGGATTCGCCAAAATGATCTAAGCCAATCACTTTGCCGCAGCGGCCAACAAATTTGTACCAAATATCTTTAGCGCCAGCTTCGACGGCGATACGTTTTTCAATGGCATCTGGTAATACACTTTGTTGATACGCGTGATCTTGTTGTAAAAAAGTATCAACCGATGGCATAGAAACCACGCGAATGTTTCTGCCTTGTTGCGTTAATATTTTTGCCGCATCAATGGCTAAAGAAACTTCAGAGCCAGTCGCAATAATAATGACTTCTGGTTGTTTGTTGTGATGACTTTCAAATAAAACATAACCGCCGCGTTTAATTAAATTGACATCTTGATGTTGTTGCGGTGGCAAATTTTGACGTGAAAATAATAAGCAGGTAGGTTTATGATAATTTTCAATCGCCGCTTCCCACGCGACCATGGTTTCTACGGTATCGCAGGGTCGCCATAAAGACAGACCAGGGATTAAGCGCAACATCGCAATGTGTTCAACGGGTTGATGTGTAGGGCCATCTTCGCCTAAGCCAATCGAATCATGGGTGTAAACAAAAATAACGCGAATTTTCATGAGTGCTGCTAAACGCACAGCATTTTTAGCGTAATCCACGAACGTTAAAAATGTTCCGCCAAAAGGAATAAATCCGCCATGCAACGTCAATCCACACATAATGGCCGACATGCCAAATTCGCGTACGCCATAATAAATGTAATCGCCTTTAAAGTTATCATGCGCAATTGCGTTGGCATTTTTTGCCATCGTTAAATTAGAGCCTGTTAAGTCTGCTGAACCGCCTAATAATTCTGGCAGTGCACCATGTAAAAAATTAATGCAATTTTGTGAGGCTTTGCGTGAGGCAATATTCTCAGGTTTTTCTAGCGCTTGCTTTATATACGTGTGTGCTTTTTCGAAAAAAGTGAGCGGTAATTCATTTTCTAAGCGGCGCATTAATTCTCGTGCTAATTCAGGATGTTTTTGTTGGTAAGCGTGCAATAAATCTTGCCATTGTTGTTCATGTTGTTGGCCTTTTGCTTTCGCATCCCAGGCGGCATAAATTTCTTGTGGAATTTCAAACGGTGCATGTGTCCAATGTAGTTGTTTACGCGCGGCTTCGATTTCTTCTTTACCTAAGGGTGCGCCATGCACATCGTGTGAACCTTGTTTATTCGGCGCGCCAAAACCAATAATTGTTTTGCAGCAAATTAATGTGGGTTTATCAGTCACTCTTTGTGCTTCTTGAATGGCTTTTTTAATAGCGTCGGGATTGTGTCCATCAACATCAGTGATCACATGCCAATGATAAGCACGAAAACGTTCCGGTGTGTTATCGCGAAACCATTGCGTCACATGGCCATCAATGGAAATACCATTGTCATCCCACAACGCAATTAATTTGCCTAAACCTAATGTGCCTGC
Source organism: uncultured Pseudomonadota bacterium (assembly GCA_963712965.1). Lineage (GTDB taxonomy): Bacteria > Pseudomonadota > Gammaproteobacteria > DASZBR01 > DASZBR01 > CAVQJZ01. The sequence goes on along the minus strand of CAVQJZ010000004.1, from coordinate 17,462 downwards.
GAGTGAACATACTTCGTGTGAAATACCTTCCATTAAACAGCCATCACCTAAAAATACATAAGTGTAATGATCGATAAGATTAAAATTGGGTTGATTAAAATGTGTGCTTAATAATTTTTCAGCCAGCGCCATACCAACCGCATGCGCTAATCCTTGACCTAATGGACCGGTGGTTGTTTCAACGCCAGGTGTGATGCCAAATTCTGGATGTCCCGGTGTTTTGGAATGTAATTGACGAAAATGTTTTAGATCATCAATCGTTAATGCGTAACCTGTTAGATGTAATAAAGAATATTGCAACATGGAACCATGACCATTCGATAAAATAAAACGATCACGATTCGGCCATTGTGGATTGGAGGGATTGTGTTTTAAAAAATCATTCCACAAGACTTCGGCGATATCTGCCATGCCCATCGGCATTCCTGGATGACCAGAATTAGCAAGTTGAACCGCGTCCATACTGAGTGCGCGAATACTATTAGCAAGTGTTTGGCGTGTGGGCATTGAATTTTCTCCGTAACGTCATTGCGAGGCGATGAAGCGTAAGCGAAATCGCCGTGGCAATCCAGAAAAAACTGGATTGCTTCGCCTCTGCTGCGCTACGCTTGCCGTGTCTCGCAATGACGTCTTTGCTAAGGATGACTACATGTCGATATTAAATTGTTCACTATGTGACGAAGTTAAAAAAGAAAACAATCCTTATGTCATCGCCGAATTTCCGCATTCGCTTTGGGTTTTTGGAAAATCTCAATTTTATTCGGGTTACAGTTTATTATTATTAAAAGAACATGCGCGTGAATTGCATGATTTGTCGGCCAGTCTACAAGCGGCGTTGTTTCAAGAATTAATGCTAGCAGGGCAGGCGATTGCTGAGGTTTTCAAACCATGGAAAATGAATTACGCAAGTTATGGTAATCAAGTTGAGCATATTCATTGGCATCTTATTCCGCGCTATACCACTGATCCGTACCATTTAGAATGTCCATTCAATGCTGAAAATGCGAAAAATTTTTCGGCACATCCAACAGAGGTTGCTTTTTTGCAAGAAAAAAAACAACAATTGCGGGAATTAGTAACAGATTTGTCATCTCAAACTTTGTCATTGCGAGACATCGACGCACAAAGTGCGTAGATGTCGTGGCAATCCAGTTGCTGGATTGCTTCGCTACGCTCGCAATGACACAACACATGACATTAGCGTAATAGGAGAAAAGTGTGGTTAAACAACATCGTCGTAAAATTGTTTTAAAATTATTAATTGCATTTACTTTATTTATTGTAGGCTATGCTGTGTATTTTCAGTTGCATCATGAAGAGTATTGGCAAGCGGCTGGTGTTATAACAACCAATGATTGATTATATTCCGTCACCTAATTGCAATGATCGCCCTGATCCTGAAGATATTAGCTTAATTGTGATTCACAATATTAGTTTGCCGCCAGGTCAATTTGATGGTGATGCTGTCATAAAATTTTTCACTAACCAATTAGATTTTTCTTCTCATCCGTATTATCAAAAAATTAAGGATATGAAAGTTTCTAGCCATCTTTTTTTGCGTCGTAATGGGAGCTGGATTCAATTTGTGCCTTTTGCTAAACGCGCGTGGCATGCCGGTGAATCTTCGTGGGAAGGTCGTGCTAACTGTAATGATTATTCTATTGGCATTGAATTGGAAGGAACAGATAGTGAATTTTATACAGATGAACAATACGAACAATTGCGCATCATGTTAGTGAAATTAAGAGTACAGTATCCAAAAATTACACCAGATCGTATTGTGGGCCATAGCGATATTGCTCCTGCACGAAAAACCGACCCCGGTTCTTCTTTTGACTGGGCGCGAATTAGACAGTAGAATCGCAAAGATTTTCTCACCATTATTAAACTATGTTCACAAGGAGTGTTTGTTCATGGCATTTAAATTAAAACCTACCTATGTTGTTGCCGCATTTCTTGGTTTTTCTACGTTTCCTGTTGTTGCCAGTGCTATTCCACTACCAGCGGCTGCTATTCCAAGCAGTGTTTCACGTGCGCCACAAGATATTGAAACAGCGCAAACACGGCAGCCTAATTTAGAAAAAGGTGCGATGGCCACACCAAGTTATCAAGCAGCGCCTACGTCGCCCGGTGCAGAAAAAGTCACTTTCGTATTAAAAAAATTAGTGATTAGTGGTTCAACAATTTATGGTAACCAAGCGCTTGAACAAGAATTTTCACGCTTTATTGGCAAAAAGATTTCTTTAGCAACGTTGCAGCAAATTACCAATGCCATCACTTTGCAGTATCGAAAAGATGGTTATATTTTGTCCAAAGCTATTATTCCTGCACAAAAAATTGATAACGGTGTGGTGCAATTACAAGTGATTGAAGGGTATATCGCTGGTGTTGAAATTCAAGGTAATGCCAAAGGTGCGAGACCATTATTGGAAGCGTATGGCAAACGGATTGAGGCGGATTACCCGTTAAATATCAAAGCGTTAGAACGTTTTGCATTATTAGCCAACGACATTCCTGGTATGAACGTAAAAACTATTTTACAACCCTTGCCTCCAGGTGTAGCGGCAACAAAAGGTGGTGTGAATTTAGTCTTTATTCCAGCGCAATCAACAGCCAGTGGTTATGTGAGTTACGACAACCGTGGTACAAAATTCTTAGGCCCGAATGAATTTTCAGCGGGCGCGTCGGTCAATTCTATTTTCCGTCCCGGTGATCAAACTGGTTTTCAAGGTGTCATGACAAAAACAACCAATGAGCTGCAATATTTAAATGTGTATACACGTCAACCATTGGGTAGCAATGGAGTGACATTAAATGTTTCTGGTAGCGTCAGTCACACTGAACCCGGCTTTACGTTGAAACAATTTGGTATCAAAGGTAATAGCTCTGAAGTAACGACGACATTAAATGCTCCCGTCATTCGTTCGCGTCAACAAAATTTATTTTTAACAGGAACATTTGATTATTTGGATAATAGTTCAAGTCAGACGGAGCTTCTTGGCTCAGATATTTCTGATCAGAATTTGTACACAGATCATGTTCGTTCATTGCGTTTAGGCGCGAATTATTATTTGAATGATCGATTCGCTGGTATGAATCAATTTGGTTTACAAGTATCAAAAGGGTTGCCGGTGTTAGGTTCAAGTCCATCAGATTCGTCGCATTTATCGCGTATTGATGGTGATCCACAATATACAAAACTCAATGCAAATATTTCGCGTTTACAAGTATTGCCACATTCATTCTCTATATATACGGGTGTGATTGGTCAATATGGGTTCAATCCATTATTGTCGGCAGAGCAATTCAGTTACGGCGGTAGTCAATATGGTCAAGCATTTGATCCATCAGAAATTACTGGTGATAAAGGTGTGGCTGCAAAAGCAGAATTGCGTTACGACCAAACACCTAACTGGCGTTTTTTGAATACACTTGAATATTTTGGCGGTTACGATATTGGTAAGGTCTGGAATATCGAACCAGAATCAGTAAATGGTTTACCAAAAGAGCAAAGTGGTGCATCTGTTTATGGTGGTTTGCGCACTACCTTTAATCAATTTGTTTCTGGGAATGTTGAAATTGCACAACCATTAACTCGCCTGGTTGCTACAGAAAATGGTGGCAGAGGTGGAAAAGCGCCACGTATTTTCTTTAGCGTAACGTTAAGTGGTGATACACCAGCAAGCGTTCCGACGGCAAACACAACGACTACTGCTGCTGAGCAACAACAAGGTAAGGCTGCTGATACAGCGCCAACAGGTTATGCCAATGGTTCGGCGACCAACGGTCCTGATGCTCAATGGGCGGCTGCGCAGTAATCTGTAATATCAAATAATTCCCTTCACCCTAACCCTCTCCCGCAAGGGGAGAGGGGATTATCCGTTTTTTTTCCAGCAATTTCTGCATTTCTCACCTATACCTAATCTTATGGCAGTACCCCTTTTCCAGCGGGAGGTGTGTCGTGAGAATGAAGAAAATAATGAATATATTTTTAAGTGTTTCTCTGGTTTGGTGGAATTTAAGTTTCGCTGCACCGGAAGGCGGCGTTGTGGTTGGCGGAAATGCAGCCATTGCGCAAAGTGGTACTACCACAACCATTAATCAAACTTCGCAAAATGCTGTGATTAATTGGCAAGGATTTAATTTAGCTTCCAACGAAGCTGCACATTTTATTCAGCCCAATAGTAATGCGGCTGCATTAAACCGAATTACCTCAGGATTGCCAACAACGATTGCAGGAACCGTCACTGCTAACGGCAATGTATTTTTTGTTAATCCTGCCGGTATTTTATTTACCAATACATCACGTATCGATGTCGGTGGAATATTGGCAACAACAGCGAATATTCAAAATCAAGATTTCATGAATGGTAATTATCATTTTACGGGCGATCCAAATTCAACCAGCAGCGTGATTAATAACGGCGCAATTAGATCACAGGGGTTGGTGGCATTGGTTGGGTCTAATGTTCAAAACAATGGAGTAATTACAGCAAATTCAGGCAAAGTAATTTTAGGATCAGGTGCTGATTATACTGTTGATATGTACGGTGATAATTTAATTAATTTTTCTGTTGCAAATACTCAACCAGCATCAATATCAAATGACGGTGCCATTTATGCCGATGGCGGACAAGTTTTATTAACGGCAAAAGCCGCATCCAATATTGTTGATAATGTCATTAGTATGAAAGGTGTTATTCAGGCGAATACCGTTTCACAAAAAAATGGTTCTATTATTTTGAGTGGTGGTGATTCGGGTGTTGTTTCTGTTACCGGAAAAATGAGCGCACACACGGTTAAAGTATTGGGCAAGCATGTTGTCGTGAATAACAACGCACAAATTGCATCGGATGGTGGTGAAGTTTTAATTGGTGGTAATTATCTAGGGCAAGGCCCAGAACAAAATGCTTCAACAACGTATTTTGGTCCTGATGCGTTAATTGATAATCCGAATGGAAGAGTGATTATTTGGGGAACAGATGCGATGCAAGCGCATGGAACCATTAATGCTCCCGGTGGATTTGTTGAAACATCAGGACATTGGTTTGATGTTTCAGGAATTAGAGTAAATGCAAATCAATGGTTATTGGATCCCGCTGATTTGGTTATTTATTCGAGTGCGAGTCAAAATATTACTGCTGCTGGAACAATGTATTCGCCTGATGAAACAGTGGGCACTTCTTATTTAAATACGGCTGATTTTATTCCCACGTTAAATGCGGGTACTAATGTGACGATTATGACAACGCCATCAGGATCACAACCAAACCCTGGAAATATCGAAATTAATGCACCAATTTCAAAAACAGCAGGTGGTAATGCAGTGCTTAATATTAATGCAGTGGGTGCTTTGACCGTTATGCCAGGCGCTGCGATTACTTCAACTGCTGGAACATTAGATGTTAATTTAACGGCAGCGAATGGCAACATCATGCTTGGTTCAAACATCAATGCTAATGGTGGTAATGTTTCATTAACAGCAGGTAATTCAATATATGATTCCAATGGTCCAAATACAGGGGTTATTTTTGCCAATACATTAACGACAAGTTCAGGTACATCACCGTCAAGTTCAGGCGGTTCGACATTTCTTAATGCTGTGCAACATCAAGTTTCTGCGTTTGTTGGAACAACCGGAGCTGGTGGAAATATTACATTAGACAACGGTGCGCCCTCAGGAACATTAAGTGTTCTAAGCTTGTCCGCTGGTAATGTAACCATTGTTAATAATGGGGCCATCCAATTTGCTAATGGTCTTGAATCTGTTGCGGGTAATTTAAATATTCAAAGTAATGGAAATATTTTTCAATTTCCTTTCTCGGGGCAGCTTCATGTAGGTGGTGCGGCAACATTTGATACACGCAGTGCTATAAATGCTTCTATTTCTTTAACCAATGGTAACAATCAATTTGCAGGGCCGGTCACGCTTTATTTGAATAATTCAAATCAAAGTATCAACTTAACCAATAGTATTGCAACTCAATTAGGTGTTGGTACTATTTCTGGCGCAGATTTGATTATCAATAGCGGTGGTGCGATTACACAAAATGGTTTTATTACAGTTCCTGGATCATTAACAATATCCTCAGTGGGAGATATTACGCTTGATGCGTCAGGAAATAATATTGCGGCACTTAATGCAACGGCAGGTTCAGGTGGTAATTTTTCATTAACGAATGCCGCTTCGTTAACGGTTAATGGGCTCTCTGTTACCGGTGATGCTGCAATAACGACGACAATTGGAAATATTATTTCGAATAATATTTCCATTGGTGCGGCTAACGTGAATTTTAATGCCGCACACAATGTTAATCTTGGAACAAGCACAATTAATTCTGGCAATGTTACGCTTGCTGCCGGAAATGCAGTGAATAATGTATTGACGGGTTCTATTACGGCTAACACATTATCGACAACATCCGGCGGGATGACGCAGCTGGGTAATTTAGCAATCAGTAATTTTCAAGGTGCTTCAAGTACGGGTATTATTTTAACTAATACTGGCGCATTAAATATTGTGGGCATTTCAGATACAGGTTTTTTAAATATTGCTAATAATGGAAGTATTGCACAAAGTGGTGCAATAACTGTTACAGGTACATCAGATTTTAGTGCAGGAGCTAATGCGATTGATTTAACGACCAATGGTTCAGGTAATAGTTTTACGGGTGCTATTACCTTAAGCAATAGTGGCGCGAATGATGTTTCATTAACCAATTCAATTGCAACAGTATTAGCAGCATCAAGCGTTGGTAATAATTTAACAATTGTTAGTGGTGGAGCGCTTTCACAAACAGGTGCATTAGTAGTTCCAGGAACATCAAGTTTTAGTGCTGGATCTAATGCGATTGATTTAACAACCAATGGCGCAAGTAATAGTTTCACAGGTGCCATTACGTTAAGTAATAGCGGTGCAAATAATGTTTCATTAACAAATTCAATTGCAACAGTGTTAGCTGCCTCAAGTGTTGGGCAAGACTTAACGATTAATAGTAGTGGCGCAATCACACAAATAGGTGCATTAATTGTTCCTGGATTATCAAGTTTTAGTGCGGGCGCTAATGCAATTGACTTAACGACCAATGGTGGAAGTAATATTTTTACTGGCGCTATTACGTTAAGCAATAGTGGTGCGAATAATGTTTCATTAACGAACTCCATTGCAACAGTTTTGGCTGCATCAACGATTGGTCAAGATTTAACATTGATCACAGGTGGTGCATTAACAGAAACAGGTGCGTTAGTAATTCCAGGCATAACGTCAATTACAGCAAGTAATGCGACCACAGATATTTTATTAAGTTCACAACCAAATGATTTTTCAGGTGGCGTCAGTCTTGGCGGAGTATTAAGCAATATTCGTGATTTTGCATTACGTAATATTGATGCTCTAGCCACGACTCCATCATTGCCTGTAACGATCCGAAATTTAACGTTGCAATTTGATAATGCCGCAATGGCATTGCCGACAACAACGATTACAGGAGATTTATCCGTAACTGCGGGCGGTGCAATAACGCAAACGGGTGTGATAACGGTTCCGGGAACATCATTATTTAATGCAGGCGCTAATGCTATCACTTTAGATAATTTCGGTAATCTTTTCACGGGTGCTGTATCTTTAAATAATATAGGTGCTAATGATGTCACGATTAATGCGAGCTACACTACGCCATTAATTTTTAACACGTCAAATATTGGCGGAAATTTATTTGCAACGAATGGTTCCTTTATTGCCAATACCGCTGGTGGTGATATTCAACAAATAGGATCATTACATGTGGGTGGCGTCGCATTATTTAATTTAATTGCTAATTATGCGAGCGGTGGTGGAAACATTACGTTAACAGATCCAGACAATACATTTGGTGGATATGTAGCTATGTTTACTGGAAATCCTAATAATTTAACGCCGCCATCAACACCAAAGAATGCGTCATTAGTTGCCGCAGGCAGTGTATTCTTAGGTAGATACAGTATTATCAATGGCGATTTAACTGTAGCGCCTGTTAATGGCGGTATTTATCAACAAGATTCTGATGTGATAGCACAAGTGGGCGTTGCTGTTACGGGTACGGCTACATTTAATGCCGGAAATAATGAAATTAATTTAGGTTATGCAGAACCAAGTTTGTCGCTTGCTGGAAATCAATTTAATAATTTCAGTGGCCCGGTTATTTTTAATAACACCGGTGCAACTAATAACGTCCAATTTTTAAATCCACATGCAACAATATTAGGTGCATCAAATGTTGGCGGTAATTTAACAGTAAATACCATAACGACAAATAATCCAAATGGCGGTGCAATTTCACAAGTGGGTGCATTAACTATTAACGGAACATCAAGTTTTAATGCTGGTGCTAATGCTATTGATTTATCAACGAATGGCGCAAGTAATAGTTTCACTGGAGTGGTGAGTTTGAACAATAGTGGAAATAATAATGTTAGCTTAGTAGATAGTATTTTATTAACAATGGGCGCATCGAATGTTGGTAGTGGTGCATTAAGTTTAATAGGCGCGGGAATTACGCAAATAGCTGCGATGACAGTTGGTGGTGCATCCAATTTTGATGCGGGCAACAATGCAATTACTTTAAATAGTGCAAATAGTTTGGGCGGTGCGGTTACATTAAACAACAGCGGAGCAAATGATGCAGTATTAACGACATCGGGAGATTTATTAATCGATAGCGCGACGATTGGTAACAATTTAACGTTGAATTCAGGCGGTGCTGTTTCTCAAATAGGTGCTATTGCAGCAAATCAATTAACTGTGAATGCGGTGAATGGTATTAATTTGAGCAATATTAATAATCATCCGCTGATCTTTACTGCAACGAATACGAGCAGTGGCGATATTGTATTTAATAATACGGATCCACTAACTATTATAGGAATTACACAAAGTGGTCCAGGTAATATTGCCGTCAATAATATTGGGCCAATTAATATTACCACAGCGCCAATTGCCTCCAATGGTGGGGCTATTAGTATATTTTCAAATGGTGGCACAGGGCCGATATTTGTTAATCAATTGATTCAATCAGGTTCTGGTTCAGGTGGTAATTTTATAGGTGGTCGAAGTGTAACATTTGGCGGTTTAAGTCAATTAATATTTGGGGGAGGTAATATTACGATTAATCTTTTACCACCTCCACCGAATACTAATCCAATTGATAATCCGTGGTGGTCACCACTTTTAGAATCCGTTAGTTGCATAGGAGATAACTGCGCACCAATTGAACTTGATTTAGCGCTGGATGAAAACGGGCAAGGTGAGCCACAAGTCGGCGTAGTTAATTGCGTGGTAGGTTTTGCTATGGTGCTTGATCAAAATGGTAATGAACGAATTTTAGCGCCTGGCGATAAGATTTATTTCAATGAAAAAGTGGTCACTGACAGCATGAGCTCTGTCACCATGAGCACGGATTTTGGTGGCGTGATGAAAGTAGGCCCAGATAAGTCTGTTGCGATGGATGATGGTCGGGTCTAATGCGGCAATGTCATTTCTAAGTATACCCGTCATTGCGAGGCGACTTTGTCGCCGTGGCAATCCAGTATTTTAATTTCTGGATTGCTTCGCTTCGCTCGCAATGACGGGCACACATAATTCCCCTCACCCTAACCCTCTCCCGCAAGGGGAGAGGGGATTATCCGTCATTTTCCCCAGCAATTTCTGTATTTCTCGTCTATACCTAACCTTATGGCAGTACCTATTTTCCCCTTCGGGAGGTGTGTCGTGAAGATGAAAAAAATAGTAAGTATATTTTTAAGCATATCTTTAATCTGGTGGAATTTAAGTTTTGCAGCGCCGGAAGGCGGCGTTGTGGTTGGCGGAAATGCAGCCATTGCGCAAAGCGGTACTACCACAACCATTAATCAAACTTCTCAAAATGCCGTGATTAATTGGCAAGGATTTGATTTAGCTTCTAACGAAGCCGCACATTTCATTCAACCTAATAGCAGTGCCTCTGCATTAAATCGAATTACCTCAGGATTGCCTACGAGTATTGCAGGAACAGTTACTGCCAATGGCAATGTATTTTTTGTTAATCCCGCCGGTATTTTATTTACCAATACATCACGTATCGATGTCGGTGGAATATTAGCCACTACAGCCAATATTCAAAATCAAGATTTCATGAATGGCAATTATCATTTTACGGGCGATCCAAATTCAACCAGTAGTGTGATTAATAATGGTGCTATTAAAGCACAACAATTAGCAGCCTTAGTTGCGCCGAATGTTGAAAACAACGGTGTGATTACGGCGAACATGGGAAAAGTACTTTTAGGTTCGGGTGCTGAATATACGTTAGATATGTACGGCGATAATTTAATTAATTTTTCTGCAAGCAATGCTGTTAAAACTTCTGTGAAAAATAATGGACAAATTTATGCTGATGGTGGAAAAGTATTATTAACCGCAAAAGCGGCTGCCAATGTTGTAGATAATGTCATTGGTATGGATGGCATGATTCAAGCGAATACTGTATCACAAAAAAATGGATCAATTATTTTGGGTGGTGGCGATTCGGGTGTTGTTTCGGTTACCGGAAAAATGAGTGCGCACACGGTTAAAGTATTAGGTCATAAAGTAGCTGTGACAGGTAATGCGAAAATTAATTCAGATGGTGGTGAAGTATTAATTGGTGGCAATTATCGTGGAGAAGGCCCAGAGCCAAATGCTGCGCAAACTTACTTTGGTCCTGATGCTACGATTGATGTAGGAGATGGCAGAGTCATTGTGTGGGGAACAGATACCATGCAAGCCTACGGAACCATTAATGCGCCTGGTGGATTTGTCGAAACGTCAGGCGGTTGGTTTGATGTTTCAGGAATTAAAGTAAATGCAAATCAATGGTTATTGGATCCTGCCTTTTTATTTATTTGTGATTCATCAAATTGTCCAGGCGGGGGTTCTTCCAATATTTATCCTGGAACCTTTGCGCCTAATGAAGAAGTGTTGGTTTCCTATTTACATACAGCTGATTTTGTGCCCACGTTAAATGCTGGCGGTAGCGTGACGATTACAACAATACCGCCGACATTCGTACAGCCGCCGGCAGTGCCTGGCGCAGGATCAATTCGTATTATGGCGCCCATTACAAAAACGTCTGGTGGTGATGCAACGCTCAATATTTATTCTGTAGGTGATCTGCAGTTTGTTGGTGGATCAATTACTTCAACCTCTGGGAAATTAAATGTTAATTTAACAGCAGCGGGTGGTATCCTAGATTTTGCAAATATCAATACCAATGGCGGTAATGTTTCATTAACAGCAAGTGGCGATATAACGGATACCTTTGGTTTTTCCGCAGCTGCTATTTCTGCTAATACACTGACGACGAATTCAGGTGGTTCGACATATATTTATGGTTCGCAACAGCAAGTCAATAATTTTAATGGAACCGCCGGTGGTAATATTGTTTTAGACAATGGTGCGCCATTAGGAACGTTAACTATCACAGGGTTATCTGTTGGCGGCAATGTATCAGTGACGAATAATGGCGCTATCCAATTTAGTGGTGGCTCATCATCTGTTACAGGTAATTTAACTGTTCTAAGCAATGGTGTTATTGTTCAATCGAATCTAATTAGCGTAGGTGGTACGTCAGCATTTATTACACGTGGCGCCGCAACTGGTGCAATTATTTTAAATGATTCTGGCAATCAATTTACGGGTAGTGTGGGATTATCGAATGTGGGTAACAGCAATCCTGTTTCGTTAGTGAATAGCAGTCTGCTTATCATGGATAGTTCTAGTCTTGGCACAGGCACATTAGATTTAGTGGGCGCCGGCATTACGCAAACTGGTGCTATTGTTCAAGCAGCAGGAGCAGGAGCTATAACGTTAACAACGACAGCGCCAGGAACAGATATATTGCTCGGTTCACAAGCCAATGATTTTTCAGGCACAATAAATTTTGGTGGAACGTTAACCAATATTCGTGATGTCGCATTACGTAGTATTGATACATCCGCAAGCATTCCATCATTGGCAGGATTAACAAATTTACGCAATTTAACCTTGCAGTTTGATAATGCGGCTATTGCATTACCGATGTTAAGTAACTCAGGTAATTTATCAGTTACGGCAGGTGGTGCAATAACACCAGCGGGTGCATTAACAGTCAATGGTGCCGCAAGTTTTAGTTCAGGTAGTTCCATTGTCTTAAATAATCCTAGTAATGCCTTTGCAGGTACGGTGTCTGTAAATACCACAGGCGCTAACGATGTTTCATTAACAAACTCACTGGCAACACAGTTTGATACTTCAAGTGTAGGGGGTAGTTTAACTGTCAACAGTGGTGGTGCAGTGACACAACTCGGTGCTTTTACTGTTGCAGGCGCGTCAAGTTTTAGCGCAGGCGCCGATTTCATTTATTTAAGTAATTTTAGTAATATTTTTACAGGCGCTGTGTCTTTAAATACGACTGGTGTCAATAATGCAGCAATTAATGCGAGCTACACTACGCCATTAATTTTTAACACCTCAAATATTGGCGGAAATTTTTATGCAACGAATGGTTCCTTTATTGCTAATACCGCTGGTGGTGATATTCAACAAATAGGGCCATTACATGTGGGTGGATCTGCAGTATTTAATATGACTAGTAATTATTCGAGTGGTGGTGGAAATATCACTTTAACGGATCCGAGCAATACGTTTGGCGGATATGTTTATTTATATACAGGCAATCCATTCGGTGGAGCACCTCTTGTTGCAAAGAATGCCTCATTAACGGCGGCGAGCAACGTATTTTTAGGTAGATTTACTATTGTACATGGAGATTTGAATGTCACAACAACTAATGGTGGTATTTATCAACAGGATAATTTAGATGCGCAACAAGGTGTGGCTGTTACGGGTACGGCTACATTTAACGCTGGAAATAATGAAATTAATTTAGGTTATGCAGAGCCAGGTTTATCACTTGGTGGTAATCCATTTAATAATTTTATTGGTCCAGTTATTTTTAATAATACAGGTGCGAGTAATAACGTCCGGTTTATAAATCCACATGCAACAATACTAGGTGCTTCAAATGTTGGCGGTAATTTAACAGTAACTACTGGAACGACAAGTAATCCAAATGGTGGTGCTATTACGCAAATTGGTGCATTAACCATTGGCGGCACATCAAGTTTTAATTCAGGCGCGAGCTCAATTACGTTAGATAACTTTGGTAATTTATTTACGGGAGCTGTGTCAGTGGATACCGCAAGTGATGCTTTGATTGATGCAAGTTTGGCGCAGGCGTTAATGTTTGATACATCAACTATTGGTGGAAATTACACAGTAAATAGTGGTGCGTTCACGCAAACGGGTGTGTTAACCGTGGGTGGGTCGAGTGTGATTAACACGAGCAATAATTCGGCGGCGCTAGGCACATCAAACATTGGTGGAAATTATACAGTCAGTAGCGGTGCGCTCACGCAAACAGGTGTGTTAACCGTAGGTGGGTCGAGTGTGATTAACACTGGCAATAATTCAGCAGCGCTAGGTACATCAAACATTGGTGGAAATTACACAGTCAATAGTGGTGTGCTCACGCAAACCGGTGTGTTAACCGTAGGTGGGTCGAGTGTGATTAACACTGGCAATAATTCAGCAGCGCTAGGTACATCAAACATTGGTGGAAATTACACAGTCAATAGTGGTGTGCTCACGCAAACCGGTGTGTTAACCGTAGGTGGGTCGAGTGTGATTAACACGGGCAATAATGCAGTTGCGCTAGGCACATCAAACATTGGTGGAAATTATACAGTCAATAGCGGTGCGCTCACGCAAACCGGTGTGTTAACCGTAGGTGGCTCAGCTCTGATTAACACGGGCAATAATGCAGTTGCGCTAGGCACATCAAACATTGGTAGAAACTATACAGTGAATAGTGGTGCGATCACGCAAACAGGTGCATTGTCTGTTGCAGGGTCAACGACAGTGAATACAGGAAATAATTCTGCTGTGTTGACGAATGCTGCAAATCATTTAGTGGGATCATTATTTTTAACCGGTAATAATGCTAATGTGTTTAATAGCATAGGTATTAATGTAGGTGGTACAAATATTGCTAATAATTTAATGCTAACAGCGCTAGGCATTATCTCTCAAACAGGCGCGATTCATGCCGCGAACTTAATTACGTCGTCCATTGGTGGAACAAATTTAAATAATCCTTTCAATGCGCCGCTTGTGTTTAATGCGACGAATGTAGGCGGTGGCGATATATTATTTGCTAATCAAGATCCATTAGCAGTTAGTGGTATCGCGCAATCAGGTGGTGGATCAATTCACGTGAATGGTGCGCAACCAATAAACATTGTTGGTAATGTGATTTCTGATGGTGGTTCTATTTGGTTTTTAGCTAATGATAGATTTCACACGATTACGGTTGATGGATTGGTATCGAGTGGTAGCGGCAGTGGTGGAGATTTATTTAAATCTGGTCGCGTTACAATCAATGGCACTATTAAGTTAGGCGCAGGCAATATTATTTTTAATTCACCGGTGGAAGCGGTAGATACCCAAAAAGATAACTGGTGGGATACTTATAGTGGTCAATATGCAATGGGAGCAGTGTGCCCAAGCATTCAAGTAATTGGTTTAGCAAAAGAAGGGTTGGATGAACAGTATTTAGATCGAGAGGTTAGTTGTTAATTTCGTAATATCGAATAGCTCCCCCTCACCCTAGCCCTCTCCCGCAAGGGGAGAGGGGATTTTCCGCCATTTCCCCCAGCAATTCCTGCATTTCTCGTCTATACCTAATTCTATGGCAGTACCTTTTTCCCAACGGAGGGGATGTGTCGTGAAAATCCAGAAGATAGTGAGTGTGATTTTAAGCATTTCTCTGATTTGGTGGAGTTTCAGCTTTGCAGCACCTGTCGGTGGCATTGTGGCTGGCGGCAGTGCAGGTATTGCACAAAGTGGAACTACCACAACGATTAATCAAACGACACAAAATGCCGTGATCAATTGGCAAAGTTTTAATACTACTTCTAATGAAGCCGTTAATTTTATTCAACCGAATGCAAATGCCGCTGTGCTAAATAGAATTAATTCTGGATTACCCACACAATTTTTTGGTTCCCTTAATGCTAATGGCAAAGTATTTATTGTAAATCCCGCCGGTGTATTTTTTGGTGCAAGTTCTCGAATTGATGTAGGAAGTATTTTGGCCACAACGGCTGATATTCAAAATCAAAACTTCATGAGCAACAACTACAAATTTGAACAAGCATCTGGTTCATTTAATTCAGTAGTGAATGACGGTGAAATTAAAGCCAATGGTTTTGTAGGCTTGGTTGCACCTGGTGTGATGAACAATGGTGTCATTCGTGCGAATTTAGGAAAAGTAGTTTTAGCGTCCGGCACATCGTACACATTAGATATGTATGGCGATCAATTAATTCAATTTGCAACGAACAGTCAAGTAACCCAAACACCGATTGGTCCTGATGGTAAACCCATGAAAAATGCGGTGACCAATAATGGTTCAATTTATGCCGATGGTGGACAAGTTTTATTAACCGCAAATGTAGCCGCAAATCTTGTTGAAAATATGATTGATAGTCGCGGTTATATTCAAGCTAAATCTGCTTATGTTGGAAAAGATGGCAGTGTGGTTTTGAGTGGTGGCAATAATGGCATTGTAAATGTTTCTGGAGTAATTAAATCGCACGCCGTCAAAATATTAGGCAATCAAGTTGCATTGACTGGCAATGCACAAATTGAATCTGATGGTGGGGAAGTTTTAATTGGCGGTAATGAACATGGCGCGGGCCCTGAACAAAATGCATCTGCTACTTATATGAGCCCCAATGCTGTAATTAATGATGCGAATGGCAAAGTTATTTTATGGAGTAATGATTACACAGGATTTTATGGAGCCATCAATGCACCCGGTGGATTTGTCGAAACATCAAGCCACAATAATTTACAAGTATTTGGTACGGTCAATGCCGCTACATGGTTATTAGATCCGCGCAATATCACCATTGGTGGTGGAACATCAGGTGGGGCTTTTGGTGGAGGAAATCCTGATATTTTTACACCCACAAGCGATAACGCGAGTGTTGATGAAGGAACTATTAATGCTGCCTTAGATGCGGGCACGAGTGTTGTGATTACTACTGGTACAACGGGAACTCAAAATGGCGATATCTCGCTTTTTGGTTTTATTAGCAAATCGGTCAACAATTCGGCAAGTCTAACGTTAGATGCGGCGGGAGATATTAATATTGCAAACTTTATAAGTTTTTTGACCAACAGTGGCGATATTAATTTTAATGCCGGTGGTGCGATTAATCTTCTTTCAGAAGCAATAATTACAACAGCAGGTAATTTTCACGCTGTCAGCGCAGGTGACTTCAACGCCGTTTCGCAACCAGCTTCTGTCACCGCAGGTTCTGTCACAATTAATGCAGGTGGCGCATTTAATATGGACGGTATGGATATTTCTTCCACAAATGGTGCTGTTAATATTGCTGCGGGCACTGGGTTTAATATTACCAATGCAAATTTAACAACTTCGCATATTAATTCGGTGGGTGATGACGTGACAATTACCACGCCATCGATTGCTATTGCCAATGGATTAATTAACTCAGGTGCGAATAATACCAATATTAATATTACGTCTGGTTCGCCTGTGACGATTGATAATTCACTGACGAGTGTAGTGACGGCAAATAGTTTAAATATTACTGCAACGGCGAGTGATTTAAATGTCGATGGTCTTAATGTATTAGCCGCTAATATTCCGACGGCTGTGACATTAGCATCATCAACCGGAAATGTAGCTTTTATTACGAATCCTTCAACGTTTGATCAAAATCTTATTGTCAATGCCAATGGTAGTATCGATTCCAGTGCTGTGACATTAAGTGTGACGGGAACATCGAGTTTTACGGGTGGTTCAATTAATTTGAGTTCGGGGAATCCTTCAAGCCCAAAGCAAAATAATTTTGTCGGTGCTGTGTCATTAAATACAACAGGAGTAGGTGATGCAGCTATCGATGACTTTTTTGCACCAATTATTTTTGGTGCATCCGATATAGGCGGTAATTTAACAGTAAATTTCCCTAATTTTAATTTAACACAGTTAACATCTGGTGCTGGTATCACTGTGCATGGAACAACTCAATTTAACACTGTCAATGCCAATGCCGGAGTAGGTAATGATTTAGCGGTGGATTTAGAAAATCCGAATAACCATTTTGTCGGTGCAGTGAATATGGCATTAGCAGTGGACGAAGGTCATGCGGCAGATGTCATTCTTTTCAATAGCGGAAATTTAGTTTTGGGTACGTTAGGTCAAATCACTGCTGTGGGTGGTATTCATAATTTAACTGTAAATAATCCTAGTGGCTCGGTGCATTTTTCTCAAGCATTATCAACTATTGCAGATAATATTCCTACGCCAGGTAATTTGGTGGTAACAGCAGGTGGTTTG
>CAVQJZ010000003.1:0-196200 GCA_963712965.1 uncultured Pseudomonadota bacterium | reverse complement strand
GTACAATGTTCTTATTATTGATCAGAGCTTTCCGTTTCTTAGTAAAAACAGCGCTAGTTATAATGAGTATTACAGATTACATCTAGGATTTTATTTTCTTAAAGATGTGGAAACCGCTGAGCAGTGTTTGAAGGATGCTATTGCTTTTGCTCGAGAGTTTCCTGGTCAAATTCTCGGTAAACCTGGAGAGCTGTGGCGTCAAGGAATGCATTATGTGATGTCCAACTCATTACTTGATGTTTCTGAGGCTAAGGTTCGTGCTTTACGTCTTAAAGAGATCTATACGAAATTGATCGAAGAAGATCCTGAAAATAAGGTTTTTGGAGAGCCAGAAGATTTTGTGAATTTTGTTTATGAGCACGGTGGTGAAAATAAATTACCTGCGCATATTGCGCCGTCAATTCTTTTTACTGATAAAGCTGGAAATACTGAGAACATCCATGTGGCTTTAGCTATTCAAACACCAGAATCGCAAATCGATATATATGAGTTTAGACGTTATTTATTGGATGAAACAATAAAGCTTAAAAAAGTGAATACATTGCTTAATCATCGAGTGCTGCGAATTTTTCAAATGCCTGACAGCTTGGATTATTTTATTGAGGCCAAAGATGCGGCGCTTGGTAATGCTCCAATGGTAGTATATAGAGCTTCGGCAATTGTTAATTGTGCGGCTGATGGGATAGCGCAATTAGAAAGAGATTTGGGATATTTTGTACCAGATAATACGGTAATTCGTAAAAAACGAAGCCTTTTAGTTAAGTTGCCTCCAAGTCTTTTTAATATGAGATCTTGTATTTTTTCTATAGGGCCTCATTGCTCTGTTGCTAATTTGTCTAATGGAACGGCAGTCCTTACTTATGAGCCTGTTACAGCAGCATCTTGCCAAAAAGAGAGTGAGTTAAGAGCGGATATTACTGCGTTTCCTCGCATAGAATCAGTGAAGGGAGAGGGCGCGGGAATTAGTAAGCATATTATTGATGGTGTGGCGAAGTATATTCCAGAGATGATTAAGGCCCAACCTCTCGAGATTAGGGTTGAGTACACTAGAACTTGTTTACTTAACAATTCGACTCATGGTGAATTTGAGATAGGAGTTGGGCGAGGACTTTGTTATGTAAGCAACACGACCACTAAAATGACTCATGCTGCTGATGGTGCAAAGATTGCTATTGATATCATAGAAAATGATTTTTATATCAAAAAACAACTTCTAAGAATTATTGGGGTTCTTAGGGTGAAATATAATATTCCTGCTGAGCCCTTATTTGGCGAACTAAAATATTTTTTGTTTGAGCAAATGGAATCTTTGCCGCTTAACGCCATCAATGGAGACGATGAAAAATTACGTTTGGCTTTGGCTCCCGTTGCTGAAAAAATCATAGAATCTCTTAAATTTAGAGATAACAAGAGAGCAGCAACAGAAAAGATTATTGGATTAGGGGAAACAGATAGTGATGCGGGGGTAAGTCAGTTTCAAATTAAGCCCAGTAGTGTTGCTAGTAACGATACCCGAAAGGGATTTTATGGGGCGTTGCATAAAAATACTAACTCAGTATTAGATGCTTTTTATAAAGTAGTTAAAGATCATAGTGTTTCTTTTAGTTTGTTATCACAGGAATTTCAGGATTATCTAAGAGCTAACTCCTTGTCTTATAAAGAAATTAAGAAAAATTTGCCTGATTTAATATTAGTGTTGAATGAATTGGCTGCAAACATTCAAGCTAGAGCTGTTCATTCTGCTGAGCAACTTTCCCATCATTAAGATATTTAACGACTCGGTGATCTTTTATGACTAAATCAGACTTGGCTGCTTCTGTATTAAAAAATATTGTTAATAACATTCCATACTATGTTTTTTGGAAAGATATTAATCATCGATTTTTAGGGTGTAATAAAAATTTTGCTATGGAGTTTGGTTTTGATTGCCCCGAAAAAGTGATTGGTAAAACTGACAAGGATTTTTTGTGGTTAGGAAGGCTAAGTCAAAAATATAATAATGATGACGATGAGGTGATAAAAACTACTATACCTAAATTGAGCTATGAAGAAGAACAAACACGGCCGGATGGTTCTGTCAAAATTGTTTTGGCTAGTAAAGTGCCTCTTTTTGACGCGAGTCAAAAAATTATTGGTGTTCTTGGTGTTTACACTGACATCACCGAACGTAAAAAAATGGAACAACAATTAAGAGAATCTATAGAAAAAGCTGAATCTACTAACCGTGCCAAAACAGAATTTCTTTTGGCAATAGTAAATGAATTGCGAGAAGAGGTATTAGGCAAAGAAAAAACGCCCTCTAAACAATTGCTTAGTCGTTTAGTTAATGATATTGAGCAATTTGCAAGGTATGATTTGAACAAAGACAGTTCTTTGCTAGAGTCTGTTGAAAGAGTGCCAAGCAGGTTGGCTGTCACAAAAAAACAAATTAATTCAAATGATCTTCTCAGGGCGCACAAAATGCTGGGTTTGTCCAAGCGCGAATCTGAATGCGCTTATTATCTCACGAGAGGAATGACCATGAAGCTTATTGCTAAAACAATGGATCTTTCACCGCGCACCGTTGAGTTTTATATTGAAAATATCAAGGATAAGTTGAGTTGCAATTCCAGGTCTGAATTGATTGCCAAGATGTTTGAAGAAGGGTTGGTTTAGTTATAGTTTGGGCGCACACATAGGTGCGCCCCTACAATACAAATTTCTCGGTATTTATTTACACTTTGCCAGGGCGATAGAATATAAATGTCTTCAGACTTAAATCACCTCAAAAATATTGCGAAAGAATTAAATCTTATTCCTGTCAACAAACCCACTATGGTTATTGGTGGTACCAATGGCAAAGGTTCTTGTGTGGCAATTGCTAGTCACATTTTGCAAGCCGCGGGTTATAACGTTGGTGCTTTTACTTCACCACATTTATTTCATTACAACGAACGTATTCAATGTAATGGTGTGCCAGTAACGGATGCGGAAATTAATGAAGCGTTTGCCTGCCTTAAAAATTTTTCACTGAATTATTTTGAACAAGCAACGCTTGCAGCACTTTATATTTTTAAACAAAAATCGTTAGATGTGCTGTTGTTTGAAGTGGGGTTGGGTGGTCGTTTAGATCCGGTGAATATTATTGATAGCGATGTGGCAGTGATTAGTACTGTTTCGCTTGATCACCAAGAAATATTGGGCAATACGCGTGAACAAATTGGTTGGGAAAAAGCACATATTTTTCGTGCGAATAAGCCAGCGGTGTGTGGAGATTACCATACGCCCAATAGTGTGAAAGCGTATGCTAAAGAAATTCATGCGAATTTATATTGTTGTGGGGAAAATTTTGCTTTCGATGAGAAAACATGGAATTTCCCACAGCCAACATTACCATTACAAAATGCCGTGACTATAGTGCAGGCACTTTCTTTATTTCCATTGCCTATTGATCAACAAGCGATTGAACAAGGGTTACGCCAAGCAACATTGCCGGGTCGATTTCAGATAATTGAAAAGCCATTTTTGCAGATCTTTGATGTTGCACATAATCCAGCGAGTGCTGCATTGCTTGCCAAAAATTTAAATGCGCAGAAAGTGACAGGTAAGACTTTTGCAGTAGTTGGCATGTTAGCCGACAAGGATATTGAACAAACCTTGAAGCCCATGTTGCCATTGGTCGATCAATGGTATGTGGGTGAAGTAGACTCGCCAAGGACGGCGAGCGTCGAACAATTAGCCGATACCATAAAAAAGTATATGCCCAAGGTGACAATGGCAAAAAAAATTGAGCAAGCGTATGCACAAGCCATGCAAGAAGCGACATCAGATGATAGGATAGTCGTCTTTGGATCTTTTTATACGGTTGGGCAATTATGGACAAAAAACTTCTCGATATCTTAGTGTGTCCTTTATGCAAAGGGCATTTGTTGTATAAAGCAGAACAGAAAGAATTAATTTGTAAATTTGATCGTCTTGCTTATCCTATTCGTGATGAAATTCCAGTGATGCTAGAAAACGAAGCGCGTCGCATTACTCTTGATGAGAGGTGCTAGGATGACCAGCTTTCGCATTATTATTCCTGCGCGTTATCAATCTTCACGTTTGCCTGGCAAAGTATTGATGGATATTGCTGGCAAACCCATGTTGCAACATGTGTATGAAAAAGCATTGAAAAGTGGTGCTAAAAGTGTGGTGATTGCAACCGACGATGCGCGCATTGAAAAGGCGGCAAAAAGTTTTGGTGCTGATATTTGCATGACGAAAGCTTCACACCCTTCAGGCACAGATCGTTTAGCTGAAACCATTGATCTGCTCGGTTATGACGCGAATGAAATTATTGTGAATGTGCAAGGTGATGAACCTTTATTGCCCGTGAAATTAATTCAGCAAGTGGCTAATAATTTAGCTGTGCGTGAAGAAGCCAGTGTTGCCACACTTTGTGAGCGTATTTACGATCTTGAAAAATTAAAAAATCCGAATAGTGTGAAAGTAGTATTGGATGCGAATAATTACGCCTTATATTTTAGTCGTTCGGTGATTCCGTGGTTAAAAAATGATGACATTGAATTATCCCGGCAAGCGTATTATCGCCATATTGGTTTATATGCGTATCGTGCTGAATTTGTTTTGCGTTATGTGGGTTGGGGACATTGTCCTTTAGAGTCAACCGAATCGTTAGAGCAATTGCGTGTATTGTGGCATGGTGGGAAAATTCATGTCGATATGGCCGCCGACAAACCACAGCAAGATGTGAATACCGAAGAGGATTTATTTAAAGTGCGGGAATTGTGCGCATGATGCGCAGATTTTTCGTCGCTATTTTCTTGTTTTTATTTAGTGCGAATCTATTGGCATTAACGCTGCCCTTGGAAAGGAAAGCATTCCTTGCCGCGTTATCTGATCTTGAACACAATCAATTGCAACAATTTACGGTGATTACAGGACAGTTGCGTAATTATCCATTGTATCCCTATTTGATTTACGCTGAGTTGATACAACATTTAAGTGATGCCACGCCAGCACAAGTAGAAGTATTTTTAAATGCGTATGCGGACACACCACTTGCGGGTCATTTGCGTCATTTATGGTTTATGCAATTGGCGAAAAATAACCAATGGTCTGTGTTATTGCTTAATTATAAACCGACCACTAATTTGACTATCGAATGTTTGCAACGCCAAGCGTTGTGGGAAACGGGGCAACACGAAGCAGCAGTGGCAAATTTAGCGACATTATTTGGCACACAAGAATCATTGCCAGCGCCGTGTTTAAATGTATTTGAAGAAGCGTTGCAATCAGGGGTTGTGGCAAAAGATTTAGTTTGGCAGCGTTTGCAAATTGCGATGGATGCAAATGATTTACATTTGGCCAATCAATTAGCTGATTTATTGCCTGCGGCAAATCGATCATCATTTTTATTGTGGCAAAAACTTTATCTGCAAGCACAAAAAAATCCAGCGCAAGCACTCGCGACTTGGCAAGCCTTGCTTAAAAAATATCCATTAAGTTATGCGGAAAAACAACGCATTACGCGCAGTATTGCTATTGCCCTCGCCAAAGCGCACGACCCGCGTGCAACATTGTGGCTCAATAGTGTTACGGGTGTTTTTGCGGATGATAAGGTTTTAGCTTGGCGCATTCGCAATGCGTTATGGCAACAAAATTGGCCACAGGTATTAGTCAGTATTCATATGTTGTCTGCTTCCACACAGCAACAATCTATTTGGCAATATTGGTTGGCGCGCGCATTGGCTGCTGAAGGAAGTACGATGGCGGCAGATAATATTTATCATCACTTGGCAAGCAATGATAATTTTTATGGGCAATTAGCAGGGCTGCAATTAAATCAAATAACGCCGAATTATTTATCATCAGCTAAAGTGAATTTGCAACAAGTGCAAGTGATTGCGCAAATGCCGGCGATGCAGCGTGCGTATGAATTATATCAATTGCATTGGATGGATGACGCACAACAAGAATGGGATTGGGCATTGAAACAAATGCCGCAACAAGATTATTTGGCCGCCGCAAATTTAGCTGTGCAGTGGGGATGGTATGAACGTGCGATTGTGACATTGCGTAGCATCAGTGGTGTGGGCAGTATTCCATTGCGCTTTCCTTTGGTTTATCAGCAAGCGATTTTAGTCGATGCGCACGGCGCTAATTTAAATCCGGCGTGGGTGTTTGCTGTGATTCGTCAAGAAAGTTCATTTATGAATGATGCGCGTTCAGGTGCGGGCGCATTAGGATTAATGCAATTGTTGCCGTCAACTGCATTATTAATGGCAGATCAATTACATAGGCATTTTAATTCCAGCGCTTTGTTTAATCCGGGCACGAATATTCGTTATGGTTCAGCGTATTTAGCAAAGCTTGCTACTATTTTTCATGGTAATGAAGTTTTAGCTACCGCAGGTTACAACGCAGGACCTGGGCGAATACAACAATGGTTACCACCTATTGCCATGCCTGCCGATATTTGGATTGAAAATATTCCTTGGCAGCAAACGCGTCACTATGTCAAAAACATTATGAGTTCGATGACATTTTATGAACAGGAATTACGCTTACCGGTAACATTTCGCGAGCGTTTAGGAGTCATTACAAAATGAAACGTTTAGCGTATGTATTAATTGCATTAAATATTTTTATTATTGTAGCGGGTGGTTTTTTAACGCCATTATGGAGCAAATTTGTGTTGAGCATTGGTGGCGATACACGAACAGCGGGCACCGCTATTTGTATTTTTTCTATCATGATTGGTATTTTTATTATTATTGCTGCCAAAATTGAGAATAATTTTCATATTGAAAAATCATCCTTAATTATTTCGGCGGTTATTATGAGTATTGGTTATGGCGGTTATTTATTGGTTAAAAGTCCCGTGGAGCTTTATATGGCGCAAACGGTGTTAGGGTTGGGTGGTGCGTTGCAATGCCCAGCAATTTACGCGCTTTATCAACGAACATTAAAAAATGGGCAAGAAACATTGGGTTGGGGCGTGTGGAATGGGTTTTATAATATTGCAATTGGTGTGTCGGCATTGGTCAGTGCAGAATTAGCGCATTATTTTTCATTGCATCAAGTTTTTTATTTCTTATTAAGTATTTCGTTAGTCGCATTATTATTAAGTATTATTATTGTGTTGCAATTGCGTGATGGAAAAGGAGAGCAGTCATGTCATACATTTTAGTTTTATATTACAGTCGTTATGGCGCCGTTAAAGAAATGGCAAATGTCATTGCGCGTGGTGTGGAAGAAGAAAAATTGGAAGCGCGCGTGCGTACTGTACCGAGCGTGTCGCCAGTGACTGAAGCAACGGAAGATAGTGTGCCAACATCAGGCGCGCCTTATGTAACGTTAGATGATCTTAAAAATTGCGCGGGATTAATTTTAGGCAGCCCCACACGTTTTGGAAATATGGCCGCGCCCTTAAAATATTTTTTAGATAGTACCAGCGAATTATGGTTATCCGGTGGTTTAGTGGGTAAACCCGCCGCGGTATTTACTTCTACGGCTAGTTTGCACGGCGGACAAGAAACGACATTAATTAGCATGATGTTACCGTTGTTGCATCACGGTATGTTAATTACAGGAATTCCCTATAGCGAACAAGAATTGCTAACAACGACCACAGGTGGGACACCTTATGGCGCCAGTCATTTAGCAGGAATTGAAAGTAAAAACCCTTTGAGTGAATCGGAGAAAAAATTATGCCGCGCATTAGGAAAACGTGTGGCGGAAATTGCTAAGAAAATTAAATTCTAATGTCAGAGCCGCGACCGTGAGGGAGCGGTGCTGAATCTATCCTCTTCGTGCTAATTCATAATAGAGGGGCTTCGTAATGACAAAACTTATCATCCCTATGGGTAGTTACACAGTTGTAAAAAGAAACGATCCGAAGAATGTTGGTCTGGAAATCGTATCGCCCGGTGCGCAAAGCTGCATTGTCGTTGTGCTCAGATCATCGCAAGGCATTGCGCTTGGACATATTGACAGTCCTTTTATTGTTCAGGCCAGCCTAGAAAAAATGATCAATGAATTAAAAGATTGTGGGGATGAAAAAATTACTGCCGAGTTAATTGGCGGTGACGCCGGAAATCCATTAATGAGTTCAAGCTCAATTTATCGACGTATTTATAGCGAGCTTGAAAAAGAACATATTCCCTATCGTCATAGAAATTATTCCTTAGATTTAACATTTGTATTACCGCTTCTCTACCTTACTTGCTGGTACATGAATATTCTTGTGCCTGAATCAAAAATAATTGCTATATGCGCGCTCGCTTTACTGGCATTCGCTGGAAATCGAGTGATGCAACATAGTTATGACGTTACTGTTGATGTGGGCTCAGGAAAAATATCGCTTGTTATGAACGACCAAATAAATACTTTAAGTATTTTAAAAGATATCCCTCAGCTACATGACTGGCTACAAAAAAGAGTGGCAATCAATCCACAAGACGAAAGGAATGCAAGCAGTTTACAATTGCAGAAAATTAAATTTTAATATCAGCGCCGCGACCGCGAGGGAGCGGTGCTGGATAATTTCGCTGACCGCTTGCTTGCGCGCGGAGCTAAATACTAATTTACAGCTGTGATCTTAAGTAATTTACTGCGTATAAATCCGCCTTTTTGATTGAATTCATATGCTATATCTGCCACGCCTATTTTTTTGCATGCAACACATTCGCCATCTTGCAAATCTTGTCTGAAAATAAGCTGTTGATCTTTATTGCCTAGCATTTGAGATTTGGGAAAAAGATCTTCATTTGCTTTAGTCCAATAAAGAAAATCTGTGAGTATAGTATTCGGATATTTTTGTTTTAACAGAAGATAATCTTTATTTGAATTAAGATTTAAATTCGTATCTAAACTGATTAAGTTACCTTTGGTATCCACCATATAATATGTATCGATATCGTCGCCTAAACTTGTTGTGTAGAATACGGTTATCTTGCCGTATTTTCTCATTTCAGTTGCAGGAGCAGTAAGTTGACGAATTTTAAGTGCTTGAATACAGGATTTATCTTTCGCCATTTGTTTTTCTATGCATGAAGAAAATTGCGAAGCGTGAGGACAGATTTTTGCATATTTGTTTTCGCAAGCGTTGATCTGCGAAACATTTAATCCGCCTACAAATTCCGGAACAAATTGAATGTTGTTTTGTTTAGCAAATGCAAGTGAGGAAATGATAAATAAGCTAAAAAATAAGATGATCGATTTGATATTCATTTGTTTTTTCACTCGGTATCGTTGACCGCTTGCTTACGCGCGCGGCTCAGAAAATTAAATCATAAAAAAACCCGCGTTAAGCGGGTTTTTTTAAATAACAAATTAAAACGGAATATCATCATCAAAATCACTACTGCTTGCCGCAGGTGCGGTTGCAGTTGATTTGGAATTAGAAGATGTACTCGCAAAATTTTCTGTTTCGCCACTTGCAGTTTCTGTTGCTGCATTACTGCTGCCAGCACCACGACTATCTAACATTTGCATTTCGTTAGCGATAATTTCGGTGGTGTAACGTTCTTGACCACTTTTATCTTGCCATTTACGTGTGCGAAGACTGCCTTCGATATAAATTTTTGAACCTTTGCGTAAATATTCACCTGAGATTTCAGCTAAACGATTATATAAAACGATGCGGTGCCATTCTGTACGATCATGTTGTTCACCGGTTTGTTTGTCTTTCCATGATTCGCTGGTCGCTACACTTAAATTTGCTACCGCGCCACCACTTGGCATAAAACGAACTTCGGGATCATTGCCTAAATTACCAATGATAATAACTTTGTTAATACCTCTAGCCATATTAAAGACTCCTTTAGTCAAATAGATTTATTGTTGTTTACTCATTCCGATTAGCACGAGCACCAACCAGAACCCGGCCATTATGGCACAGGAAAATAAAACCGTCGCGGGTTGCGTGAACCCATAAAGCCAACCACCAAAACTGCCGCCAGCGAAGATGCCCAAAAACTGGCACGTGGAATAAATGCCAATGGCAGAGCCTTTGCTTTCGGGCGGTGCGGCTTTGGAAATGAGCGATGGCAGATTGGCTTCTAAGATGTTGAATGCACTAAAAAAGATCACTAACGCAAGCCATAGGAAGTGTCCAAGCCATAGCATGATGAGTGAAACTAAAAGCCCGGCAATGGCCAGATTGAAAACTGTTTGTACGCGTTTTTTTCTTTCGGCCCAACCGAGAATCGGCAGCATAATGACGATGGAAATAAGCAGGGTAGGCAAATAGATTTTTTTGCTGACCATAAAGGGCAATACCACAAAGCAGGCAGTTAAGATGGCATGCAGAATAAATATGCCAATGTCTAATTTGACTAGCGCCGGATTTTTAATAAGCGTAGAAAATTGATTCAGGCGAAAAGTATCCGCTTGGCGAATGGTTGGTGCATCAGGTAACCACCAGTAAAGCAGTGCGAGACCCATAAAACCCAACAAGGTACTTAAAAGAAAAATATCAGTGATATTTTTAAGTAACGGCCCAATGATCATGGCTAATACAAATGACAAACCAATTGCAATCCCCACAAAAGCCATGGATTTAGAGCGTTCTTCAGGGCGAACTAAATCAGCTAGTAATGCAATGGAAGCACTGCCAACGGCGCCTGCACCTTGCAATGCGCGACCCACAATCATGCTCGTAATGGAATGACTGATCGTGCACAAAAGGCTGCCAACAATAAAAATAGCTAAACCAACAGCAATCACTTTTTTGCGTGGAAAATGATCCGACAATGTGCCAAAAGGAATTTGCAGTAGCGCTTGTGTTAATCCATAGACGCCCAAGGCGACACCCATCAAAAATGGTGTATTGCCCGCAAGGTTTTTCGCGTAAAGACTAAAAATTGGCAGGATCATAAACAATCCCAACATGCGAAAGCTAAAAATGCTGGCAGTGGCAAATGTCGCTCTATATTCGAGTTTATTCATTATTTCCCTTGGTAATTGGTTGTAGAAGTGATCTAAGTCGTGAATAATACACGGTATTATTTAAACTTAATAATCAAAAAGGAGATTAACTTATGGGGTATGCAATGGCATCTATGGTGTTCGACACATTAGCTCACGCAAAAAAATTGAAAGAAGCTGGCTTTACTGAAAAGCAGGCCGAGGTTCAAGCGGAAGCGTTAGCAAGTATCATTGATGAAAAATTGGCAACTAAAGAAGATATAAGATTATTAAAGGAAGATTTAAAAGCGTTAGAAGAGCGTCTAACTTATAAGCTCACGCTTCGTTTGGGAAGTATGCTCGTTGTGGCTATTACTGTATTAGCGATTTTAATGAAGCTGTGACTATTCATCTAATTCATTCTTTTCAACCGCTTGCCCAACCATCGATTGTTACCATTGGTAATTTCGATGGAATTCATCTCGGACATCAAGAATTACTGAATGCAACAACGCGCTTTGCTAAAGAAAAAAATCTTAAAAGCGTGTTGTTAACATTTGACCCTTATCCGCAGCAATATTTTCAAAAAGATCAAGCGCCCGCTAAATTAACATCACTTAGAGAAAAATTATGTTTATTGCAATCCTGTGCGCTAGATTATGTTTGTTGTTTGTCGTTTAACAAAAAATTATCTGAGTTATCTGCCAAACAATTTATTGAAGATATTTTAATTAAACAATTAAACGCCAAAATGATTATTGTGGGCGAAGATTTTCGTTTTGGATTTAAACGAGAGGGCGATGTCAATTTATTAAAAAGCTATTCGT
This sequence comes from uncultured Pseudomonadota bacterium, assembly GCA_963712965.1. Lineage (GTDB taxonomy): Bacteria > Pseudomonadota > Gammaproteobacteria > DASZBR01 > DASZBR01 > CAVQJZ01. The sequence continues at coordinate 184,480 of CAVQJZ010000003.1, read as the reverse complement.
CATTGCAAGTGATTGCGTATCCCGCCATCGTATTGCACGCTGAGCGTGTGAGTAGTACACGCGTTCGTCACGCACTACACAAAAGCGATTTTAAGCATGCGCAAGAATTATTAGGCCATGCCTATTTCATGTTGGGTAAAGTGATTCATGGTAATCAACGTGGCAGATTATTAGGATTTCCCACCGCCAATATTGCTTTGCGTGATCGCGCATTGCCATTGCATGGTGTATTTGCTGTGAAAGCCCATGTCGATGAAAAATCATTTTTAGCCGTGGCAAACATTGGCCGACGCCCAACAGTGGATGGCAAAACAGTCTTACTGGAAGTCTATTTGTTAGATTTTAGCGGTGATTTATACGGTAAATTATTGCGTGTGAAGTTTCTGGCAAAGATTCGCGATGAGAAAAAGTTTGAGTCTATTGAAGCATTGAAAGTCCAAATTGTTGATGATGTCCTAGAGGCGCGTAAATTCAGTGTCATCCCGGCCAAGCGAACGAAGTGAGTGCGAGCCGGGATCTAAATTACTGGATCCCGGATATCACACCTACGTGCTTCGCACTTCGGTGGATTCCGGGATGACACTTTCGTTTTCCAAGATGACAAATGATGTATACTGATGGTTTTGCGCGAAGAACTATGACTGACTATAAAGACACCTTAAATTTACCTACCACCGACTTTCCCATGAAAGCGAATCTTGCTCAACGTGAGCCTGGCATTTTAGCGCATTGGCAGAAAATCGATTTATACCAACAATTGCGTGATCAAAATAAAAGCAAGCCCACATTCATTTTGCACGACGGTCCACTCTACGCCAATGGCAACATCCATATTGGTCATGCCGTGAATCGAATTCTTAAAGATATTATTGTCAAAGCCAAAACGTTTTCAGGATTTGATACGCCGCTTGTTCCTGGTTGGGATTGTCATGGGCTGCCAGTTGAATTAAACGTGGAAAAGAAAATTGGTAAAGTGGGCGAAAAATTATCTGCCAAAGAATTTCGTGCCGCGTGTCGGCAATATGCGAAACAACAAATGGAAGCGCAGCGTGAAGCATTCAAACGTTTGGGCATGATTGCTGATTGGGATCATCCGTATTTAACCATGGATTTTGCTTATGAAGCGGACATCATGCGCGCCTTAGCAACAATTGTAGAGCGTGGACATGTAGCGCAAGGTTTTAAACCAGTGCATTGGTGTATGGATTGTGCTTCCGCGCTTGCTGAAGCAGAAGTGGAATATGCTAATAAAACATCGCCTACGATTGATGTGCGTTTTGAAGTGGTGAGTAACAATACATTTCCGGGCACAGGTAAATTAAGCATTCCTATTTGGACAACCACACCTTGGACATTACCTGCCAATGAAGCAGTGACAATTCATCCCGAACATCGTTATGCGTTAGTGCAATTGCCGCAAGAACGCTTATTTATTATTGAAGAATTATTAAATGCGTGTATGGCGCGTTATGGAATCACTGATTTTAAAATTTTAAAAACCTATGCGGGTCATGAATTAAAAGATATTCAGTTACAACATCCATTCTATGACAAAAAAGTGCCGCTTATTTTTGGCGAACACGTCACGTTAGATACAGGAACAGGTGCGGTGCATACAGCGCCTGCACATGGTCAAGAAGATTACGTAGTTGGGTTGCAATATAAATTGCCTGTGAATAATCCAGTGGATGAAAAAGGGTTATTCAAAAAAGACACATTATTATTTGCTGGCGAACATGTATTAAAAGTGAATACAAAAATTATTGATGTATTGCGTGAGAAAAATAATTTATTGCATGAAGACAAAGTAGAGCATAGTTATCCGCATTGTTGGCGTCATCGCACACCCGTTATTTTTCGTGCGACACCACAATGGTTTATCAGTATGGAGCGAAAACATTTACGCCAACATGCACTCAATGCCATTAAAAAAGTAGCGTGGGTTCCTGAATGGGGCCAAGCCAGAATTGAAGGCATGATTGAAGGACGTCCTGATTGGTGTATTTCACGTCAGCGTTATTGGTGTATGCCGATGGGATTTATTGTTCATAAAGAAACACAAGCACTGCATCCGGACATGCCAGCGTTATTAAATAAAATAGCCGAGCGTGTAGAAAAAGCAGGTATTGATGCTTGGTATGATCTTGATTTGCAAGAATTGTTGGGCGATGACGCAAAACATTATCAAAAAATTTATGACACGTTGGATGTATGGTTTGATTCCGGTGTTTCACATTTTGCCGTATTGCGCGGACAAATGGCTGATTTATATCTGGAAGGTTCTGATCAACATCGCGGTTGGTTTCAATCAGCATTGTTAACCGCTGTGGCGATGGTTGAGCATGCACCTTACAAAACAGTATTAACGCATGGTTTTACGGTCGATGATAAAGGCCGCAAGATGTCTAAATCATTGGGTAATACGATTGAGCCTGAAAAAGTCATTAATAATTTAGGCGCTGATATTTTGCGTTTGTGGATTTCAGCCACTGATTATCGTGGTGAAATTGCGGTGTCTGATGAAATTTTGCAACGTTCGGCTGAAGCCTATCGCCGTATTCGTAACACGATGCGATTTTTATTAGCCAATGTGCATGATTTTGATCCCGCTAAAAATTTATTGGCAACAGATAAATTGCTGTTACTCGATAAATTTATTCTCGCGCGTGCGCAAGAATTACAAACAGAAATTATTGAAGCATATGATCAATATCAATTACATTTGATTTATCAGAAATTACATAATTTTTGTGTGGCGGATTTAGGTGGATTTTATTTAGATGTAATTAAAGATCGCCAATATACCATGCAAAAAAATAGTGTTGGGCGACGCTCCGCACAAACCGCGATTTATCATGTGTTGCATATGATGGTGCGGTGGTTGGCGCCTATTTTAAGTTTTACCGCGGAAGAAATTTGGCAATTTGTGCCAGATAAAAATAAAGAATCCGTATTTTTGACAGATTGGTATAAATTACCAGCGATTAAACCAACAGCTCTCGATTGGCTGAAAATAATTGAGCTGCGTGATCAGGTGAATAAAGAAATTGAAGCTAAACGTAATGCAGGGGTAGTGGGTTCCGCACTCGAAGCAAATGTTGTTATTACCGCACCCAAAGCGTTATATGAAGAATTGATTCAATTAAAAAATGAATTGCGTTTTGTGTTGATTGTTTCTAAAGCCAGCGTTGTTTTAGGTGATCAATTGGCTATTAATATTAGTGCGTTAAGTGATGTTAAATGCACACGTTGTTGGCATCGTCGTGATGATGTGGGTATTCATGCCGAACACCCGGAAATTTGCGGGCGTTGTGTTGATAATTTGCCTGATGGAAAGGGTGAGGAAAGATTTTACGCGTAGATTAAAATGTTTTCCCCTCTCCCGCTTGTGGGAGAGGGTTAGGGTGAGGGTTCTTTGATAATTTAACCACCCCTCACCCGCGCTTCGCGCGACCTCTCCCCTCGCGGGGAGAGGTGATTTTTTACTAATGGAAAATATATGATGAATAAATCTTATCAATTGCGTTGGTTGTGGTTAAGTTGGTTGGTGTTAATCATCGACCAAATGACTAAATGGTTTGCGTTGCGCCATTTGCCTTTTCAAAAACCTATAATGGTGACATCGTTTTTTAATTTAACACTCGAATTTAATAATGGTTCAGCCTTTGGTTTTTTAAATATTCCCGGGAGCTGGCAACGTTGGTTATTTGCATTGATTGCAATTGCTATTATGACGTTTGTTTTTTCTTGGTTAAAACGATTAAGTGTTCAACAACGACAAGTGGCTATTGCGTTATCATTGATTCTCGGTGGTGCCGCCGGTAATTTATTAGATCGCTTATTTCATGGATATGTAATTGATTTTATTTCATGGCATGCAGGCAACTATTATTGGCCAACTTTTAATATAGCGGACTCGGCTGTTTGTTTAGGTGCTTTTTTATTAATTCTTGGATGGCGCAAGCATGATTAGTCCTAACTCGAAAGTCACATTACATTTTTCAATTAAATTAGCTGATGGTTCTGCAGTCGATACAACAAAAATGACGGGTAAGCCCGCAACCGTTGTGATTGGCGATGGCACTTTAAGCGCAGGTTTTGAAAAAGCATTATTAGGATTAAACGCCGGCGATAAAAAACAAATTATTTTGCCACCGGAAGAAGCGGCTGGCATGCCAAACCCCAATAATATTTATACGTTAACGCGTAAACAATTTCCGGATGACATGCAATTAGAAGAAGGATTAATTGTGTCGTTTGCGCAACCAGATGGGCAAGAAATTCCAGGGATTATTCGAAAAATTGAAAACGAGCAAATTACTGTTGATTTTAATCATCCTTTGGCAGGACAAATCTTAACGTTTGATGTTGAAATTTTAGCTGTGGAGTAGGAGTAAGCGAATGGATAATGAACATGCATTAATGGCAATTTCCCCTGTGGATGGACGTTATGCTAATAAAACATCTGCGCTGAATGAAATATTTAGTGAATATGCATTAATGCGTTATCGCGTATTAGTTGAAATCGAATGGTTAAAAACATTGCAACCTGAATTATCGTCGCCGGCAAATGACTTATTAGAAAAAATAGGCGCGCAATTTTCATTGCAAGATGCCGCACACATTAAAACCATTGAACAAACCACGAATCACGATGTCAAAGCGGTGGAATACTTTATTAAAGAAAAAATGCAATCGCATAAAGAATTAAAAGCGGTGAGTGAGTGGGTGCATTTTGCTTGTACCTCAGAAGATATTAATAATGTGGCGTATGCATTAATGTTGAAAACCGTGCGCGCACAAGTGTTATTGCCTTGCTTCGATCAATTAATCATGGAACTTAAAAAAATGGCGCATCAATATGCGGCCACGCCAATGCTTGCACGTACTCATGGACAATCCGCTACACCGACAACATTAGGTAAAGAATTAGCCAATGTCATCGCGCGTTTACAACACCAATTGCATTCACTGAGTGCCATTAAGATAAACGCTAAAATGAATGGCGCGGTAGGAAATTTTAATGCGCATATGGCAGCTTTCCCAAGTAAAAATTGGTTGTTATTGAGTCGCACGTTTGTCGAAAAATTAGGATTGCACTGGAATCCTTACACCACACAAATTGAACCGCATGATTATATTGCTGAACTTTCGCACACGATGATTCGACTGCATAATATTTTGATCGATTTTTGTCGTGATGTGTGGGGTTATATTTCGTTGGGTTATTTTGTACAGCTTCGAATGGAAAACGAAGTGGGTTCATCAACGATGCCGCATAAAATAAATCCCATTGATTTTGAAAATGCCGAAGGTAATTTTTATTTGGCCAATGCTATTTTTCAGACGTTAGCGGATAAATTAACGGTATCGCGTTGGCAGCGTGATTTGGTGGATTCAACATTGTTGCGTAATTTGGGCGTGGCGTTTGGCTATTCATTAGTAGCATATCAATCATTATTGAAAGGGTTGTCGCGTCTGGCAGTTAATAGTGATTTCATGTTAAGCGAATTACAAAAACATTGGGAATTGTTGGCCGAACCGATTCAAATCATTTTGCGTGCGAATAATGTGCCTGAACCTTATGAACAATTAAAAGCATTAACGCGTGGGCAAGTGTTGAATCAGCAACAATTGCATGCTTGGATTGATCAATTAGATGTGAGTAAAGAAATTAAACAACAGTTAAAACAATTAAAGCCAGAAACTTATTTAGGATTGGCGACAACATTAGCGGAAGATATTTAATGTTTAAAAAACTGTCTCGAAAAATTATTAGTCTTATTACGCATTGGTTAATGCATGATACGACAGAATTACGTGAATTTCCGTTAAGTGATTTTGAACGTTTAAAATATGAAATTCGCCCATGCGATGTATTATTGGTCGAAGGGCGTTCGCGTGTCAGCGAAGTGATTCGATTAGTGACGCAAAGTTCATGGACCCATGCGGCACTATATGTCGGTCGTTTGCATGATATTGAAGATCCACAAATGCGTGAACGTGTATTGCAATTTTATAACGGTGATCCAAGTACGCAATTAGTGATTGAAAGTGTGATGGGTAAAGGCACGATTATTTCACCATTGAATGAATATCATGCAGAGCATATGCGTATTTGTCGACCGATTGGGATTACGCGTCAAGATGCGCAGTCGGTATTAAAATATGTGATTAATCGTTTAGGTTATGCGTACGATGTGCGCCAGATTTTTGATTTAGCACGATTTTTATTTCCTTGGGCAATTTGGCCACGTAAATGGCGTTCCAGTTTATTTCGACATAATGCCGGGCAGGCAACGAAAGATAGTTGTGCGACCTTAATTGCAGAAGCATTTTCTTCAGTGAAATTTCCGATTTTGCCGATGATTAAAGAAACGCCTGAAGCGGGTGTGCAGTGGATTCAACGTAATCCGCGTTTATTCACGCCAAGTGATTTTGACTATTCGCCGTATTTCGAGATTATTAAATATCCGATGTTCAATTACTCCACGGATTCGAGCTATCGTCAGTTACCGTGGAGCAATGATGAATGATTTCTGTAGGGGCAAATGATGCATCGCGTTGTAGGGGCACGACGCATCGTGCCCCTACAAAAAGATTATTTCTTACCTGCTAATTTCTTAATGCTAGCGTTCAAACGACTCTTCTTGCGAGCAGCGGTGTTTTTATGGATCAAGCCTTTGCGAGCAGATTTATCAAGGATAGAAGCGGTTTGGCGAAACAATTCAGCCGCTGCTTTCACATCACCACCGGCAATGATTTTACGTAAGTTCTTTTCAGCAGTACGCATTTCAGAGCGTTGGCTCGAATTGAGTTCATTGTGTTTGACGGCCTGACGGGCACGTTTCTTTGCAGATTTAATATTTGCCAAGGGAATTCTCCATAGGTAAGTGTAAAGCCAAAAACGCGCGGATGATGCCGGCTTATCTAAAGCTTGTCAATGCCCCATAGTTACGTTTAAAATGGCGGGCTTTTCAAACCGAACAAGACATATTTTTAGGAGTAAAATTTACATGGCTTTAGAAGTTACAACAACCGCAGACGTAATGAAAAAGTTTCAACGCTTTCCTGCCGACACCGGTTCACCTGAAGTACAAATCGCGCTTTTAACGAACCGCATCAATGAATTAACCGAACATTTGAAGATCCACAAAAAAGATAAGCATACTCAATATGGCTTGCAAAAGCTCGTTAGCCAACGTCGTAGCTTAATGAAGTATTTCAAGGATCAAGCACCAGAAATCTATAGCAAATTAGTAGCAGACTTAGGTATTCGCGGTTAACTTTCATTTCATACAAGGAACATATTGTGTTTAACAAAAAAACGAAGACTTTCCAGTACGGTGCACATCAAGTCACCTTGGAAACGGGTGTTGTCGCGCGTCAAGCAACGGGTGCAGTTACAGTACGCATGGGCGGTACCATGCTTTTGGTAACCGTTGTTGCAGCGAAAGCAGCAAAAGAAGGCATGGATTTCTTCCCGCTTACCGTTATGTATCAAGAACGTTCCTATGCAGCTGGTCGTATTCCTGGTGGTTATTTCAAACGTGAAGGTCGTCCAACAGAAAGAGAAACATTAACATCGCGTTTAATTGATCGTCCTATTCGTCCCTTATTTCCAGATGGTTTTTATAATGAAGTGCAAGTAGTCGCGAGTGTTTTATCGTTAGATCCTGAAGTCGATGCGGATGTTCCTGCGTTGTTAGGAACGTCAGCAGCCTTGGCTATTTCCGGTATTCCATTTAGTGGCCCGATTGGTGCGGCGCGCGTTGGTTATAAAGACGGCGTATTTATGTTAAATCCTAATAGCAAAACGATTGTTAGTTCGGAATTAGATTTAACCGTTGCTGGTACTGAACATGCGGTATTGATGGTGGAATCTGAAGCCAAAGAATTGTCTGAAGAAATTATGTTGGGTGCCGTGTTGTTTGGTCATCAACAAATGCAAACAGCGATTCAAAATATTAAAGAGTTTGCTAAAGATGTTGGTGTGACTCCTTTTGTATGGCAACCACATGAACATGATCACCAATTAGAACAAGCGATTGCAACATTAGTCGAAGCGGATTTGCGTAGTGCTTATAAAGTACATGTGAAAAGTGAGCGTCAAGCTAAAGTCAATGCATTGCGTGTGAACGCTATGGAACATGCGAAAACACAGTTTCCAGAAAAACATTCTGATAATCAAATTCGCGCTGAATTTGAAAAGTTAGAAATGAAAATTGTGCGCAATACTATTTTGGCAGGTGAACCACGTATCGATGGTCGTGATACCCAAACCGTTCGCCCAATTCATATTCAAGTTGGTGTGTTACCACGCACTCACGGTTCTGCTATTTTCACCCGTGGTGAAACACAGGCATTAGTGGTAGCAACTTTAGGTACCAATAGAGATGCACAAATTATTGATGCGCTCGAAGGTGAAATTAAAGATAGCTTCATGCTGCATTATAATTTCCCTCCTTATTCTGTGGGTGAAACAGGCCCGATGACAGGTCCTAAACGTCGTGAAATCGGTCACGGTCGATTAGCGCGTCGTGGTGTGCAAGCTGTTATTCCTACACAAGAACAATGCCCTTATGTATTACGCGTTGTCTCTGAAATTACTGAATCCAATGGTTCAAGTTCTATGGCAAGTGTGTGCGGTGCGAGTTTGGCGTTGATGGACGCTGGCGTGCCAATCAAAGCACCAGTTGCAGGGATCGCGATGGGCTTAATTAAAGAAGGTGATAAGTTCGCCGTATTAACAGATATTTTAGGTGATGAAGATCATTTAGGTGATATGGATTTCAAAGTTGCTGGAACATCCAAAGGTGTTACTGCATTGCAAATGGATATCAAAATTGATGGCATCACGCGCGAAATTATGGAAAAAGCGTTGCATCAAGCCAAAGCAGGGCGCTTACATATTTTAAATATTATGAATGGCACATTAGATAAACCGCGCACAGAAATGTCCGATTACGCACCACGCATTATTACCATCAAGATTCATCCCGATAAAATTCGTGATGTGATTGGTAAAGGTGGCGTGACGATTCGAGCCATTACTGAAGAAACGGGTGCAACAATTGATATTGCTGATGACGGCACAATTAAAGTGGCATCTGTGGATGGTGCTGCAGGTCAAGAAGCAGTTAAGCGTATTGAACGTTTAACCGCAGACGTTGAAGTCGGCGCTATTTATGAAGGTACCGTTGCGAAAATTGCTGATTTTGGTGCATTCGTCACAGTGCTTCCAGGTAAAGATGGTCTCGTACACATTTCACAAATTTGTGATGAACGTGTGAATCAGGTGAGTGACAAATTAACCGAAGGTCAAAAAGTCAGAGTGAAAGTTCTGGAAATTGATCGCCAAGGTAAAATTCGCTTGAGCATGAAAGAAGTAAGTCAAACTGCGTAATACATGTCTTTATAGAGACGGGTTTCAACCCGTCTCTGAAAGGCAGTTAATTCCCAGCTCTTGGTGTTGCTTTTATCTCTCCACCCGAATTTGAGTTTTCTCTTGGCTCAATATGTAATGTTTTATCTTTATCTGGTTGAGCAAGCGCTGCTTTTTTCCACTCAGGCGAATTAAATTCTTCTTTATTTAGGGTTGCTTTGTATTTCACGCCAGCTTCATCTGCAGCTGCGATCATTTTCTTTAGCTCAGTTTCATTTTCATGCCAAAAGAAAATAGGTTTGTTTTTGTTTTCTCCTGTTCGGGAGTCTTTTACAGCGTTGATCATTCCTTTGTATTCTTCTTTGGAGCATTCACCGTTTGTATGAATGGTACAGTTTTTGCTATCAGGATTATTTTCAACGGTTAAAAACGGCTTGGTTTCTTTTTCTTTCCCTGAAGTATCAATTCTAGACACAACCATGGCGCCGTGCTCATCGTGATCAATTTTGTATTTTTGCTTATCGCCGAAATATTTTTCTATAGTTTTTACATCAATCTGCGTCGCTGGGGCTTCTAGGGATGATTTTTTGGTGGGTTCTTCGAGCGCGATTTTTGCTTCTCCTAGGAGTTCTTTAAGATCAATGGTTGGATCAATTAATTCATTGTTCTTGGCCAGTAACACATTGCAAATATTCAGCGCTTCTTGTTTTTGTTGATTATTCAGAGCATTCAACTTTTCTTTTCGCTTGTCAGCAGTGCCGTTCTCTCTGAGAATATTTAATAAGTCTTTTTTTTCAAATGCCATAACTCACCCCTTCAAAATATAAGTACCACCAGTATTAAGCGTAGCAGATGAAGGACAATTTTGCTGTTTTTTGTCATTGCGAGCGCAGCGAAGCAATCCAGAAAACTAGATTGCTTCGTCGCTTACGCTCCTCGCAATGACGGGATTAGACTAAAGTATCCAAATACCGTTCTGCGTCCAGCGCTGCCATACATCCGGTGCCGGCAGAGGTAACCGCTTGGCGGTAAACATGGTCTGCCACATCGCCAGCGGCGAAAATGCCCGGAACAGATGTTGCAGTAGCATTGCCGTTTAAGCCGGTTTGAACTTTGATATAACCATTGGCTATATCCAATTGGCCGTCAAAAATTTCTGTATTGGGCTTGTGGCCGATGGCAATAAAAACACCTTGTACCTCTAGGTTAGAAATTTTTTGATCTTGCACATTTTTGATCGCAATACCCGTAACACCTTTGGCGTCGCCTAATACTTCTTCCAAAGTGCTATGCCATAAAATCGTGACATTGCCGTTTTTGACTTTGTCTAATAACTTATCAATGAGGATTTTTTCCGATCTGAATTTATCGCGACGATGAATGACAGTCACATGTGAAGCAATATTGGAAAGATAGAGAGCTTCTTCAACGGCGGTGTTGCCTCCGCCAATGACAGCGACTTTTTGGTTTTTATAAAAAAAGCCATCGCACGTGGCGCAACCTGAAACGCCTTTACCCATGAATGCTTCTTCGGAAGGAATGCCTAAATATTTGGCCGTAGCGCCTGTGGCAATAATTAAGGCATCACAGGTGTATTGAGCGGAATTACCTACTAATAAGAATGGATGTTGTTTGAAGTTAACCTTTTCGATGTGATCAAAAATAATCTCAGTATTAAAGCGCTCGGCATGTTTTTGCATACGCTCCATCAGCGCAGGACCTTGTAAACCTTCAATATCGCCAGGCCAATTGTCGACATCGGTCGTGGTCATAAGCTGACCACCTTGTGCCATGCCTGTGATTAATGCCGGTTTTAAATTAGCACGTGCGGCATAAACCGCTGCGGTGTAACCAGCAGGGCCAGAGCCTAAAATAATTAAACGATGATGAATGGTATTAGTGGTCATGTAAAATCTCTCGCCAAATGGAAAACAAGCGTTATAATAATCGACTTTCTCATGGATTGAAATTTTTAACTTAGGGCAGAGGTTAGGGGAGACGTGTTTTTGAATAGCCGCTCATCACGATATCAATATCGCACCGGTGCAAAAAGTAAAAGCAAAAAGCAATCAACAGGATTGCCTTGGCGCGAAGGTTTGTTCATTTTTAGTATCGCTGTTTCACTCTTGTTATTACTCGCATTATTCACTTATCACGGTGTGCATTACGAAGATGTCGTGGCAAACGCTAGCGGCAAAGGTGGTGCTTATATTGCCGAAGGATTTTTCTATTTATTAGGTTACGCGGCTTTTTTAGTGCCGATTTTAATTCCTTATGGTGTATGGGCTTGGTGCTATAGCTCTCGAGATGATGAAGCATGGCACGCCGATGATTTACTGTGGCGTACGTTTGGTTTGTTGCTTACGGTAACTTCTGCATGTGGTTTACTTAATCTACAAAAACAAGCGTTTTATCATCACTTACCTTTTTCTTCCGGTGGTATTTTCGGCAAAGTGGTTTCCGTTGGATTAGTTGAAACATTTAATAAAACGGGTTCGACACTATTATTATTCGGCTTATTTCTTTGTGGCATCACTTTATTAACCAGTCTTTCATGGCCTTGGTTAATTGAAACGATGGGTAATATATCGCTCAATGGTTTTGCGATGTTTTCGAATTGGTGGGCTGAGCGCAAAGAACAACGTTTATTAAAGCAATATGCAAAAGAAGAAAAATCTTCCACGCGCGCTAAAACCAAAAAAACACTGATAGAAGCAGACGATGAAAATGAAGAAGATGACAATGAGAGACCAATTAAAGTTTCTCGTGGTCGTTTAGAGCCAGTACTTATTAGCCAAGATTTCCCTGAAACTTCTTATGTAGATAATAGCTCATCGAAAAAAACTAAAGCGATCGTGTTAAAAACGCAAATAAAACGCGAAATCAAAAAAGGATTGCCATCGTTAGATTTATTGGATCAACCAGAAAAATTAGTAGGCGAAAAAAATTATTCTCCTGCTGCTTTGGAAGAAATGTCACGCGAAGTGGAATTACGTTTGAAAGATTTTGGTATTGCTGTGCAGGTGGTGGCAGTACATCCGGGGCCTGTGGTCACTCGATACGAATTGCAATTAGCGCCTGGGATTAAAGTTAGTCGCATTACGTCGCTCGCAAAAGATTTAGCACGTTCGCTATCGGTTATTAGTGTGCGCGTGGTCGAAGTTATTCCTGGCAAGTCTGTCGTTGGTTTGGAATTACCTAATGATCATCGTGAAATTGTGCGTTTAAGTGAAGTGCTCGCGTCGAATCAATATGAACAATCACGCTCACCGGTAAGTTTAGCATTAGGTAAAGATATTGCAGGGCATCCCGTCGTCGTTGATTTAGGTAAAATGCCGCATTTATTAGTTGCTGGTACGACAGGTTCTGGTAAATCTGTTGGTTTAAATGCGATGTTATTAAGTCTTTTATATAAAGCCACACCGCTAGAAGTACGCATGATTATGATTGATCCGAAAATGTTGGAGCTTTCTATTTATGAAGGTATCCCGCATTTATTGGCGCCCGTTGTCACTGATATGAAAGAAGCGGCGAATGCATTACGTTGGTGTGTCGCAGAAATGGATCGCCGTTATAAAATTATGGCGCATTTTGGTGTGCGTAATTTAGCTGGCTACAATGCAAAATTAGCCGAAGCACAAACGCAAGGTACGCCGTTAACTGATCCGTTTTGGAAATCACCGGATGGTGTTGCGGATCAACCACCTGTATTAGAAAGTTTGCCTTACATCGTTGTGGTCGTAGATGAATTCGCCGACATGATCATGGTCGTTGGTAAAAAAGTAGAAGAACTCATTGCCCGTATTGCACAAAAAGCGCGCGCGGCAGGAATCCATTTAATTTTAGCAACGCAACGTCCATCGGTAGATGTTATTACCGGATTAATTAAAGCCAATATTCCGACGCGCATTGCATTTCAAGTGTCGTCGAAAATTGATTCACGCACGATTTTAGATCAGCAAGGTGCAGAACAATTATTGGGTCATGGTGACATGCTTTATTTAGCGCCAGGCACAGGTGTTCCTGTGCGTGTGCATGGTGCATATGTCGCGGATCAAGAAGTGCATAAAGTGGTGCATGATTGGCAATCACGTGGTCAACCTGATTACGTTGAAGGTTTGTTCGAAGATGATGATGAAAGTATTGATGCCGAAGGTGGTGCTGAAAATGCAGAAGGCACCGAGCAAGATCCTTTGTATGATCAAGCAGTTGAAGTGGTATTAGAAACACGTCGCGCATCAATTTCTGGCGTGCAACGTCGATTGCGAATTGGTTATAACCGCGCGGCACGTTTGCTCGAAGAAATGGAAAACGCGGGATTAGTGAGCTCGATGGAGCATAATGGATCGCGTGAAATTTTAGTGCCTGAAAGGGCGGAATAATCTTTTCTTATTTTTATTAAGAACTCTTCAGTAAATTAACTCTCAGTGTCATCCCGGAATCTGCCGAAGCACGAAGTGCGTAGGCGGATATCCGGGATCCAGTAATATTGTCGATGCTTATTTTTTCAAGGCCCATGATGTACAATTTCATTCCTGGATCCCGGCTCGCGTCTCCTTCGCTACGCTTCGGCAACTTGGCCGGGATGACATTGAATCATTAAAGGATATGGGAATCGCATGAAGCATTTTTCACTCAGTAATAAATGGATACCGATTGGTATTGGTTTATTGCTGACCTTAATCACTGCCTATCTTTCAATTTCACCACCACCCGTTTTCCGCAGCGTTTTACAACAATTAAATAATGCGACCTACGATTCACGTCAAACATTGTTATTACCTAAAATCGCTAAACCACAATATCCTATCGCGATTGTCGATATCGATGAAAAATCCTTAAAAGCAGAAGGGCGTTGGCCATGGCCGCGCAATAAAATTTCAGATTTGTTGCAGCAGTTATATGCACAAGGTGCAACAGTTATTGCTTTCGATATGTTGTTCCCCGAACCCGAACCAAATATCGCTTCTAGCATGTTGAAATATTTAGAAAAAAGTCAGCTAGCCACGCCTGCCATTACACGATCAATTATTAACGTTACCCCTTATTTTGATAACGATGCATTATTTGCCAAAACAATTGCAGCGGGTAACGATAAAGTGGTGCTCGCTACGTTTTTTGATAATGCTAATTATCAGCCGGTAGGATTATTACCCGCGCCATTAATGCAATTATCTTCTGCGCAAGCAAATGATCTTGTTTTGTCGCCCATGAAAACCTACATCGCGAATGTGCCCGTGTTAGAAAATGCAGCAGGGCACGCGGGGTTTATGTCAATTATTCCTGACAGCGATGGCATTATTCGCCATTATTCATTGGTCATGCGTTACGGTAATAATTTATATCCATCACTTGCGCTTGAAGCGGTGCGTCAATATTTATTATTAAATTCAACGCCTTTGGATATTAAAAAATTAGGTAATCATGACGTTATTGAATCGATTAGATTAGGCAAAGAACCAATTGCTACAGAAGCTGATGGCCGCGTATTTATTCCCTACGTTGGCGCGGCAAAAAGTTTTCCTTATTTTTCCGCCACCGATGTATTAAATAAACGAATTCAACCCAATGCGTTACAAAATACGTTAGTGTTTGTGGGAACTTCAGCCATTGGCTTAAACGATATTCGTAGTACCTCAATTGCTGGTGTTTATCCCGGCGTGGAAATTCACGCTAATATTGCTGAAGGATTATTTCGTGGTCATTTTCCTTATGTGCCAGCGTGGGCGCCGGGCGCTGAATTAATCTTTATTCTCATCGCCGGTATTTTATTAAGCATGCTTTTAGTTTATGTAGGCCCACTGTGGAATTTATTTATTACGTTAAGTTCATTCGCAGGATTATTTTTAGGCAGCGCGTGGTTATGGAAAGCAACAGGCATTATTTTGCCGATTGTTTTGCCGCTCATGCAGATATTTTTATTAGCTATTTTTAATATGATTTATGGGTTTTTTGCCGAAACGCGTAAACGTTTCGAATTGCGTCGGGTATTTACGCAATATGTGCCGCCAGATCATGTCGATGAAATTTTAAAACATCCCGATGATATTGCAGGGTTATCCGGTGAGCGCAAATTAATGACCGTATTGTTCATGGACATTCGCCATTTCACGACGATTTCAGAAAAGCTCAGTATTGTAGAATTAAAAAAATTATTGAATTTCTTTTTTACCGAAATGACAAAAATTATTTTCAAGCATGGCGGCACGGTAGATAAATATGTCGGCGATATGATCATGGCATTTTGGGGCGCACCGTTGGATGATCAATTGCATGCGCAACATGCATTAGCCGCCGCACTCGATATGCAATTAGCCACAGAAAAATTACAGGCGCAATTAAAAAATATGAATTTACCTGCTGTGCATATTGGTATAGGAATTAATACTGGCATGATGGATGTGGGTGATATGGGTTCGTCGTATCGTCGTGCGTATACAGTATTAGGCGATGCTGTTAATTTGGCGTCGCGTTTGGAAAGTTTAACCAAATATTATGGTGTCGGAATTATTGTCGGTGAACAAACCTATGCGGCAAATAAAACAAGTGTGCTGTTTCGTGAATTAGATCGTGTACAGGTCAAAGGCAAAGAATTAAGCGTGACAATTTATACACCAACCAATGACGCGCCAGAAACCATCAAGCTATATCACGATGCACTGCATCATTATTATCGTAAACATTGGGATCAAGCATCAGAAATATTTAATGAATTACGTAGAGACACGCTGAGCGTGTCTCCAGGAGACGCACGCAGTGCGTCTCTACAAAATTTATGCGAGATATATCTTGAGCGTATTCGCGCATTTAAATCACACCCACCTGCGGATGATTGGAATGGTGTGTGGGTGTTACAGGAGAAGTGATTAAAGTTGTGTCCCCGTATTGCTAAAAGGTTGTCATCCCCGCGAAGGCGGGGATCCAGTAGTTTAGTTTTGCAGATTATTCCAAAATTTATCCGATAAAATTTCATTTATACCGCCAGTCATGAGACGCACGCGGTGAAATCCCCCCGATTCGCTGCGCTCATCGACCCCCTTTTTTCAAAGGGGGTTTTCGCTCCCTTTGAAATATTAATAAAATCTTAAGGTTCCTTTGTTAGACTTCTGTGGCAAAATTTCCCGTGAGAAGTAGAAGTGGCTTGTATTCAATAGGTTTAAATGAGGAAAGATAGTGATGGGTAGGTTTCCAGGTAATGAATCTTTAAAGGGTAGGCCTTCAAATGATGAATCTTTAAATGATGAATTTTTAGATAGTGGATCTTCAGATGATGAATCTTCAGATGATGAAAATTCTTTGTTGCTTCGTATTAAGAATAACTCTGATAATCTTGAGTTCTTGAGAGAATGCCTTGCTCCACTTTCCGTATCTGAATTTTGGCATGTTGTTCAAGCATATCCCGGTATTGTGGAAACTGTTATAAAAATTCCAGAATTGGTTGCTAAATTTGGTACGTCTGATTTAGTGGACATTGCTAATAAATTTCCTGACCTTGCGATATTTATTTTATACACATTAGGTGATCTATATAACGAATCTGGTATGACGCACGAGGCCTTGTCTGAATTAGCTAAAGCATTTGACAAGTCTGATTTATTGGACATTTTGGAATCTGATTATGTGACAAAAGAATTTGTTTTGCAGGTATTGAATGATCCGCCTGCTGAGTTTGGTACAGCGAAATTTGTTTTACAAACGTTGGCAGCTCAATTTACACCGTCTGAATGGCAGAGTATTACTGAATCGCATTCTGATGTTGAAGAATACCTTAAAAAAGATCGCGCTGCTTTATTAGAAGAAGCGAAATCTAGTCTCACTGTGGCGATAAAAATTCTAAATATTCCTGCATTAGCAGCGAAATTAAATCAAGCTGACGTGTGGGATATTGCTAAGTCACATCCTAATATAATTGAATGGTTTCTACGAGAGTTGCTCAACCCGTCAATAAGATCTAATAAATTAGAATTGGTTTGTAGGCCTCTTGATTTTGATATACAGGAACCGCAAGTATTGGCTGATCAGTTTAATAAGCCTGCTATAAAGCAATTATTAGCTGAACCACTTGCCGAGCCTGGTACACTCAAATTTATGTTGCAAGCTGTGTTTATAAAGTTAAGCAAGTTGAAATGGCTGGATATTGCCAAATTGCATTCCAGTCTTGCGAAATCTATTTTGGAAACTCGAGCACTAATTGCTCAATTTAATAAAAATGATTTATTAGATCTTGCTGAGTTTCATCCTGATACAGCAATATATATTTTGCTAGTATTGGCGGATTCGAGTGATGAGGAGCTTGCGGTAGCGCAAGTATTTGTTGAGGATCCGTTTGATCGTGAGCTTCCCGCAGCGAAATATAAATTACAAGCATTGCTAGGTAGCTTTGATCAGTCTGATTTATGGCGTATTACTACTAAGGTTGAAGCATTTTTTTTACATCAGTCGAGGTTGCGCGCTAAGTTTGATAAAGATCATATGCTGGCTCTTATTATTAAGGAACGCCTTGCTGATCCTTATTCGCAAAGAATGATCTTTCGACTTTCCGTATCTGAATTTTGGCGTGTTGCTCGATTGTGTCCTGATGTTGTGAAAAGTGCTATAAAAAATCCAGAATCAGTTGCCAAATTTGGTGCGCCTGATTTGGTAGAAATTGCCAAGTGTTATCCTGACCTTGCGATATTTATTTTATACGCATTGGGTGATCTATATAAGGAGCCTGGTGCGGTGCACTATACTTTACCTGAATTGGCTAAAGCATTTGATAAGTCTTATTTGTTGGATATTTTTAAATCTGATCCTGCGACGGCAAAATTTGTTTTACAAGCATTGATTGATCCGCCTGCTGAACCTGGCACAGCGAAATTTATTCTGCAAACATTGGCGACTGAGTTTGATCACTCTGAATTATTGGTTATTGCCAATTCTAATGTTGCAGAAGCTATTCAAGAAATACCAGAATCGATCACTCCACCACTGATGATATTTGGTTCTCCTTTTGGATCAAAATTTAGTTCGCATCTTGTAGAAGCAGTGGGAGCTCCGGGAACTCCAGTGCCTTGGAGCTCAGAAAAATTAGAAGAACCTCAGACGGTTATAACAAGAGAAACTTCACTGTCCGGGCCTAAACGATAATTCAAATATTCAATGAATAATGTAGAGACACGCTCAGCGTGTCTCCAGAATAAAATCCCCCCAATTCGCTGCGCTCATCGACCCCTTTTTTCAAAGGGGGTTGGCAGCATGACAATTTTATTTATATTGCCAGTCATGAGACGCACGCGGTGCGTCTCTACCGAAAAACAGGCTTTGACTTAATAAAACTTTAAGGTTTCTTTGTTAGAGTTCTGTGGCAAAATTTCCCGTGAAGGTAGTGATCGATTTGTGTATAACGAATTTAAATGAGGAGTAGTTTATGATGAAGAAAGAAATTGGTGATGCGCATAATGGAGATATTCCAGAGGATTTAGAACACACCACCGCAGCGCCGCCGTCTTCTCCTGTGTCTAGCGTCGGAAATCCAGTATTTAATTCTCCTTTTGGAAAAGAGTTTAATTCGCATCTTAGCCAAGCAGCAGGAATTCCAGGAACTCCAGTGCCTGGCAACGTAAAAAATTCAAAAGGGTCTGAGACAGTTATAGTCAGGAAAATTCAAGAACCTCAAGATAGTCCTGGGTTTGGTTTTAAAAAATAGTTCAAATATTCAATGAATGACGTAGAGACACGCTGAACGTGTCTCCATGAGACGCACGCAGTGCGTCTCTACACAGAATAAATTAATTTGTGAGCTTTATTGATGTGCTGTAAGTGCAAGCATCGTCAAATATTTGTTGTGAGCTTGGTTTTAGTGGAACTTTTGCATTTTTAAAAAATGTCGCCCATACGGTTTCTGCTTTATTCAAAGCCCATCCACTCCAGTCGCGGTGTTCGCTAAGTGTATGGTAATCCGAAGAATTTTTATTCTTCCAATCGTCTAATATGGTTGCTAACGATTGGTCGCTCGGTGCATTTTTTATCGCATTATCTAATTTCACTATTGCAGCAAATTTTTCTTCTAATAGATCAGCAGGCGTATCAGAATCACGATACGCACTGCCTATTTTTACATGAGCGGAGAAGTTTTCGTAACACCAGCAAGATAATTTTTCTCGAAATAAGTTTCGGTTTTCAGCATCATCACTTCCATAAATTTTTGCATTCCACAGGGCTGGGTCAGGAGCGGTTGTACCAGTATTTTTAAATGCTAAGAAAACCATCGTATAAGAATGGGTATATAAATTTGTCTTATGTATAGGGTATTTGTTGAAGAAATTATAAGTACCATTAAGCTCGGCTGATTTTTTTAATTGAGCCGGTGTGCAGGCAATTCTTTTGTCGATGCTGGGAGGGATGTTCATTAATAGAGTTTGAACTTGACTAATGCTAATATTATTAGGGTCCGGTTTTGTGTTAAGCGCAGTATCAAGCTCTGTTCGCCATTTTTCTAAAGTCATAAAAAATCCTCTTCTAATTTAAAAAGTAATTCCGAGGATGATGGCAGAGAAAGCTTAAGGAAATATTAAGAATTGCAAGAAATACGCGCAAAAAATCCCCCCGATTCGCTACGCTTATCTATTTAATAAAGAACGTAGAGACACGCTGAGCGTGTCTCCATAAGACGCACGCCGTGCGTCTCTACAAAATAATGACACCTCGCATTACTAAAAGGTTGTCATCCCCGCGAAGGCGGGGATCCAGTAGTTCAGTTTTACAGATTATTTCAAAATTTATCCGATAAAATTTTATTTAGTTTTGAGTATCTTTCGATGCCTGGATTCCCGCTTTCGCGGGAATGACATTGCATAAATTATTTTTTGATACGTCTTTCTCGGTTTACGATATAACCAAGTGCGCCAAGCAATAAAATAATGTAGGGCAAATTCCCAATGGCGATCCATGGTGTGCTGCCAGTCATGCCTTGCACGGTTTCGGAAAGTACTTGTGTTTCATAGGGTGGTGCTTTGGCAATAATATTGCCGTGTGTATCAACGATTGCTGTATCGCCATTGTTTGTTGTCGCTAACATATAACGACCGGTGGAAAGAGCAGCAAATTGTGCGATTTGTAATTGTTGTGCGGCGGCATAAGAATGACCAAACCACGCATCATTACTGATGGAGGTTAATATATTCGCCGCAGGCAAATCGGTGCGCAATAAATGTGAGTAAGCTATTTCATAACAAATGAACATGCCGATTTTTAATTGCAATCCATTATCATTTAATAATGGTTGGTGTTGTGGCCCAGCAAGAAAATCAGACATGGGAATATTTAAGAAACCAAATAATTTACCAAAGATATCTTGAAAGGGTACGTATTCACCGAAAGGCACTAAATGACGTTTGAAATAATGTCCTTCGCCATCACCTAAAACAATCGCGCCATTAAAATAATCATTCGCATCGCCACTTTCTGCGTTGGGAATAGGAATGCCAGTGATGGCTACACGTTTTTGTTTATCAAGTAATTTATCGAGTTTGCCAAGTTGGTCTAAAGCAGCAGGCGTTAAAATAGTTACTGCCGTTTCAGGCCAGATGATCAAATGCGCATTACTGTTTTTGGTCGTTAAATCAATGTAAAGATTCAATGCATTTTCTGCTTCTTGCGCAGACCATTTCGTGCTTTGCGGAACATTGCCTTGTATTAAAGCAACACTAAATGGTTGACCAATGGGTTGGGTCCAGTTGATGTATGTCAAACCAAAACCAACTAACCAAATACCGAGTAATAATCCAAGCGATAATTTATTTTGCGTGCGTCTATATAATACATAAAGTAATGCACTGCTTAAGACAACTAAAAATGACACACCATAAACGCCAACAATAGGCGCAAAACCTTTTAAGAAAGAATTGGTTTGGCTGTCACCTAACAATAACCAAGGAAATCCTGTGAATAACCAACTGCGCACCCATTCTAATACTGTCCACAATGCGGGAAAGGCAACGAGGTAATTTAAAAGATGATTTTTGGCGAAAAACTTTCTGAACAAATAGCTATTAAGCGCAGGAAATAATGCCAGGATGAAAACGAATAGGGCAGTGATGAAGCCACCCACGAAAATATTGCTATTGCCGAAATCATGAATACTAATATAAATCCACGAAGCGCCGGCGCCAAAAAAACCAATGCCGTAACATAAACCACGCCAAAAGGCTTCTTTTGGTTTGGTGTGTTCGAGTAATAAAAGTAATAGCGCAGGTGAAACAATGGCTAAGATAAATAAATTGACGGGTGCAAATGCAAATGGCAAAAGGATACCGGCGAGTAAGGCATATAATCGTTTCATGAGCTTGCTTTCCTTGTTAAGCGTAATAAATGAATGCGACGGCTATCCGCGCGTAATACTTTAAAACGAAAAGATTCCAGCGTAATACTTTCACCACGTTTAGGCAAATGACCAAACGCGTTAAGTACCACACCACCAATCGTGTCGAATTCATGGTCACTTAAGTGACTGTGGAAATAATGATTAAATTCTTCAACGGGGGTGAGTGCTTTAATAATATAACGCGTATCACTGTGTTTTTTAATATACGCTTCATCGTCAAAATCATGTTCATCTTCAATGTCACCGACAATTTGTTCTAACACATCTTCAATGGTGACCAAACCTGCGACACCACCATATTCGTCAATGACCATTGCCATGTGTAAATGCTTGCTACGAAATTCTTGCAGTAATTGATTTAAATGTTTGCTTTTGGGAATAAAGACAATGGGGCGTACGATATCGCGCAATTTTGCATCAGCATTTTCTTGAGTGTGCGCTAGTAAATCTTTGGCTAATAAGACACCAATGATTTCATCGTGATGTTCACCGACAACGGGGAAGCGAGAGTGTCCTGATTCGATGACTATTTTTTGTATTTCATCGAGTGGTGCTTCGGCGTCAATGGTGACCATTTGTGAGCGAGGAATCATCACATCGCGTACTTGCATTTCGGAAACTTGTAGGACACCTTCGAGCATGTGGAGTGCGTGTTCATCAATCAGTTGTTGATATTTGGCATCGCGCAATAGCGCAATAATTTGTTCACGATTTTTTGGCTTGCGCGTTATTAATCGTGAAAGCCAAGGTGTTTTAATTGATCCATCATTTGCCATAAGTTGTTCTCTGAAAATTTATCGTCACAAATGTAGGGGCACGATGCGTCGTGCCCCTACGGCTGTTTATTTATAAGGATTTTCAAAACCTAATTCTTCAAGAATTTTCACTTCCAATGTTTCCATTTTTTTCTGGTCGGCTTTTTTTATGTGGTCATACCCTAACACATGCAAGCAACCGTGTACCACTAAATGTGCCCAATGCAGTGCCAGTGGTTTACCTTGTTCTTTGGCTTGTTTAGCAATGAGTGGTGCGCAAAGAATAATATCACCTGAACATTTGTCATATGCAAACGTAAGCACATTCGTGGGGCCTGTTTTGTTGCGATACATTTCATTTAAAAAAGTACTTTCTTTATTGTCGACAATACGTAACGTAATTTCGGCAGGAGATTTTTTATTTTTAAATGCTGCCTCCACCCATTTTTTAAATTTGGGTGTGGTAGGGATGTTTTTGTTTTTACACGGGCGTTGAATTTTTATCATCAGCTTGTTCCTTTTCATAAGCTTCAATAATTTTTTGGACGAGTGGGTGTCGTACAACATCTTTAGCATCAAATAAAGTACGGCTAATTTGCGGAATATTTTTTAATACTTTTAAGGCATGGATTAATCCTGATGCTTTGCCTCGCGGTAAATCGGTTTGTGTAATATCGCCGGTGATGACCACTTTTGAACTAAAACCAACACGGGTTAAAAACATTTTCATTTGTTCGCGCGTGGTATTTTGCGCTTCATCTAAAATAATAAACGCATCATTTAAGGTGCGGCCCCGCATATACGCTAAAGGCGCTACTTCAATAATTTGTTTTTCGATATATTTTCTTACTTTTTCAAAACCGAGCATGTCATATAAGGCATCGTATAGGGGTCTGAAATAAGGATCTACTTTTTCGGTTAAATCACCGGGTAAAAATCCTAAATGTTCACCCGCTTCAACCACAGGGCGCGTGAGTAAAATGCGTTTGATCTGCATTTTTTCTAATAATGATACCGCACATGCTACGGCTAAATAAGTTTTGCCTGTGCCGGCTGGCCCCACACCAAAATTAATATCGTGTTGCAGAATTTTTTGAATATATTCTTTTTGATGACGATTTAATGGTTTGATGGCGCCATTTTTCGTAAATAACGTATGTTCGTGATTTTCTTCTTCGCTATGCGCTAAAGTTTGTTGCAACATTAAGCGAATATGCTCGGGCGTTAAATAATCTACTTGCGCGGTTTCAGTATAGAGTTGTTTTAAAATATGTTGCGCTTGTGCAACCGTGGTTTTATCACCTTTTAAAATAAAATCATGCCCGCGATTGTTAATTTGGATTTGCAGGAAATGTTCGATTTGTTTGATGTGGGTATCAAGTTCGCCACACAAAATCATCAAGCGATGATTATCTTTGGGAACTAATGATAATGTCGTTTCAGAGAGTTTTTTCATATTCACCGCGGAATAGATAAGTTCTGGCTTCAGTAATTCGACAAGCAACAATGTGGCCGATTAATGCAGGATCACCTTTAAAGTGAATAGCACGATTATTCTCTGTGCGACCAATTAAATCTGTGGGACCTTTTTTCGAAATACTTTCTACTAATATATTTTGTGTCGTACCAAGCATCGCCAAGCTTAGTTCTTCCATTTTTTGTTGTAAGCGCGATTGCAAAATAGCCAAACGTTGTTTTTTAGTTTCTTCAGTAGTGTCATCAGCAAGTGTTGCCGCTGGTGTACCTGGGCGTTTGCTGTAAATAAAACTAAAGGAATTATCAAAACCAATTTCTTGAACTAAATTTAATGTCGCTTCAAAATCTTTATCTGTTTCGCCTGGGAAACCAATAATAAAATCCGAAGTAATACTAATGTCTGGGCGCACTTGGCGCAGTTTGCGAATTTTTGATTTAAATTCGAGTGCGGTATAACCACGTTTCATTAAATTCAAAATGCGATCGGAGCCACTTTGTACGGGTAAATGTAATTGATTGGCTAATTTGGGTTGTGTGGCATAAGCGTTTATTAAGCGATCTGAAAAAGCCAGCGGATGTGATGTGCTAAAACGAATGCGCAATACGTTATCAATAGCGGCAATAGCGTGAATTAAAAAAGCCAGATCAGCAATTTGGCCGTCGTGCAATTTGCCGCGATAGTCGTTAACGTTTTGTCCGAGTAAAGTTATTTCGCGCACACCTTGTTCGCTTAAGCTCATGACTTCGGCAATCACATCATCAAACGGCCGACTAATTTCTGGGCCGCGTGTGTAAGGCACCACACAATAACTGCAATATTTACTGCAGCCTTCCATGATAGATACATACGCTTTTACACCTTCGGCGCGAGGAGCGGGTAGGTGATCAAACTTTTCAATTTCAGGAAAACTAATATCAATTACAGGCCGACGTTTTTTTAATACTTCGTCTAACATTTCAGGCAAGCGATGCAATGTTTGCGGGCCAAAAACTAAATCAACATACGGTGCGCGTGAACGAATGGCGCTACCTTCTTGGCTTGCGACACATCCGCCAACGCCGATCACAATCTCGGGGCGTTTTTCTTTGAATTCGCGCCAATACCCAAGCTCAGAAAAAAATCGTTCTTGTGCTTTTTCGCGAATGGAGCAGGTGTTCATTAATAACACGTCCGCTTCTTCTGGATTTTGTGTGAGTTCTAATTGATGCGATTTGCGTAAAACGTTATGCATGCTGGATGAATCATATTCGTTCATCTGACAACCATAGGTTTGAATAAATAACTTACTGACCATGAATGACAAGCTCTCGACAGTGCGTCTCTTTGACAAACGCTAATAATAACAGGGCGACAAAGATTAACCCAGGTAAAACCATCAATGCCGTGTGGTAACTGCCTAAACTGTAGACGCGCACACCATGTTGCGTGTCACCTTGCCAGAGTTTATCAAGCGTCCAGCCGACAAAAGGCTGCAAAATAGCACCACCTAACATATTCAACATATTGGCAAAACCCATGGCGGATGCTGCAACTTGTGGTGGATTAAGTTCGCGTACCACAGAAAACATGGGCAAAAATCCGCTCGAGAAAAAGCCAAAGCAGAAAAGGGCAGTGCCCGTGCCAAATAAACTTAACGAGGGCGCGTACAAAAATACGATAATGCTAATTAATGCGCCTATGGTTCCAATCCACATCGGTGGTTTTCTCAAACGCAATGAATCTGACATCCATCCACCTAACGGACTGCCGACAATCCAGCCGATAAATAATAAAGAAATAATGCTGCCTGCTTTGGCCGTGGATAAATGATATTTCGCAACTAAAAATGGCACGCCCCATAAACCACCGAGTGTTGATGTCGGTGCAAACATCAGTCCTGCATAGGCTGCAACAAACCACGTTTGTTTATTACCAACAACATAACGCAACCCTTTACCTAAGGAACGCCATGTTTCTTTCGGTATATGGTTATTCGTTGTTGGATGATCGCGCACGATACGCCAAATAGAAAAACATAAAATAGCGCCAACCGCTGCCAACAATAATAAACTTTCGCGCCAACCAATATGTTTCACCATTAATGCTAAAGGCATTTCACCACCAACGGCACCTGACATACCGATCATTAGCATTAATCCCGTTAATAGTGCAAAGCGATTATTAGGAAACCAATTAGCCGCTACTTTCAAACAACCAATCGCCGCGAATGCGGATCCAAAACCAATTAAAAAGCGTGCAGGAATGGCTAATGCTAAATGATGCGAGAAACTAAATAACACGGCGCCACAAACACAGATAAAAGAAGCGGTTGTTAATAATTTGCGTGGACCAAAACGATCAAGCAAAACACCGGCGGGGATTTGCATGCCTGCGTAACCACAAAAATACACGCCACCTAAAACACCGAGTGTTTCAGCCGTTACATGAAAACTGCGCATGAGTTCTGGCACCATGACGCTTGGAGATACTTGTAAAAAGAATTCGTAAAAATAATAAAACGCGGCGAGTGACCAAATTAACCAAGGATAATGTTTTTTCAAAATTCAAATCTCCGTTACATTCACTGTGTATTTTCCCCTCACCCGTCACGCTTTCGCAACTAACGTTGCTTCAGCGGACGACCTCTCCCACAAGGGGAGAGGTGATCTATTACTTTAATTTCTCTTTTAACAATTCATTCAATTGCTGCGGATTTACTTTCCCACCCGATGCTTTCATCACTTGACCGACAAAAAAGCCAAATAATTTATCTTTGCCTGAACGGTAATCAGCCAATTGTTCAGGACAATCTTGCATCACTTTTTCAATCACCGCTGTAATTGCGGAGGTATCCGTGACTTGCGTTAAACCTTGTTCATTAATAATGTCATCGGCGCTTTTACCCGTTTCCCACATCGCATCGAAAACAGTTTTAGCAATTTTATTAGAAATAGTGTTGTCCGCAATGCGTGCAATTAATGCAGCTAATTGATCGCTGCTAATTGGGCTGGCATTAATTTCCATATTATTTTTATTTAATGCATAGGACAAATCACCCATCATCCAATTCGCAATTAGTTTGGCACTACTAGGTATTTTTGCGGCAGCTTGTTCAAAATAACTCGCCATTTCACGACTGGTCGATAATATATTGGCATCATACGCACTCAAACCATATTGCGCTTGAAAGCGATCGCGTTTTTGTTGCGGTAATTCAGGCAACGTTTTAGCCACGGTATCAATCAAAGATTGATTAATGACTAACGGTAATAAATCAGGATCTGGAAAATAACGATAATCTTGTGCATCTTCTTTCGAACGCATGCTGCGTGTTTCATCTTTATCCGCATTATATAAGCGTGTTTCTTGCGCAACTTTGCCACCACTTTCAATTAAATCAATTTGACGATCGACTTCGTAATTGATGGCTTTTTCTACAAAACGAAATGAATTAATGTTTTTAATTTCAGCGCGTGTGCCTAAAGGTTCACCGAGGCGTCTTACAGAAACGTTGGCGTCGCAACGAAATGATCCTTCTTGCATATTGCCATCGCAAATTTCTAAATAACGTACTAAGGCGTGCAAGGTTTTTAAATAAGCCACGGCTTCTTTAGCGGAACGTAAATCTGGCTCAGAAACAATTTCTAATAATGGTGTGCCCGCGCGATTTAAATCAATGCCGGTCATGCTGGGTAGGGCATCATGCAGTGATTTTCCCGCATCTTCTTCTAAATGCGCGCGCGTAATGCCAATGCGTTTGGTTTCATTATTGTCTAATGCAATTTCTAGATGGCCTTTGCCAACGACAGGTAATTCGAATTGACTGATTTGATATCCTTTCGGTAAATCCGGATAAAAATAATTTTTGCGTGCAAACACAGAATGAGAAGCAATTTCAGCGCCAATACTTAAACCGAATTTGATCGCCATCGTAACGGCTTCTTTATTTAATACGGGTAATACACCTGGCAAACCTAAGTCAATATGACAGGCTTGTGTGTTAGGTGCGGCTCCATACGCTGTTGGCGCACCAGAAAATAATTTTGATTTAGTTAAAAGTTGTACGTGAACTTCTAAGCCGATGACGGTTTCCCATTGCATGATTTAATTCCTTATTTTGCTTAATAACAGAGCCGCGCGCGCAAGCAAGCGGTCAACAGAACTATCGAGCACCGCTCCCTTGCGGTCGCGGCTCTGAAAATAATTTTTCCGCATGCGCATCATCAAAACCCCTCCGGCATTTGCAAATGCCAATTAGTCACTTGTTGATAACGATGCGCGATATTTAATAATTTTGCTTCAGAAAAATAATTGCCAATCAATTGCAATCCAATAGGCAAATGATCTTTGCTAAATCCAGCAGGAATTGACATGCCAGGTAATCCCGCAAGATTGGTTGAGATAGTATAAATATCGGCCAAATACATGCTCACTGGATCATTAACTTTTTCGCCGATAGGAAATGCGAGTGTAGGCGTGGTTGGCCCTAAAATAAGATCAACTTTTTTATAGGTTTCTACAAAATCATCACGAATTAAATGACGAATTTTTTGTGCTTGTAAATAATACGCATCATAGTAACCACTCGATAATACATAAGTGCCAGTTAAAATACGGCGTTTAACTTCTTTGCCAAATCCTTCACCGCGTGAGCGTTGATATAAATCTAATAAATCTTTTGGATCATCACAGCGATGCCCAAAACGCACACCATCAAAGCGTGATAAGTTTGATGAGCATTCCGCTGGAGCGACAACATAATAGGCAGGAATGGATAAGTGTGTGTTGGGTAAACTAATTTCAATAAATTGCGCGCCTAATTTTTCATATTCTTTAATCGCTTGTTGCAACGTATTAGCAATGTCTGCATCTAAATCTTTGGTAAAATATTCTTTGGGTAACCCAATTTTTAAACCTTTCAAATCATTATTTAATGTTTGAGTGTAATCCGGCACAGGTTCATTAACGCTGGTTGAATCATGCGTATCAAAACCTGCCATGGCATTTAATAACAGTGCGCAATCTTCAGCGCTTTTTGCCATGGGGCCTGCTTGATCTAAACTTGAAGCAAACGCAATCATGCCAAAACGTGATACACGACCGTACGTTGGTTTTAATCCGGTTAATCCACATAATGCTGCCGGTTGACGAATAGAACCACCAGTGTCTGTTCCTGTTGCAGCAGGAACAAGCCTTGCTGCAACACAAGCAGCTGATCCACCCGATGAACCCCCTGAAACCATTTTGGTATTCCACGGATTTTTTACCGGCCCGTAAAAACTATTTTCATTGGACGAACCCATGGCGAATTCATCCATATTAGTTTTGCCCAACATTACCATGCCCGCCTTTTTCATTTTAGCAACAATAGTTGCATCGTATGGCGCGATAAAATTATCGAGCATTTTTGAACCACAACTAGTTTTTATATTTTCTGTGCAAAAAATATCTTTATGGGCAAAAGGAATACCCGTTAATACGTGTGCGGTAGGGTGAGCAAGATGTTCGTCCGCTTTTTTAGCTGTTTCTAAAGCAGGTTGTTCTGTGACGGTAATAAAACTATTTAAATTTTTATCAAATTTTTTGATGCGCTCTAAAAATAATGTTGTTAATTCAACGCTGGAAATTTTTTTTGTTTTCAGTGCATTAGCAAGTGTGGCAATAGATTCATTGTGCATGAGTGTTTTCCTTATTCAATAACAATCGGAACGAGATACAAACCTTCGGCGGTGGATGGCGCAATTTTTTGAAAGTGCTCGCGATCCTGCGGATTGAGGCATTCGGTTATTTTGTCGTCACGTAAACGTTGTGATTGACCTTCTAAGGGATGTGCCATGGGCTTAATATTTTTGGTATCGACTTTATTCATTTCATCGACCAACACTAATAATTTATTGAGATTATTGACGTATTCAGGAATCATTTCTTCTTGAATAGACAAGCGCGATAGATGCGCAATTTTTTTAATATCTTGGGTTGTGATACTCATGTTGCCACTCCAGCCAGGGTAAACGAGGGATTATAACCACAGATGTAGAAATTTTCTCCGTTAAAATAATGGATTTTATTGAATGTTTTCCCTTGCTGAAAACCGGCTGCGTTGTTACAGTAACGGCCCTTTCAACCCCCATTTTCGGTAGATGTGTCCATGATTAGAAGAGTTTTGAATGTTATTTCCCGTTCCAAAGATATTTCCATTGATTTAGGTACAGCGAATACGCTGATTTATGTTCGTGACGAAGGCATTGTGTTAAACGAGCCTTCAGTAGTAGCGGTGCGTCAAGATGCTGGTAATAATCAACGACGTGTAGCGGCGGTTGGTATTGAAGCCAAACGTATGTTAGGTCGCACGCCAGGCAATATGACGGCAATTCGTCCTTTAAAAGATGGCGTTATTGCTGATTTTTTCATCACCGAAAAAATGCTACAGCATTTTATCCATAAAATTCATCAACACCGTTTTTTACGTCCAAGCCCTCGAGTTTTGGTGTGCGTCCCTTGTGGATCAACACAAGTAGAGCGTCGTGCAATTCGTGAATCAGTCATGGGTGCCGGTGCACGCGAAGTATATTTGATGGAAGAACCAATGGCAGCAGCAATTGGTGCTGGTATGCCAGTCGAAGAAGCACGCGGTTCGATGGTAGTCGATATCGGTGGTGGTACGACTGAAGTGGCTATTATTTCATTAAGCGGCATTGTGTATGCACAATCAGTGCGTATTGGTGGCGACCGTTTTGATGAAGCGATTATCAATTACATCAGACGTAATTACGGAAGCTTAATTGGTGAAACCACCGCAGAGCGTATCAAACAAGAAATTGGCACAGCGTTCCCAGGTGCTGAAGTAAAAGAAGTGGAAGTCCGTGGTCGCAATTTGTCTGAAGGTGTGCCGCGAACATTTACTTTAAATAGCAATGAAATTTTAGAAGCACTACAAGAACCATTATCAGGTATTGTGGGTGCGGTGCGTGCAGCACTGGAACAAACACCGCCAGAGTTAGCGGGTGATATCGCTGAACGCGGTATGATTTTAACGGGTGGTGGTGCACTGTTGAAACATCTTGACCGGTTGTTAATGGAAGAAACAGGTTTGCCTGTCATTATTGCGGAAGATCCTTTGACTTGTGTAGCGCGCGGCGGTGGCCGAGCGTTAGAAATGATGGATCTTTTAGGCGGAGGCGACTTTTTAGCAAGGGAGAATTAACCATCAACGCATTATTCAAACGTGGGCCATGGCTTGGCCCGCGTGTGATTATCTTAATTATTTTTTCCATTGTATTGATGGTGTGGGACAGTCACTCGCATACTTGGGTAAAAAATACACGCCATGGTTTAGCTGTTATCAGCACACCGTTTGTTTATGTTGTTAATGCGCCTTTTGCTTTTTTCGATTTTATTTCGGATCATTTGCAATCACAACAAAGTTTATTAGAAGAAAATACTGAACTCAAAGCGCGCGAATTAATTCTGCAAGGTCAATTGCAAAAACTCCAAGCACTACAAACCGAAAATGTAAAATTACGTGAATTATTACGTTCAACACCAGCGACTCATCATGTTGATTTAAAATTAGCACATATCTTGGCGGCTAATAGTGGCGCATTTCATCAAGAAATTTTATTAAACAAAGGCTCGCATGATGGCGTATTTGTTAATCAAGCCGTGTTAGATGCTAATGGCATCATGGGGCAGGTGGTTGAAGTTGATCCTACCACCAGTAAAGTACTGTTACTTACGGATCCGCGCAGTGGTATTCCGGTTGAAGATAATCGCAATGGTTTACAAGGTATTTTAATTGGTCGTGGTAGTGCAGGAA
This sequence comes from uncultured Pseudomonadota bacterium, assembly GCA_963712965.1. Classification (GTDB taxonomy): domain Bacteria; phylum Pseudomonadota; class Gammaproteobacteria; order DASZBR01; family DASZBR01; genus CAVQJZ01. The sequence continues at coordinate 152,704 of CAVQJZ010000003.1, read as the reverse complement.
ATTTAGAGTGGCTTGATGCACCACCTACCGCGGATATCAAAGTGGGCGATTTGTTAACAAGTTCTGGTTTAGGTGGACATTATCCTGTGGGTTATCCTGTGGGTGTGGTGTCTTACATGAAAAATCACACGCAAGATCAATTTTTACAAGTGATCGTAACACCGAGCGCGCAAATTAATAGCAGTGAACATGTCTTATTAGTTTGGCCCGATAAAACGCAAACAGTGGATGAGAAGAAATGAATAATTTACGCCCCACAGGATGGATAGTTATTTATGCAAGTTTTATTGGCGCGATATTACTTTCATTAATTCCGTTGCCTACGTGGGCGATAGATTTTCGACCCGATTGGCTGTTGTTGGTGGTTTGTTATTGGATTATGGTATTGCCACATCGCGTGAGTGTATTTACGGCGTGGGTATTAGGATTATTAAGCGATAGTTTAAATGGTACGTTGCTAGGTGAGCACGCATTAGTATTTACATTAGTTGCTTATGTCATGGCTAAAATGCATCGTCGAATTCGCTTATCACCTATGACCATGCAAATGTTAATTATGTTATTTTTCTTGTTATTAGTGCATTTAATATTATTTTGGATTCAAGGTCTTTCGGGGCAAAGTGTATCGATTTTATGGTTTTGGGGTTCCGCATTTATTGGTGCGTTATTGTGGCCATGGATATTCATGGTACTGACGGATTGCTTGCGAAGGTATAAATTACATTGAAACATTTTTTCAAATCCATACATATTACCTCACGTTTTTTCTTAGCCATTTTTACAGCACTACTCATTTTTTTTCTTACCTTAGCCGCGAGTTTGCGCGCACTTACTCCTATGGTTCCTTTATATCGTGAACCATTGACGCAGTTGGCGAGCCAGTGGCTCGATCAACCACTGGCTGTGCAACAACTCAATTTACATTGGCGTGAATTAGAACCTGTGCTTGATTTTGGTACAGTAAAATTATTATCGGAAGATAAGAGCCGGGTGTTATTTCAAATTGAACATTTGCAATTAGGTGTTAATTGGTCAGAAACATTGTGGCGACGCACGTTTGTTTTGGATGATATTTATATTCGTGGTGTGACATTAAATATTCAGCAATTAAAAAATGGGCAATTTGTTTTAGATGATTTATCCAACCTTGTTTCACAACAACAAGCTTCTTCTCCCATCGCGCGTATTAATGAAATACGTGATTGGTTGGTGAACGAACGTTATATAGGGTTGCATAATATTGATATTAATATTACCGATAAGAATGGTCGGTTATGGCAATTGCGTGATTTAGATGTGCGTTGGCATCAGTGGTTTTTAGGGCGCGCGCATTTGCATGGTGAAGGATATTTGATTGGTAAAAAACCAACCACAGTAGATTTTAGCGCTGATTTTTCAGGTGATTTAATGTCTGATCAACATTGGCGCGCACATGCCAATATTGCGTTAACACATTTGGAGTTAGGCGAATTAAATACGTGGGTGACCTTACCACCGACCATACAATTACAACAAGGTGTGTTAAGTGGCGTGTTTCAAATAGATACACAAGGGCTTCATATACAAAAAATAAAAGCGCAGCTCGCTGCTACAAAATTACAGACTGTGTATAAAAAAATACCTATCGATATCACTAATTTTGCAGGAGTTATTAACTGGGAACAATTAGATAATAATAACTGGCGGTTAGATGCACAGTTAAAAAATGCTTCTTGGCAACCTACCGATAAAATACCAGGTGCGACACATTTAAATTTAAGTTTTACTCTCACGCCAGATAATGGTTCTTTGTTTGTACGTAGCCACGATACCCTCATAGACTTTGGAGGCATATTTGCTAAGCCATTGGCTTTAACGCAATTACATGTGCAAACGCGTTGGGAAAAGAAAGGTGATCAATGGGATGTGCAGTCGCCTAGTTTTGTAGTGCAAAATTCAGACTTGTCAGCGAAAGGTGCTTTTCGTTTTCATTGGCAACCTACCGTCGCAGATAGTGCTTTTATTAATCTGAATAGCAGTTTTCAATTAAATCCCAGTGTGGTTAATCATTTATCGAGTTATTTACCGCAACCATTGATGTCGCCTGGATTGATTCATTGGTTAACACAATCCATTAAAAAAATACAAAGCGGTCGAGGAACATTAGTGTGGCACGGGCAAGTGAGTCAATTTCCTTATGTGAATACTCCAGGGGAATTTCATATTGCCGCGCAGTTAAATAATGCCACGTTAAATTATCAACCGGGTTGGCCGAGCATTACGCAATTAAACGCCAAGCTTATTTTTGATCGCGCCAGTTTGTTAATTCAAGCGCAATCGTTACAAACCTCTGGTGTATCATTGCAAAATGTTAGTGCGAGCATTCCTCAGTTAACTAATCCTTTGTTGCAAGTAAGTATTAATAATCAATTGCCTGCGCCACAAGCATTGCAATTTGTTCAACATAGCCCGTTAAAAGACACTGTTGGTAAAACATTAAAGAATTTACAACTAGAGGGTTTGGCCGGATTGCAATTGCAGCTATCTATTCCGTTGAGCGAAAAAATACTACAACCTATTAAAGTGAATGGCACATTGAATTTGCCTAACAATACACTGACATTGCCTCAATGGAATATTGCGTTGCCGAAATTGCAAGGCGTGATTCAATTTACTGAGGAGGGAATAACGGCGCCACAATTAAAAGCAACGTTGTTTGGTGAACCCATTACCATTAATATTAAATCGCCAACTATTAATGCCAGTAGTCAGCTGGTGCTCACGCAATTGCCACCTGCTATACAACAACAAATTAAAGATTACGCGTCAGGAAAAACGAATTATCAATTAACTATTCAATTGGCAAAAACCGATGCTGAGCAAAATGAATTAAATATTGATTCAGATCTACAAGGTATCGCGCTGGATTTACCATTGAACTTAAGCAAAACGGCAGATGAAAAAGCGGCTTCTCATGTGCGTATGTTTTTTGGCGATCATCAATTAACGCGGTATCAAATTGAATATAAAGATTTATGGTTAGAATTAACGCAGTTTGAAAACGGTACTTGGCATGCCATCATTAATAATCCTATTGTCACGGGGCGCATCGATTGGACAAAAGATTTTCGGCGTCAAGGTGTACAAGGTCATTTGCGTTATGTGCATATTGATAAATCCATCACCACACAATCTTCGAGTACAGTAGTAAAGCCGCAAAATATTCCACCGCTTGATTTTGTGATTAATGATTTTCGCTATCACGGTATGAATTTTGGTCGAGTGGATTTGCAAACCATACCATTAACCCGAGGTATGTTGGTTCAAGAACTTAAAGCGGCATTTCCCGGTGGCGACATTGCGATGGTGGGTAATTGGCTCACGATGGAAAATAATCAAGACAAAGTAGCCGTGCAAGGCAATATGACTGTTACGCATTTATCACAAGTATTAAAAGCGTGGAATTTTCCGGATGTGATCAAATCCAATAAAGGATTAATTCAGTTTAAACTTTATTGGCCAGGCAAACTTTATTCGCCTACGTTACAACATATGACGGGTGACATCACGCTGGATATGGGTGACGGTGAAATTTTAAATTTGGGTGGCTCATCACAAGCGGCCATGGATTTTGGTCGTTTATTAAATATATTGAGTGTGGAATCCATCGCTCAACGTTTGCAATTTAAATTTAAAGATCTCACCCAAAAAGGATTAAGTTTTTATAGCATTAAAGGGCAATTTCATTTAGCCAATGGGCAGCTGTGGACTAATAAAATGTCCATCGAAGGAGCAGTGGTTGATATTGATATGACAGGTAGCATAGATTTAACTCATGAAACCTATAATTTACAATTTGCCGTGACGCCTGATATTACTTCCAGCATTCCTGTGATCGCAGCGATTGCGGGTGGCCCGATTGTTGGTGCGGTAACGTGGGCCGCGAGCAAAATTATTAATCCTGTATTAGATGTCGTAACAACGGATCATTATACAGTCACCGGTAGTTGGCAAAATCCACAGATTAAAAAGGTTTGAGATGTCATGCCGCACTTGTTGCGGCATCTGGTAAAATTTTAAATATTTACCAGACCCCGCAATAAATGCGGGGTGACAAGTTTTTAAATTAAGGAATTTACTTCATGCTAGATTATTTAGACATTGCACAGCAAACATTACTTACGCCGTCGGAATTAACGCAATCGCATTTGCAAAAATTATTGGATCAATTACTCAGTAATCATTCCATTACACATGCTGATTTGTATTTTCAAAGCATACAACATGAAAGTTGGGCGCTAGAAGAATCACGCGTTAAAGAGGGTAGTTTTAATATTGCACAAGGTGTTGGTGTGCGTGCAGTTAGTGGTGATAAAACAGGTTTTGCGTATTCAGATGATATTGTATTGCCTGCACTTGAAAAAGCAGTCTTTGCAGCCAAAAATATTGCGCGCAGTGGGCAAAGCGGTAGTGTGCCTGTAACAACATCACGCATGGTTAAAGGTCATCATTTATATCAACCACAAAATCCATTGCAATCATTAAAAAACGAAGAAAAAATTGCATTGCTACAAAAAATTGATGCTATTGCACGAGCGCTTGATCCACGTGTGCATCAAGTCATGGCAAATCTTGCGTGTGCTTATGAGATTATTTTAATTGCAACGAGTGATGGTGCATTAGCTGCTGATGTGCGTCCTTTGGTGCGATTAAATGTCAGTGTAATTGTGGATGATAATGGTCATCGCGAACATGGATTTGCCGGTGGCGGTGGACGTTTTGGTTATGATGTATTTTTAACCAAAAATAAAGGCGAAACGTATGCCAAAGAAGCGGTGCGCCAAGCATTATTAAATTTATCAGCGGTTGCGGCACCAGCAGGAACTATGCCCGTGGTTTTAGGTGCAGGTTGGCCTGGTGTGTTATTGCATGAAGCCATTGGTCATGGATTAGAAGGTGATTTTAATCGCAAAGGAACATCGGCTTTTAGTGGACGTTTAGGTCAACGTGTTGCATCACCGGGTTGTACGGTTGTCGATGATGGCACATTACCGGAACGTCGTGGTTCATTAAATATTGATGACGAAGGCACACCAACATCGCGCACAGTATTAATTGAAAATGGTATTTTGAAAGGTTACATGCAAGACAAAATGAATGCGCGCTTGATGAATATGGCACCAACAGGTAATGGTCGACGTGAATCCTATGCACATTTGCCAATGCCACGTATGACCAATACATATATGTTAGCCGGTGCTTATGTGCCTGAAGAAATTATTGCCTCTGTTAAAAAAGGATTGTACGCCGTTAATTTTGGTGGTGGGCAAGTGGATATTACCTCAGGAAAATTTGTGTTTTCTGCTAGCGAAGCATATTTAATTGAAAATGGAAAAATTACTAAACCTGTCAAAGGCGCCACACTTATTGGGAATGGTCCTGATGTATTAACCAAAGTATCGATGATTGGTAATGATTTAAAATTAGATGATGGTGTCGGTACGTGTGGAAAAGAAGGGCAAAGTGTTCCTGTCGGCGTGGGTCAACCAACATTGAAAATAGATGCATTAACTGTCGGTGGTACAGAGCAGCATGGGTGATGATATTTATTTCATGACGCGTGCACTCGAACTTGCACAACATGCCGCAAGCATTAATGAAGTTCCTGTCGGCGCTGTATTAGTGTTAGATAATAAAATTATTAGTGAAGGATTTAATTGCCCGATTTCAACCAATGATCCGACGGCACATGCAGAAATCATTGCATTACGTCGAGCATCTGAAAAATTAAACAATTATCGATTATTAAATACGACTTTATACGTCACGCTTGAACCATGTTTAATGTGTATGGGAGCAATGACGCACGCGCGTGTACAGCGTTTGGTGTTTGGCGCCAATGATTTGCGAGAAAGCCCGAATCATAAAATCGATTCACGAGGTGGTGTTTTAGAAGCTGAGTGTGCTCAGCTCTTGCGGGGGTTCTTTCAGACCAGAAGATAGATTTTTATCCGCACATAACCAAAATTTTCTTAATAATACCCCAGCTTTATGAATAATATCGGAGCAATTGCCTAAAAGATAATTTTGGTGTTGTGCTTCTAGTTTTTTATTCGCACATAACCCAAATTTTCCTAATAATACCCCAGCTTTATGAATAATATCGGAGCAATTGCCTAAAAGATAATTTTGGTGTTGTGCTTCTAGTTTTTTAAAAATACCTGATAAAAATTCAAATAATTTTCCTTCTGAGAGATTCGCAAGTTCTTTTATCAAATCATCTAAATAGCGGTTAAAAGCAATTTGAAATCGCTCCGGATAGCTACCACGAACTTGTTTGTGAAATTCTGCCATGGATACTGTGGATAAATAGCCAAAAACGGCATTGAAAAGAGCTGTGCTGTAATCCATAAAATCTGCAGCGCCATTGTTTTCTAATAGATAAGGAGAAAGATTGCTGAGACCAAATTCACCTAGAATTTTTGGAAATAAATTTCCAGCGCATTGTTTTTCATATAAAACTTTTGCCGTATAACCTGAGCGAGAAGCAAGCAAGACAGCGCTACCACTGAGTAATAATCCGATGATCCAGCCGTAATATTTAACTAATGTTGGTTTTAATTGTTCTTTATTTCCTGTGAATAAATTAACCGCAAAGTCACAAGCATTATCACCAATCATCCAACCAGCTTTAAGACCCAAATAAGTCAAACCCAAAAGCAAAAAGTTGCCGCCCAATAATTGAGTAATGCCTTCATCAATGGGAATCATGGTGCCGGAATCGCAGGCATAACCTAAAGCGCCGAGAGCAACTAAAATAGCTGTCCCTGATCGCACGGCATTGCGTGATAATTTTGCCGGATGCCAAAAAGAACGTGTATCAGGCATTGGCATCTTTTTCTCAAAAATCATTTGCCCGGCCATCTCGGCAAGTGCTTCCAGTTTTTCCTTGTTATTGCCATTAAAAGGAAACTGAGTATCGTTTGTCGCTGAAAATCCTTTTAGTGCTGTGAGTGTATCGATAAGTGCTAGACGTATTTCGTGTAATCTTTCAGCATCAAGTTTTTCTTCGGCATTGGCATACCAAAATACGTGTTTGCCTTTTCTTAAAGCAAAATTTAAAAGATCATTGAATTCTTTTGTCATCACTCCATATGCCGCAAATAAAAAGAGCGGCACCATTCCCGTGTAAGTAGCCGCGGCAAGAACTAATGCAATTGCCATGCCATAGCGAGAAGCACCGGTATAAGTTGCTATTGCTTGCGGTAGGGTGTAGACACCCGCGGCTATTAAAGCAAAGCCATTTTGAATGGAAAGCCGTAATTTGCTGGGTGGCGGTAAAACATTAGGCGCATGATTAACCAGCGTTTCCATATCAGGTGGTGGCTGGTAAAAAGATAATTTTTTTGCAGTGGTGACTAAATGATTGGTCGACTGATAAGCAGTATAAAAGCCTTGTTCTAGGTTAGTAATAAAGCTGCTAAGTAAGTCGATAATACGAGCAAATGTCATGTCATCACTCGTGGTGTTGACGACATAAAGCACCACAGAAAGTGCGGAGAGAAATAAGCTCAACGGAAGCAAGGATATTTCAATCCAAGTTAACGTAGGTATATCGTAAATATTTTTAGCCACTACTATTTTCTCGCTATTAATTTTTTCTGGAGGCTATTTATAACAATAAAACCTTAAGGAAAGCTTAAGAAAGTAGGGTATTTAGCGCAGGATGGTGTAAAACAGCGTTAAATTCGATGATTTCGTACGTGGCGACATCATGTAAGTAAAAAGGATCATTTTTTACTAATTTTTCAACCGCGTAACGATCTTTCAAGTGGCTAATTAATACACCACCCGTGCGAGGGATTTTTGGGCCAGAAACAAGTAGTTGATTATTGGTGTAGCAGGTTTGCAAATATTGTCGATGCTCAGCGAGATATTGGTCAATTGTCTCAAGTGGTTTTGTGTAATGAATTAAAATCACGAACATAGCTTTTCTCTCAATTGTTTAATAGTTTCTTGATAATCATTGGTTTTAAAAATAGCAGAACCCATCACAAAAGTATCTGCGCCAGCATCAGCAATCGCTTTAATATTATCTAATTTCACGCCGCCATCGACTGCAAGCGAAATAGCGTGCTTTGCTTGCGTAAGAATTTTTTTGGTTGCTTTAATTTTGGCAAGGCTTTCAGGCATAAAACGTTGCCCAGCAAAGCCAGGATTAACAGACATGATTAATACAAAATCAATGTTGTCTAACACAGACTCTAAGTGAGTCAGTGGTGTTTCAGGGTTTAATGCTAAGCCCGCTTTGCAACCGTGTTCTCGAATTAATTGCAGACTGTGATGAACATCTTGCGAAGCTTCAGGATGAAAACTAATAAAGCTTGCGCCTGCTTTGGCAAATTCAACGATTAAATGATCCACCGGTTTGACCATCAAATGCACATCAATCGGTGCCTTAATTCCATGCTCGCGTAGTGCGCGACAAACTAAGGGGCCAATGGTTAAATTCGGAACAAAATGATTGTCCATGACATCAAAGTGAATCGTGTCGCTTCCTGCCGCAAGCACTTTTTCAACGTCTTCGCCTAAGCGCGCGAAATCGGCTGATAAAATAGACGCAGAGATTTTGTGGCTTGGCATAGTAAGTTCCTGTAATAACGAAGTATTTTATGATAACTTATTTAAGGAAGTTCTAACATTCACATGATGGAAAATTTATATGCGCCCTAGAAAACATCCGAGTCGACCCTTTCGTTCTGCCAAGCAGGAACTCCAGCATGCGACGCGTCCTTCGGTATCACCGTCAGCGAAATCATCTGCGTATCGCTTAGCATTTACGGATCAAGAATTTTTATTACGTCGTGAGTTGCGTGCAGTGCGATTGCAGTTGGAATTATTAAAGCCCGAATTAATCTTGCATGATCAACGTATTAAATCGACCGTCGTTATTTTTGGTAGTGCGCGTATTCCTGAAGCGGAACAAACCAAAAAACATTTGCATGAATTACAAGAAAAATTAAATCGTCATCCGCAAGATGAAAAATTGATGAAAAAGATAGCTATTGCAGAGCGCGTGTTAGCAAAAGCATGGTATTACGAAGAAGCGCGGCGTTTGGGTAAAATTATTTCGCTGGAAGGCAAAGATGAACTGGGAAATCCTTATGTTATCAGCACCGGCGGTGGCCCAGGTATTATGGAGGCGGCTAACCGTGGTGCATATGAAGTCGCTGCAAAAAATATTGGTTTAAATATTGTGTTGCCGATGGAGCAAGATCCGAATCATTACATTACTCCTGAATTATGTTTTCAGTTTCACTATTTTGCGATTCGTAAAATGCATTTTTTAATTCGCGCTAAAGCGGCAATATTTTTCCCGGGTGGTTTTGGGACGTTCGATGAGTTGTTCGAAGTATTAACGTTAGTGCAAACGAAAAAAATTGATCCGATGCCGATTATATTGTTTGGTCGAGAGTATTGGCAGCGCGTGGTGAATTTCGACACGTTAATTGATGAGGGCGTTATTTCACCCGAAGACATCAATATTTTTGAATACGCCGAAACAGCTGAGCAAGCATGGGAAAAAATTAAATCGTTTTATACAGCGAAATAATATTATTCCGCTGTGGTTGCTTTTTCGCGCGCCGGTAATTTTTCTTTGATACGTGCCGCACGTCCGCTTAATTCACGTAAATGATAAATTTTTGCTTTGCGCACATCGCCGCGACGAATTACTTTAACGCTAGCAATAATAGGGCTGTGCGTTTGAAAAACACGCTCAACACCTTCGCCATAAGAAATTTTGCGTACGGTAAAAGCAGAGTTTAAACCACGATTGCGTTTGGCAATTACGATACCTTCAAAAGCTTGCAATCTTTCACGATCGCCTTCTTTTACTTTGATTTGCACGGTAATGGTGTCACCGGTTTTGAAGCTAGGAATATCTTTGCGTAGTTGTTGAGTTTCAATTAACTCAATCATTTTGCTTGCACTCATGGGTCTGTCCTCACTTTAGCTGTATCAATAAATTCATCTAATAACGCTTTTTCTTCATTGGTTAAATTCTTTTTCGCCAATAAATCTGGGCGTCTGAGCCAAGTTCGCCCTAGCGATTGTTGATGTCGCCAGCGCCGAATGGCTTCATGGTCGCCGCTTAATAACACTTTTGGTACTTTTTTGCCATCAATTTCTTCAGGTCGGGTGTAGTGAGGGCAATCTAGTAAACCATCACTAAAAGAATCTTGTACCGCTGATTCTGGGTCACCCAAAACACCGGGTAATAATCTTGCCAAGGCATCGATCATTACCATGGCGGGTAATTCGCCGCCGCTTAATACATAGTCGCCAATGGAATACTCTTCATCAACGTACGTCTCGACTAAGCGCTCATCAATGCCTTCATAGCGTCCTACTAATAAAATGAGCTCTGGCTCTTGTGCCAACGCAAACAAAGTCGCTTGTGTGAGTAACTTTCCTTGAGGCGACAGATTAATCACTTTTGCTTGAGGCGCTGTTACTTTTGCAGCCAGTACGGCATCACGCAATGGTTGTACTTGCATGAGCATTCCTGGACCACCACCATAAGGCCGATCATCTACTCGGCGATAAGGCAGGGGAGCAAAATCACGCGGATTCCAAAATTGTAATGTGAGCTGTTGTTTTTCTATCGCTTTTCCCAAAATGCCTGCATTGAGTGTGCTAAACATCTCAGGAAATAAACTAATAATATTTATCCGCATTTAAATATATTCTCCATCCCAATCAACCAAAATTTCTTTTTTTTCTTGGTCGATAGAGAGAACGATTTTTTTCATTACCCAAGGGATTAAATATTCTTGTTGGGTGTCGTTATTTTTAACGACGAGAATGTCATTAGCACCAGTTTCTAAAAAATCTTTTACTTGGCCTAAGAGTTGATGCTGAGTGTTGACGACAGCTAAGCCGATTAAATCGATCCAATAAAAAGTGTCATCTGATAATTTTTTCAGTTGTTCTCGTTTGATGCCAATATCACAGTTAACGTATTTTTTTGCTTGTTCAGGTGTTTGGCAATCAGCGAGCCGAATAATGACGGAGTTTTTTTGTTCTTTGCGTTCAATCGGGATACTTCGCCATTCTCTATTCAGGTATAAGTACCAGGGTTCATATTGAAGAATGTTGCTAGCAGGTTCAGTGAACGAAATAACCTTTGTCCAGCCATGCAGACCAAATGTACGCCCAATACGACCCACCTTAATCCATTGGATTGAGTTAGTTGGCTGTGCTACCACTTTGCGCAAATTCTTTCATTAAAAAAGCCACTCGCTCAGAAGGTTGAGCACCCACAGATAACCAATATTGAATACGTTCAGGTTTGAAATGCAAACGAATTTCACTTTCAGTCGCCAACGGATTGAAATAACCTACACGTTCAATGTTGCGACCATCGCGTGCACTACGACTATCAGTAACAACAACATTATAGAAGGGACGACCTTTAGCACCGTGACGAGCAAGACGAATTTTAACCATAGTTATAAATGACCCATAAAAAGCGGCGGATTTTACGCTAAATTATTTGAGGTTGCAAAGTTAGTTTGTGAGCCTTAGTATTCAGTTGGTTTTCTTAACAAGGATAGCGTATTAATGCCCCCACCGTCACAGCAGCAACAACCGCAAGGCGATAATTCCTTAGGGCCACTTTGGATCACGATCGGTCTCTTTGCGTTGGTGGGCATTATTTGGTACGTATTTCATCGCCAAATTGTCTATTTTTTCCTTGAAATCAAATATATTGAAGCGGCGTTCATTGCACTTTTTGATGCGAAATTAATCCCTGCCATGTTGGCAATGAAAACCATTAATCCCAGCGATGTCTCTTTCCCGCAACTCACTCAATATGCTCAGGTTGTCGGTTCCTACGCGCGTTATCCCTTAGGCTTTATTATGGTGACGTTAGCGGTAGTGCTTTTTTTAGGTCATCCAGCCATGCGCTTCAAACGCACACACAGTATGCAAACTTTGCTGGATCAAGAAAGATACAACTGGCCACAAATCATGCCAGTTTATAATGTTGATTTAGTAAAACAATCCATTGAAAAAGGTGCATGGTCAATGGCGTTAACACCCATGCAATTTGCAAAAAAATATAACTTGTTACAAGAAGAGCGCAGCAATACACCTGGTGTATCCGCGCAACGTCAAACCATTAGCGTTACTCTGCGTCGTGCTGAAGCTTATCAAGTGTTTGCATTGCAGTTAGGTAATTACTGGACCGGTATTGATAGTTTGAATATGCATACTAAAGCACTGTTTACTATTTTTGCTTGTCGTATTAATCAAGATCCTACGAATGCTAAATTACTGACGGATCAAATCAATCTTTCTGTGGCGACAGGTCATCTCGATTTTTCCAATGTGGATGAGATTTTAAATAAATACCGTAATTCACCTATTGTAAAAGACATTATTGGAAAATACGCATTTGTTTTAACAGTCATGGGTTCTATGTTATTGGCTGCACGTCAAGACGGTGTGGTGGCGTCGGCTGATTTTCTGTGGCTGAAAGTAGTGGATCGCCCATTGTGGTTTGTATTGAACACAGTCGGCAGGCAAACACCCCCATGCGAAGTTGCAGGGATATTTGCACATTGGGTTTCGGAGCGTCGTTTGGGTCGACGTATTGGCGTACCGATGGTGGATGAAGCAGTAAAAGCATTAGATATTTCATTGAAAGAAGCTATTTATGTCCCCGATGAAAAGCAGGAGTAGTCACAATGGCTTATAAAATGCGTGGATTAGAACAAAGAAACGAACAAGATCAGCGTCAGCTTATTCGTGATACACGTACATTGGGACAACGATTCATTGATTTTTTTACCACGCCAGTTAATGTCGTTGTCGTTCTCGTTACTTGCGCAGCTGCCGGTTTTTTCATGCCGGGAATCATTGATCTGCTTTTTGTGTTTGGCGTATTGTCATTTATGGCCTCGTATTATCATAAAACTATGTTGCCTTTTCGTTTGCCGTTAAGTTCCCATATGTTGGATTACAATGATCCGATGCCAGGTTCGAACAAACCTCGCATGGCGCGCGGTATTAGTTTTTTTGGTAATACGATCGAAAATAATGAAGAGTTATGGTTCAACAATGAAGATATGCGTACGCACGTGCTTATGTTCGGTTCAACGGGTAGTGGTAAAACAGAAGCGCTAGTGTCTATTGCATATAATGCATTGCTGCAAGGCAGTGGTTTTATTTATGTCGATGGTAAAGGTGATAACACATTATTTGCCAAAATATTTTCGATGTGTCGTTCTATGGGTCGTGAAGATGATGTGTTGTTAATCAATTTCATGACGGGCGCACGCGATATTGTCGGTCCACAATTAAAACGTTTATCCAATACCATGAATCCATTTGCTAATGGTTCATCCAGCATGTTGTCACAACTTGTCGTGAGTTTGATGGATTCAGGAAGTGCAACACCTGACGGTGATATGTGGAAAGGTCGTGCCATTGTATTCGTGGAAGCGTTGATGAAAGTGTTGGTTTACATGCGTGACCAAGGCCATGTTTTGCTAGATGCCAATACCATCCGTAATTATTTTATCTTAGAACGCTTAGAAGCGATGGCCATTGATAAGCAATTTATTCGCGACAATATGGAATCTGTGGATATTTCTGCCGCGCCCAGTTCAGTGATGGAACCTATTTACAATTATGTCATCAACTTGCCAGGTTATGATAAATCACGCAAAGGCAAACAAGTATCGCAAGTATTAGAACAACATGGATTTATTACCATGCAATTAACGCGTGTATTCGGTTCGCTCGCTGATACGTATAGTCATATTATTCGTACTAATTTGCCTGAAGTGGATTTTAAAGACGTCGTATTAAATCGCCGTATTTTGGTCGTGTTATTGCCTGCATTAGAAAAATCACCTGACGAATTATCTAACTTAGGTAAAGTTATTATCGCTTCATTGAAAGCAATGATGGCCGCCGGGTTAGGTGAAGATGTCGAAGGAACGTATCAAGAATTAATTAAACGTAAACCGACCAATGCACTAACACCCTTTTTGTGCATCATGGATGAGTACGGATATTACGCCGTAAAAGGTTTTGCTGTTGTTCCTGCACAAGCACGTTCACTGGGATTTTCAGCAATTTTTGCCGGCCAAGATTTACCCGCCTTTCAAAAAGCCTCGAAAGAAGAAGCAGCATCTATCGGTGCAAATACCAATATTAAAATTTGTATGAAATTAGAAGATCCTACAGAAACGTGGGAATTTTTCTCTAAATCAGCAGGTGAAGCATTTGTCACCAAAGTGGATTCATTTCAAACACGTCCGGAAAGTGTTTTCAATACCTACATGGATACTAAAAGTTCTTCGGCAGAAAAACGCGCACGTATTGATTTGTTGGATTTAAAAGAACAGCGCGAAGGAGAAGCGCATATCCTTTTCAAATCGCGCATTATTCGCGCGAAACTATTTTTTGCAAATCCTGCGCCTGTACAATACATGCGGTTAAATCAATTTTTAAAAGTAGCGCCGCCAGCGGAAGAAACCTTAATTGAAATGGATAAGCGTAATACGCGGTTTCGTAAAACGGTGGACAAAAAAGATTTCTTCGCGCATGCCGCCGTGCCTGAAAATGATGAAATTAATACGATTGCCAAAGAGCTTTACCAGCCTGATGTAACAGATTCTATTGAGCGGGGTATTACCGCATTGTTGGCTTATCATAATCGTCAAAATGTTGGTGAAGTTGAAGAAGTATTGGAAGTCGAAGATTTGGCACATTTAAATATGTTTACCAAGTTACGTTTACCTGAAGGCAGCGAACGTTTGGTGATGACGACAGATCTAGAAAAATTCAGTCAGTCGCTACTGAATAAATCAACGACACAGGAACAATTATCAGGCATCGAACATACTTCAGGTAAACTTGATAAGCATGCGGACAGCATTGCAACAGAAGTGGTTAAAGATATGGAAATTGCCACATTTTATCCGCCTGAGATGCGTGATGACTTGTCCGCTGATCAGTTGAGCGGACAAGTAAACCAATTAATTAAAGCGATTGTGGATGAGCGCAATCGTGTGGCAGCAGAAAAAGCAGGTAAGGTAGATTAATTTTTTAAATATTATATATAAGGAGCGAAAAACGTGAACTATCAACATATAAAAATTCCAACAGAAGGCAAAAAGATTACGGTTAATTCTGATTATTCTCTCGATGTTTCTGACCACCCCATTATTCCCTTCATCGAAGGTGATGGCATTGGCGTCGATATCACGCCTGTCATGAAAAAAGTAGTGGATGCGGCGGTGAAAAAAGCTTACGGCGATAAAAAGAAAATTGCGTGGATGGAAGTTTATGCCGGTGAAAAAGCAACAAAAGTTTATGACGCCAATACTTGGTTGCCAGAAGAAACATTACATGCAGTAAAAGATTTCGTGGTATCCATTAAAGGACCATTAACGACACCTGTGGGTGGTGGTATTCGCTCACTTAATGTTGCGCTGCGTCAACAATTAGATCTTTATGTTTGTTTGCGTCCCATACGTTATTACGAAGGCACACCAAGTCCTGTGAAAGAACCTGAAAAAACCAACATGGTTATTTTCAGAGAAAATTCTGAAGATATTTATGCGGGTATTGAGTGGGCAGCAGACAGCGAAGACGCTAAAAAAATTATTCATTTCTTACAAAAAGAAATGCAAGTGAAAAAAATTCGTTTTCCTGAACATTGCGGTATTGGTATTAAACCAGTTTCTCAACAAGGGACTGAACGTTTAGTTATTAAGGCTATTCAATATGCTATTGATAATGATCGTTCATCGGTCACGTTAGTGCACAAAGGCAATATCATGAAATTTACCGAAGGTGGTTTTCGTGATTGGGGTTATGCGGTAGCACGCGATAAATTTGGTGCGACGCTAATTGACCAAGGCCCTTGGATGAAATTCAAAAATCCACACACCGGCAAAGATATCATTATTAAAGATGTCATCGCTGATGCGTTTTTACAGCAAATTTTATTACGCCCTGAAGAGTACAGTGTGGTCGCCACATTGAACCTTAATGGTGATTATATTTCAGATGCACTTGCTGCACAGGTTGGTGGCATTGGTATTGCGCCAGGCGCTAATTTGAGTGATAGCGTAGCGATGTTTGAGGCTACTCATGGCACAGCACCCAAATACGCTGGTTTGGATAAAGTTAATCCCGGTTCATTGATTTTATCGGCTGAAATGATGTTGCGTCATTTGAACTGGTGCGAAGCGGCGGATCTTATTATCAAGGGCATGAGTGGGGCGATTAAGGCCAAAACCGTGACCTACGACTTTGCGCGCTCTATGCTTGGTGCCACGGAGCTTAGCTGTTCAGCATTCGGTGATGCGGTGATTAAACATCTCTAATCCTGCCAAGTCGCATTTCTTGGTCTATATTGAAATTTATGGGGTACCGATTACAACAATATAGAGCCAGGAGGTGCGTTATGTTAACCAAGGAACTGGAGCAAATTCTCAATCAAGCGTTTGAACAAGCGCGAGGCAAAAACATCTACGTCTCCGTGGAAGATTTATTACTCGCCTTACTCGAAGATACCTCCGTTTTAGAGCTCTTACATGGTTGTAATGCGGACATTTCTTATTTACGCCAACAATTAGTTAATTTTATTCGCAACGAAACAACGTTTTTATCTTCCGCTCAAAGCAATCAAGAAACACAACCGTCGTTAGGATTTCAACGTGTGTTACAACGCGCTATTTCAACGACACAAGCACAAGGTTTTGGTGAAGCTAATGGTGCAGATGTATTGTTGGCGATTTTCAGTGAACAAGATTGTCGTGCGATAGAATTTTTACGTGCAGCAAATGTAACGCGAGCCGCCGTGGTTGATTATTTGCAACAACATACCACCACGCATCCTCCGTTTAGTGAAGAAATTCCACAATTTCCTGTGCGTGGCAATGAAGAAGATTTTTCGGGTGAGTTAGCGTTACCAGGAAATATACTTGAAACGTATACGATTAATTTAAATGCGAAAGCATTAGCCGGGCATATTGATCCTATTATTGGTCGCGAAAAAGAATTACAACAAATGATGCAAGTATTATTGCGACGTCGTAAAAATAATCCTTTGTTGGTTGGTGAAGCGGGTGTTGGCAAAACAGCGCTAGCCGAAGGATTAGCAAAATTTATTGTTGAAAAACAAGTGCCAGAGATATTAGCTAAAGCCGTTGTTTATGAATTAGATTTAGGTGCGTTATTAGCAGGCACGAAGTATCGTGGTGATTTTGAAAAACGTTTCAAAGCATTGCTGCAAGCATTGCAACATGAGCCCAATGCAATCTTATTTATTGATGAAATTCATACTATTATTGGTGCAGGCGCTGCTTCAAGTGGTGTATTAGATGCATCCAATTTATTAAAACCCTTGTTAACCAGTGGCCAAATAAAATGTATTGGCGCAACAACGTATCGTGAATATCGAAATATTTTTGCTAAAGATCAAGCATTAGCCAGACGCTTCCAAGAAATTGAAATCCCACCAACAACCGTTGAACAAACCGTCGATATATTACGTGGGTTACGCGTACATTTTGAAAAACATCATGGTGTGCATTACAGTATTCCCGCATTACGCGCCGCCGTTGAATTAAGCGAACGTTATTTGTCAGATCGATTTTTGCCTGATAAAGCCATTGATATTATTGATGAAGCGGGCGCTGCACAAAAAATGCAAATGTCTGAGAAACGTAAAAATATTGTTGATGTGGCTGAAGTTGAAAATATTGTGGCAAGCATGGCACGCATTCCGCCAAAAACAGTGTCTGTTTCAGACAAAGATCGCCTGCATAATTTAGTGCGCGATTTGAAATTATTAATCTTTGGCCAAGAAACAGCAATTGAAGCATTGGGCGCTGCCATTAAATTAGCGCGCGCTGGATTAAATACACAACAAAAACCTGTCGGCACATTTTTGTTTTCTGGTCCCACCGGCGTAGGAAAAACCGAAGTCACACGTCAATTAGCCAAAGTATTAGGCATTGAATTACTGCGTTTTGATATGTCTGAATATATGGAACGTCATACGATTTCACGTTTAATTGGCGCACCTCCTGGTTATGTAGGTTTTGATCAAGGAGGATTGTTAACGGATGCGGTAATGAAACATCCTCATGCGGTGGTGTTATTAGATGAAATCGAAAAAGCCGATCCTGAAATATTTAATTTATTATTACAAGTCATGGATCACGGTACATTGACAGACAGTAACGGTCATAAAGTTGATTTTCGTCATGTGATTTTAGTGATGACAACGAATGCCGGCGCTGAATTAATGGAACGCTCATCCATGGGATTTACAACACAAGATCATTCTTCAGATAGTATGAGTGCTATTAAAAAAGTATTTTCACCAGAATTTCGTAATCGTTTAGATGCAATTATTCAGTTTCAACCTTTATCCCCCGATGTCATCCAGCATGTGGTCGATAAGTTGTTGATGGAGCTAGAAGTACAATTACAAGAAAAGAAAGTAAGTGTATTTTTCGATAAATCAGCGCGCCTATGGCTTGCTTCACATGGCTATGATCGCCAAATGGGTGCTCGCCCAATGGCGCGGTTGATTCAAGAAAAGATTAAAAAACCCTTAGCGGAGGAATTATTGTTTGGACGTTTGTCCAATGGTGGCAGAGTGAGTGTGACGGCCGTGAATAATGAACTATCATTAACCATGGAATCGCACGTAGATTTATTGCCCGTTAAAACAGCGTGTTAATCACGATCTCTAAAAATAATGCGCCCTTTGGTTAAATCATAAGGCGTCATTTCTACTTTGACGCGATCGCCGGTTAAAATGCGAATGTAGTTTTTACGAATTTTTCCGGAAATATGTGCAGTGATGATGTGTCCATTATCCAATTGCACACGAAACATCGTGTTCGGTAATGTTTCAGTTACAACGCCATCCATTTCAAGTTGATCTTCTTTTGCCATCGCTGCCTAGACCCTTATCTAAAAGAGGCGATTTTGCCCTAAATTTCTCATTCCCACAACGGATAATGCTCAAGATGAATGGTTTCGGGAAAGAAAATCCTGGTGCTGGCTTCAAAGGAATCTGTGTAATCAGAGACATAAAATTTATACTGTGGTGTGGCTTCGTGATTGAGCAAATTTTGCGTCGTTAAATAGGTTTTTGCCGCATGTGCCACAATATCAGCGCTATCAATCAATTTTACTTTTTGCTGATAAAATGTATCAATTTGTTTTTTAATCAAAGGGTAATGTGTGCAAGCAAGCATTAATCCATCAATGTTTTGCAATATTGGCTGTTGTAAATAATCGGCAATTAGGTGTTCCATAATTTGATTATTGGCAAATCCTTCTTCAATCATGGGCACCAATAAAGGCGTAGCCAGCGAACAAGTTTCAATATCTTTATTCAGTTCATCAATTTTTTTCTTGTAAATATTAGAGTGGATCGTTTGCCGTGTACCAATCACGCCAATTTTTTTATTCGCATAATGATCACGAATATGTTCAATAACCGGATCAACTACGTCAATTACTTTGGCCTTGCTTGCGACATATTCTTTGACTAAATCATACGCGGCGGTGGATGCTGAATGACAAGCAATAATGATTAATTTGCAGCGTTGTTGCAAAAGCATATCGCAGATTTTAATTGAATATGCTTGAATGGCAGCTGCTGATTTATCCCCGTAAGGTAAGTGCGCGGTATCGCCAAAATAAACAATATGTTCATGGGGAAGATGTTTTTTTACCGCATGCGCTACCGTGAGGCCACCAATGCCGCTGTCGAAAATACCGATAGGAAGTTGAGAGTTTGAATGCATAGGGTGCGAAATATAGGAGAAAACGCTTGCTGAATCAATCGTGCCAATACTTAAAAGGCGTTGGGCCAAAAATTGCTGAGCTTCTCGCTAAGTGTGATATTGCTACGGTGCAGGATATTTTGTTTCATTTGCCTTTGCGTTATGAAGATCGCACACAATTAACACCTATTCGCAAAGCGCGCATCGGGCAAACGGTTTTAGTTGAAGGGGTGATCGTGGCTAAAAATCCAGCGCCTTTTCGTGCTGGTGGTAAAAAAAGTACATTGATTGATTTGAATGATCAAACAGGATTTATGCATTTGCGGTTTTTCCATTTATCAAAACCACAAGAAGAGCAATTAACTATTGGCACGCGTTTACGTTGTTATGGTGAAGTACGATTTTCACCCGGTGGCGTAACATTGTTTCATCCTGAATATGAAATACTAACGGATGCTGTTGCGCAACCAATTGAGCAAACACTCACGCCTGTTTATTCCACTACGGCAGGGTTGACACAAAAACGCTGGCAACAAATTACCTATCAAGCATTGCAATCACTAGAAAAAAATTCACTGGATGATTATTTGCACACAAAAACACCCTGGTCATTAAAAGAAGCGCTTAATTATGTACATCGGCCATCGAAAGACGCGGATCTCATCACATTAAATAATCATGAACATCCAGCGCAATTGCGTTTAGCTTTAGAAGAATTAACTGCGCATCATTTGAGTTTACGCATGCGCAAACAAAAACTTAAAAAAGAAACAGCGCCGCTTTTGTCAATTAATCACAGTGCCGAACAAGCACTGTTGCAACAATTGCCTTTTAAATTAACAAATGCACAACAACGTGTGATTCAAGAAATTAGCCATGATTTAGCAAAAACAGAACCAATGCTGCGTTTGGTGCAAGGTGATGTTGGTTCAGGAAAAACGGTGGTCGCTGCATTCGCCGCACAACAAGCGATGAGCAATAATTATCAAGTAGCTATCATGGCACCTACTGAATTACTGGCTGAACAACATTTTAAAAATTTCTCCGTGTGGATGGCGCCACAAAAAATTGCGTATTTAACCAGTAATTTAAATACGAAAGATCGTCAGCAATTGTTAGATGATTTAATTTCAGGAAATATTGCCGTGGTGGTTGGCACGCATGCATTGTTTCAAAGTGATGTTCATTTTAAACAATTAGGGTTGGTCATTATTGATGAACAACATCGTTTTGGTGTGGGGCAGCGTTTAGCGTTAAAAGAAAAAGGATTGTCGCCACATCAATTAATTATGACCGCTACACCCATTCCGCGAACATTAGCAATGACGTTTTATGCTGACTTATCACTTTCTGTTATTGATGAATTGCCACCTGGGCGCACACCTATCCAAACTATTGTTTTAAGCCAAGATCGTCGTGAAGAAATTATCACGCGAATTAAACATATTTGTGCGCAAGGCCAACAAGTTTATTGGGTGTGTACGTTGATTGAGGAATCCGAAGAGCTCAATTGCCAAGCGGCCGAAGTGACCGCGCAAATGTTGCATGGTGTTTTAAAAGAATTACATATTGGTTTATTGCATGGCAGGCTTAAATCGGCCGAAAAAGAAAAGATTATGCTGCAATTTAAAAAAGGCGAAATTAATTTATTGGTGGCAACGACGGTGGTAGAAGTCGGTGTGGATGTGCCAAATGCGACATTAATGATTATTGAAAATGCGGAGCGTTTGGGATTGGCACAATTGCATCAATTACGTGGGCGCGTAGGGCGTGGCAATCTTGAAAGTTATTGTGTGCTTTTGTATCAAGCGCCATTGTCGCCACATGCCAGAGAACGCTTGCAAGTAATGCGTGAATCACAAGATGGATTCGTCATTGCTGAGAAAGATTTAAAGATTCGTGGCCCGGGTGAATTGTTAGGCACCCGTCAAACAGGTATGGTAGAGTTCCGGGTTGCCGATTTGGCGCGTGATCAGCACTTATTTGGCGAAGTCTCAACGCTTGCTGATGAACTTTTGGCGCATCATCCTAAAAATATTATGCCACTGATTCAACGCTGGTTGGGAAACATAGAACGTTATCAACAGGTATAACATGATCCTATTTCGTTATCTCGCCAAAGAAGTTTTCACGACACTGACAGTGATCACGCTTATTCTCATGCTTATCTTCTTAAGCAATCAATTTGCCCATTATTTATTGTTAACCGCTGCCGGCAAAATGGTAGGCATGCAGCTTTTGCATTTAATGATTCTAGAAGTGCCGCAATTATTAAGCTTAGTATTACCGCTGGGATTTTATTTAGGCCTGTTGTTAGCGTATGGTCGATTGTATGTCGACAATGAAATGGTCGTCATGATGGTCGGCGGCTTGGGATACAAGCGTTTATTGCGTTTTACTTTGCGTTTAGCCAGTGTCGTTGCATTTATTGTATTGTTATTTACCTTTTGGATTAATCCAATTGTTTCTAAAACACGCGATGAATTATTACAACATGTCGAGAGTGCGTCTGCCTTACAAACATTATTACCGGGTCGCTTTCAAGCGGTAGACAATGGAACAAAAGTTTTTTATGTCGAAAAAATGTCGGCAGATCGTGAACGTTTAAAAAATATTTTTGTCGCTGAAAAAAGCGATAATAGCTGGGCGGTGATGTCTGCTGAAGGTGGCTATCATTATATTGATCCACAATCTAAGCAACATTATGTGGTCGCTACAACAGGCAATCGTTATGAAGGCGAACCAGGCACGAAAAATTTCACGCTGATTCATTACGCAAAATATGGTGTGCGTATTGATACACCGATGCCTTATATCAATGATCAAATTGATGATGTGCCTACGTGGCAATTGTGGGAACGCATTATTCATCACGATCATCCCACGCAAGCTGCCGCTGAATTGCAATGGCGCATTTCCATTCCTTTGTGTGTATTTATTTTAAGCTTATTGGCATTGCCATTAAGTCAAGCCTCACCACGTCAAGGAAGATTTGCACGCTTATTTCCGGCGATTTTACTTTATATTGTGTATGCCAATTTATTAATCATGGGACAAAATTGGATTGATGATGGCACATTACGGCCATTGTATGGATTATGGATCATGCATTTAGGAATGTTACTTATTGTAAGTTTGTTATTAGCCAATCAAATGGGATGGTTTCGTTTGATTCGTTACAAATTAAAAAATATGTCATTGCGATAATTGAAAATGTCATCCCGGTTAAGAGAAGTTGTCACCCCGCATTTATTGCGGGGTCTGGTAAATGTTTAAAGTTTGACCAGATGTCGCAACAAGTGCGGCATGACAAAAGAGAGGATAGGGATGACACATTCGGATTTTCCAATGACAAGTATGAGGATTTATGAATATTCTATCGCGCTATATCGGCAGAACTATTATTAAAAGCACATTGCTTGTGTTGCTTATTATTATAGGGTTAGAAACATTTATTTTGCTGGCGATGCAATTAGGTTCGATGGGCAAGGGCAGTTACGACATTTGGCAAGCGATCTTATATGTTTTATTAGTATTGCCGCAGCAGACGTATCAATTTTTCCCCATGATTGCATTAATTGGTGTGCTGTCAGGGATGAGTATGTTAACGCATCATAGTGAATTAATTGTGATGCGTGCCGCCGGGTGGTCACCCAAACGTATTGCGTATGAAGTATTAAAAACAGGGATTATTATCGTTGTTATTGTGACGTTAGTGGGTGAAGTATTAGCGCCACGTGCAAAATATTTGGCCGAAGCACACAAATTATCAGCCACGACCAGTGGACAAGCACTCAAAACACAACAAGGTTTGTGGTTACGTCAGGGACAAAATTTTTATCATATTAAAACGATTTTTTCGGATAAACATATTGCGGGTGTCAGTCGTTATACCTTCAATGATAATCAACAATTATTGAGCGCAAGCGTTGCGCAACAAGGATTTTATAAAGATCATGATTGGCAAATGCAAAATATTAAAGAAAGTATCATCGGAACTAAAAAAGTCTCTGTGCAACAAATTCCTAATCAAGCATGGTATTTAGCATTAAATCCACACTTGTTGCATATTTCGCAAATTCAACCAGAAGAAATGACATTGCCGCAATTGGCCTATTTTATTCATTATCGACTAAGCAATCATTTGGCATCGGAAAATGATCAGCTAACTTTCTGGCAGCGTATATTACAACCTCTCGCAAGTCTTATCATGATGTTGCTTGCTATTCCATTTGTGTTTGGTTCCTTGCGCACGGTAACCACCGGTTTGCGATTAATGCTGGGCATTATTGTGGGATTCGCATTTTATTTTTGTAATCAATTATTTCCGCCGTTGAGTCAGGTATATGCCTTCAAACCACTGATTGCTGAGTTAATACCCATTTTATTATTTGCAACGATTGGATTTTTCTTGTTAAGAAAAACTAATTAGTGTCATGCTCATTATAAAAAAGCATCACTGTATATAGCGCTAGAAGGTACGCCCGCTAAAAAGGCTTTTACTTTCATTTTCTTTGTGGTTTCTTCAGGTCCGCAAACAAAAAGGCGCACATCATGCGCTATGCCTTTAAGGTTTTGAATGAGTATGTTGTCAATGGATACCTGTTGTATGGAGTGACTTTCTTTCAAGACACAAGGCACATAATTGAAATTAAAGTGTTCTTTTTGTAGAACATTTAATTCTTCATGAAGATATAAGTCGGCGTCATCAACACCACCATGTATCAAGACAATTTTGCCATGATGTTTATTTTCTAGTGCATCACGCGCAATGCCAATAAGTGGTGCCAAACCTGTGCCTGTTCCCGCTAAGATTATAGGAAACGATTCATTCTGTGGATTATGATAAAAGCAATTGCCTATCGGGCCTCGAATATATATTGATGAACCCACTTGAGCATGTTGACTTAACCAATTACTCATTAGCCCATTTGGCATTAATTTCACATGCAGTTCAATATATTGACTTGGCGCATTGGCTATAGAGTAGCTACGAATAAGATTTTCTGGCGTGATGAGATTAATATATTGGCCCGCTTTAAAAAAGCTAGGATCATCAATAGATAACCACACTTGCAAGACATTATGATTAAGCTTCGATAACTTGATGATGTTCGAACAAATAGAAGTATCATTTTGGTTTGGAAGTTCTATGGTTATATTTTTTTTGGGCCTACACTGGCAGGCAAGAAAATAATTTTGTGCTAGCAGTGTAGGCTTTAAACCTTGCTGTGCTTCAGGGGCAATTTCACCATCGATCAACTTAGTCAGACAAGACTGGCACGTGCCTGTTTTACAAGAATGTGGATAATCAACGTTATGTTTTAACAACGTATCCAATACTGTGTCTGCATCATTCACTGAGTAACATTGGTTGTCGTAGCAAATATTGGACATGAGGCTAACGATCTAACACATCATCTCGAACACTATTTGCAATGGCTGCCACTTTTGCAATGTCTTCATTCTTAGCGCCAAGTTCGGTTAACGTACTGCCAAGATGCTCAATAATAATATCAACATGCGAGTCATTCAGCCCCTTTGCAATCAAATGACGATGTCCTTCACGCATATCTTTGCCGGTATAATGATTTGGCCCACCAAATACCATCGTTAAAAATCCTTTTTGCTTTTGAATTTGTTTTTCCATATCGACACCATCAAAAAAATAATTGACGCGGTCATCGGCTAACACTTTGCGATAAAAAATATCAACGGCCGCGTTAACAGCATTTTGTCCACCTAATCGTTCAAATAGCGTAGAATTGCTCATCATCAATTGCTCCTAATAGTAAGAATGCCATAACATGTATTTAAAATGAATGTTAAACATTGTGGCTTCACTATGCAATACTTTCCATGAGGTTTTCATTATGCAGCTCACACAATTTACAGATTATTCATTACGCGCACTGATTTATATTGCGCTGCGTAACGATGAGGTCTGCACCATCTCTGAAGTTGCCGACAGCTACAAAATTTCTAAAAATCACTTGATGAAAGTTATCCATCGCTTGAGTAAGCTTGGTGTGCTTAAAACGATTCGAGGTAAAAAGGGTGGCTTGCAGCTTAATGCAAAGCCAGAACATATTAACCTTGGTGACCTGGTTCAAAAAATAGAGCCTAATTTTTTTATCGTTGAATGTTTTGATCAAGCAAACGGGAAGTGTGTGATTTCACCCGTATGTCGACTAAAGCATGTTTTAGATGAAGCTAAAAATAGTTTTATCAAAGTTTTAGCGCAATACACTTTGGCAGATGTAATCAAAAACCGTAAGCAATTAAGCAAAATTTTGCTCAAAAATTAACTAGATAATATATCATTCTCGTGTAGGGGCAGACCTATGTGTCCGCCATGTCTTGGGCGCTCACACAAGCGCGCCATGACTTCACGTAAAAAATACGGTAATGTCTCTTGCTTTGTCCACCTATTGTTTCTCTCATCTAGATTTTTACAGGAAATTTTATGGATCTCAATAATGTTCTTCTTGAACAATTAATTGCTGTTATGCCAGGTAACGTCTATTGGAAAAATAGAGACGGGGTGTATTTGGGGTGTAATGAGAATCTTGTGAAAACTTTCGGATTAAAATCCTCGAGAGAGTTTATAGGGAAAAAGACGTACGATTTAGTTGATAAGAATGATGCAGATAAAATTTATGTGGTTGATGAGAAAGTCATGTCAACGAATCAAGAAGTTATGCTTGAAGAAATCTACGCGCCCTCTGGTGTAGAACCCATGATTTTTTTAACTAAAAAAATCCCTTTAGTTAATGAAAATAATAGCGTTGTTGGTTTGTTAGGCGTTTCTTTTGATATCACCGAACGTAAAAAAATGGAAAAAGCATTAGAAGAATCAAATAAATCCAAAGCGGAGTTTATTAACAGGATGCATTACCTAGAGGAATTAATTGTTTTGATGCCTGGGAATGTGTACTGGAAAAATCGAGAAGGTGTGTATCTTGGTAGCAATCAAAATAATGTAGACAATCTTGGACTTAAAGCACCAAAAGATTTAATTGGCAAAAAAATACACGCCATCCTTAATAAAAAACTTGCAGATCAAGTGACTGCTGATGATGAAAAAATTATGGCGTCTGACAAAGAACTAATTTATGAAGAGCCGGGTATTAATTCTAAAAATGAGAAGGCATTGTTTTTCACAAAGAAACTTCCATTACATGATGATCAGGGGAAAGTAGTTGGGTTATTGGGTGTTTCGATAGATATCACTGAAAGAAAGAAAATGGAAGAGCAGCTTCTTGCGGCAAAAGAAATTGCGGAGAATGCCAATCGTGCAAAAACGGAATTTCTGTCTAATTTGGCGAAGGATTTTCGTTTGGCGCTCAAAGGATTGAAATCACCCAAAAAATCAGCTGTTGAGCTTAAGAAAATCAGCGAAGATTTAGAAAACATGGCGATAGATGTCGAGGGTTTTGCTCATTTTAATCTAAATGCTGAAGCTCAAGAAATTGCCATTGAAGATATGCCAATTACACTACCAAAAGAGAAAATAAATGAGTTGCATAAGGCGCACAAGTATTTAGGGCTTTCTAAGCGTGAGTCAGAATGTATTCATTATTTAGTTCGTGGTATGACGCTTAAGTTAGTAGCAAAAAAAATGGGTTTATCACCACGTACCGTGGAGTTTTATGTTGATAACGCAAAAGATAAGTTAGGATGTGTGTCTAAATCAGAATTAATCGCAAAGATTTTTAGTGAGAATTTGGTTTGAGCAAAAACAGGGCAGACACATAGGTCTGCCCCTATGAATACATATTATGTCTTTCATGATCAGAGATCTTTTCTCACCACATCAATTTCGTCTAAAACTACCTGATAAAGCTGTTCACGATGTTCAATATTTTCCGATGATCTCAAATATTGTTCTAAATCGGCGCATG
Organism: uncultured Pseudomonadota bacterium; assembly: GCA_963712965.1. Classification (GTDB taxonomy): domain Bacteria; phylum Pseudomonadota; class Gammaproteobacteria; order DASZBR01; family DASZBR01; genus CAVQJZ01. Next base: position 124,983 of record CAVQJZ010000003.1, on the reverse strand, counting down.
CATCGCGCAATTTGAAGGCTTTGCAATAAACCGCCGAGCTTTTCATTTTATGAATGTATTCATAAATCACTTTCCAGTCTTGAGCTCGATGAGCACTTTCCAGAGCAGCGAGCTCTTCTGGGATGACTTGAGCGAACATTTTAAGGGCTTCTTTAGTAAAATCGGTCATTTTAGGCTCGATAATAAAGACTTAGTCAGGGAAAAACGTTAGAATTTATGTCCTTGCAATATAAAGGTATTTTGTAGCATGTGTCAAAGATCAGCGTTAAACGTGAGGGTGTAAAGTATTCGTATGGATATGAATTTAGTTTTTTTGAAAGAGCTGGTTTCTGTTTTGCCACTGAATGTTGCTGTCAAAGATAAAGATGGTCGTTATCTATTCTGTAGTCATAGTGCTGCAAAATCTTATAATTTATCCTCACCCCAAGAAATCGTTGGAAAGACTATCTACGATTTGGTCAAAAAATCAATCGCTGATCATGTTACTAAGTTTGATGAAGAAGCCATATCAACTCAACAAAGATTAACCGAGAGAGAAAGTCGCTCAAGTGATGACGGTATTGTTTCTAATGCAACGATTACTCGAATTCCATTTAATGATATTCAAACGAGTTCTTCTGGTCTAATCACTATTTGCCAAGAAGAGATTGATCAAGAACAAGCTCAGCAAAAAATAAAATTTTACGAGCAGGAATTGAAATCGATAAGAAGTGAACGTCTAAAGTTGTCAGATGAATTGGAAAATCTTCATGAAATTATTGCGTTAATGCCAGGGAATGTTTATTGGAAAAACAGATCAGGTGTTTATCTTGGGTGTAATTACAATATATTAAAATTGATTAATGCCAGCTCAAGGCAGGATGTTATCGGAAAAACTCTTGAAGAAATAATTGGAAAAAATGATGGGGATGTCGCTCATGTGGTTTCCAACGAAGATGAAAGAATAATGGCTTTAGGTTTTGAGCATTCTATAGAAGAAGATGCTTTTGATTCCAAAGGAAATCACGCCGTATATCTAACGAGAAAAGTTCCGTTGAAGGATAAGCAAGGACATGTAAATGGTCTGCTCGGTATATCTATTGATATTAGTGAAAGAAAAAAATACGAGGAGCAACTGAAAATCGCTAACCAAGTAAAAATGGATTTTATCCATAATATGGAACATGACATTAGAACACCATGCGCCGGCATTTATTATTTGGCCAATAATCTATTTGAAAAAGAAAATGATTCAGAAAAAAAAGAGTTACTTAATTATTTGGCGATGGCTTCAAAGGAATTATTAGACTTTTGCAATGGCGTGCTTGATTTTTCTAATATCGAGCATGGTAATAGACCTGTTATTGTTAAAAAGTTTGAACTGAAGAAATTGGTTGATAGTGTTGTTGCAATGGAAATGCCTGCGGCCAAAAACAAAAACTTAGAATTAATTGCCGCGTATGATGAGAGTATATCTGCTATTCTTTTGGGTGATGACTATCGTCTGCAGCGTATACTTATTAATTTGCTAAGCAACGCAATCAAGTTTACTCAAGCAGGGTCTATCAAAGTTGAGTTATATGAGATACAAAAAAAGGGTAAAAGTGTACTCATTAAAATAGTTGTTAAAGACACAGGAAGCGGTATTCCAAAAGAAAAATTAGAGTATATTTATGAAAAATTTACGCGAGGAACACCGGCTAACCAAGGAGTTCACAAAGGTTTAGGTTTGGGATTGCGAGTAGTTAAACAATTCGTCGAAGAAATGGAAGGCGAGATTGAAGTGAATAGCGAGGTTGGCAAAGGAAGTGCTTTTGTTTGCATTTTGCCGTTTAAATTACCATTATCAAATGAGACGACGAGTAAGGAGGAGTAAATTTTTATGAATAAGAAAATTAGAGCATTGCTTGTGGAAGATAATATGATCGCACAAAAAATCGCGTCAATGGTTTTGATCGAAGTAGGTTGTGATGTAGATACAGCAAGTAATGGTGAATCCGCTTTAAATCTTTTTAAGACAAATCACTATGATATTATTTTCATGGATATTGGATTGCCTGATACAAATGGCTTTGCTGTGACAAAAATAATTCGCGCATTGGAAGAAAAGGTTCATATATGCATTGTTGGCTTAACAGCTCACAACAGTGATGAATATAAAAAACAAGCTTCTGAAGCAGGAATGAATGGATACATTACGAAACCACTTGCTAAAGAAACTGTCGAAGAATATTTGAACCAATTAACTCGAAATTAGAAAATTACTTTTTAGTAAATCCGTTATTATGATGCTTTGCAAAATCTTCCAATTCAGCAATAGTTAAGCTTTTAGGCCGTTCGTTGCTTGTTGTTTCTTGCGCGCCTTCTTCGATTCTATCATCGCTAGGAGCTGAAGAACGTTTTGGCGGCGATACACGAGGAGGTATTTCTTCTGTAGGGGAAGAATGTGGCGACAGAGGAGGGCTGGTTCGTGGTGTTGTCGATACTTTGAGAATTCCAAGTCTGGATATCGACACCGCATTTGTTGTTTTGATTGCGTTTATGGCAGCGGCCGCAGACTTAGCGGCAATCGTAAAAGTATCGTCAAGCTGCTGCTCTTTTGGTAAACCATTCATTATTTCGAAAGTGGTTTTTGCTATTTTGCGTAGAGCTTTCTCTTCGTCGTTATCTTCACCTGAAGAACTGGAATTGCTTCGTGATCGAGATGAGTGTTCGTCAGAGCTTTCTTTTTTTGCACTAGGAATAGATTTTCCGTTAGCTGCGCCATTTTTGGCAGCTCCATTTTTCTTTTCACCTGTAAATTGCATATCTTGAAAAATTAAACTAGATTTTTTTACTGCAAGATGAGCTTTAAAAGCATCGTAGACTAACGCGGCAATCTTGCTGTGGCTTATTGGATATGTGAGTCTTACGTCGCCAAGAGTTTTTTCCCATACTTTCATTACCGCATATTCTTCTTCTATATATTCTCGTATAAATTCCTCTGCTTCTCTTCTTGGGAGTCTTTTTTTGTCTTTGTGAGCGGAGGAGAAGTTGGCATAAAAACTGGCGATTGCGTCATCCAGATCAGCTTTATAATCGACATCCGTGTTATATCTATCTTTTACGCTACGTAATGCATTTTGGAAGTCTGCGCTTGATGTGTATTCAGTCCAATGATGAATAGCATGTGGTATTTGTAAAGCATCTAAAGTGATTTTATTTTCTTCAAGCCATTTTTTGCCGCTTGCTAAAGCAGCTTCTGTGGCTGCATTTTCATCTAGGCCTAAAATTCTTTGATTATGTTTTTGCAGGGAATCAGCGATAACAACAGTGCATTCTGAAAATTGTTTATTTATGCCTTCAATAGTTACTTTAAGTTTTTCACCCGATTGAAGATCTTGACCAAGACTGATTACGAGAAGACATCTAGGTTTGTCTCCTTTTTTCAAGTTTGGAAATATTACTTTAGTTAACATTCTCTCTAAGCCTCAATTTAACTCTCGCAGTCTTCTTATAAAAAACACAATACAGCATGCTCATCAATCTGCCATTCACAGTGCTGTTGTTTTGTTTGTAGAATTTTATATTGGGAAAAATGCTGACGACTCTCGCACACTTAAGCTTACACCATTATACGAAAAATTGTACATAAAACCCTTTGATTTTTAAAGACTAACAGAGAAATCTTAAGGTTTTCTTAAGGACACGTTAAAGAAATAACTTTTTCTTGTTGTTACAAGCGTTTGAATTCCCGTGCGCATGGGGTTTGTGTGAGCTTGGATGAAGCTATGCGAGAGTGCATTTGCTGGTGCTTTAACATCTACCAGACCCCGCAATAAATGCGGGGTGACAAGTAGGATTAAATTGCTAGATCCCGGCTCGCACTCGTTTCACTCGCTTGGCCGGGATGACATTGTTTAAACAGTCTTACCCGTGCGTCTCTCATGATCCGCCGCATAATCCGCGTAATTGCCTTCAAACCACACGACTTTATCGTCTTCAAACGCAAGCATGTGTGTCGCGATACGATCTAAAAACCAGCGATCATGTGAAATCACTACCGCGCAACCAGGGAAAGACAATAACGCTTCTTCAAGCGCGCGCAATGTTTCAACGTCTAAATCATTGGTAGGTTCATCGAGCAATAAAACATTGCCGCCACTTTTTAAAAGTTTGGCGAGATGAACACGATTGCGTTCACCACCCGATAAATTTTTCACTAATTTTTGTTGATCAGCGCCTTTGAAATTAAAACGACTCACATAACCACGTGATTGCGTTTGATAACTACCGACCATCATAATTTCTTGGCCGTTGGAAATTTCATCCCACACGGTTTTATCACCATTTAAGCTATCGCGACTTTGATCGACATAAGCAAGTTGTACCGTATCACCAAAACGAATTTCACCGCTGTCAGGTTTTTCTTGATTCGCAAGCATGCGAAAGAGTGTGGTTTTTCCCGCACCATTAGGACCGATCACACCAACAATGCCACCGGGTGGTAAAAAGAAATCTAGATTGTCAAATAATGTGCGTTCGCCAAAACTTTTCTTTAACCCTTTGGCTTCAATGACAACATCACCCAAACGAGGGCCCGGCGGAATATAAATTTCCTGCGTTTCAGCACGTTTTTGAAATTCTTGCGACATGAGTTCATCAAATTGCGCAATACGCGCTTTGCTTTTTGCGTGTCGCCCTTTGGGATTGGCGCGAATCCATTCCAATTCATGTTTAATGGTTTTTTGTCGCGCTGTTTCTTGTTTTTCTTCAATCTCTAAACGTTTTTCTTTTTGTTCTAACCACGAAGAATAATTGCCTTCATAAGGAATACCTTGTCCACGATCCAATTCTAGAATCCAACCTGCGACATTATCTAAAAAGTAACGATCATGAGTGACAGCTACCACGGTGCCAGCAAAATTTTTCAAAAACTTTTCTAACCACGCCACGCTATCTGCATCTAAATGGTTCGTTGGTTCATCAAGTAAAATCATATCAGGATTAGAAAGCACCAATTTACACAAGGCGACGCGGCGTTTTTCACCACCGGATAATTTTGTAATATCGGCATCCCAAGGTGGCAAATGTAGCGCATGAGCAGCAATATCTAATTGGCGATCTAATTCCCACGCACCGGCTGCATCAATTTTATTTTGTAATTCGCTTTGTTCGTTGAGTAATTTATCCATTTCCGTATCAGACATGGGCTCGGCAAATTTCATGCTGATTTCATTAAAGCGATCTAGCAATGCTTTGGTTTCTTTAACCGCTTCTTCAATATTGCCGCGGACATCTTTCGTAGGGTCTAAGTGTGGTTCTTGAGGCAAATAACCAATTTTCAGATTGGGTTGTGGGCGCGCTTCACCTATATAGTCTTTATCGAGGCCTGCCATGATACGAAGTAGGGTGGATTTTCCAGAACCGTTTAAACCCAGCACGCCAATTTTGGCGCCAGGGAAAAATGACAAATAAATATCTTTTAAGATAAAACGATTCGGGTGAACGACTTTGCCAACGCCATTCATGGTAAAAACGTATTGAGCCATGGGGTATCCTTTTGCTAGAGCGCAGAAAAGTAGCGGATGATTACTAAATAAGCAACTGTTTGTTATCATTGCCGGATGTCACAAACCGACCAAATACAGCGCTTCATTTTTGAAAATCTACCCATCCGTGGTGAGATCGTTAGGCTTCATGATTCCTATCAAGAGGTTTCGTTGCGCCATCCGTATCCTGAGACAGTCAAACAATTTTTAGGTCAAACATTAGTAGCTGTAAGTTTGCTAAGTGCTACGTTGAAATATCAAGGCTCGCTCATTTTACAAGTCCAAGGTGATGGGCCGATTTCTTTGTTGTTGGCACAAGCCAATAGTGAACAGCAATTAAGAGGGTTAGCCAATTGGCAAGACGATGAATTAGTAAGTGACGATTTTGCCAAAAGTGTAGGGCAAGGGCGCTTGATGATTACCATTGATCCTGGTACCGGTGGTGAACGTTATCAAGGTGTCGTCAATTTGGAAGGTAAATCGTTAGCACAAGTCATCGAAAATTATTTTCATCAATCTGAGCAATTAGAAACACATCTTTATCTCACCGCAAATAATGATGGTGCCGCAGGATTTTTATTGCAATTAATGCCGGAAAACGAAGCTGTGCACGTGAATGAACGCAAAGGGTTGCTCTGGGAAGAAATAAAACATTTGGCGGCAACAATTACGGATGATGAATTATTAAATTTACCTAATGAGCAATTATTGCATCGCCTTTTTCATGAGCATGATTTACGTTTGTTGAGCGAGCAAGATGTCATGTTCTCTTGTCGTTGTAATCAAGAGCGTATGGCCAATGCTATTTTAACGTTGGGCAAAACAGATGCGCTTGCATTAATTAAAGAATATAAAAATATTGTGGTGACGTGTGAATTTTGTCGAAAAGAGCATGCTTTTAATGCGCAGGAAGTTAATGAAATTTTTAAGGAGCCAACATGAATTTAAACCAATTTGATCCAGAAATTTTCAAGGTGATTCAACAAGAAAAACAACGCCAAGAAGAGCATTTAGAATTAATTGCTTCTGAAAATTACGCCAGTATTGCTGTGTTAGAAGCGCAAGGCTCCGTGCTTACCAATAAATATGCGGAAGGTTATTCAGGTAAACGTTATTACGGTGGTTGTGAGTTTGTTGATATAGCTGAAAATTTAGCTATTGAACGCGCTAAAAAATTATTTCACGCGGATTACGTCAATGTACAACCTCATTCCGGTGCGCAAGCAAATGCGGCAGTATTAATGGCGTTAATGAATGCGGGTGAAACATTATTAGGCATGAGTTTAGCGCACGGCGGACATTTAACGCATGGTGCTAACGTGAATTTTTCCGGCAAACTTTATCATGCCGTGCAATATGGGATTGATCCACATTCGGGTGAAATTGATTACAATCAAGTAGAAACATTGGCCAAAAAACATCAGCCCAAAGTAATCGTTGCTGGATTTTCAGCGTATTCACGCAAAGTCGATTGGAAATTTTTTAGACAAATTGCCGATAGTGTTGGCGCTTATTTATGGGTAGATATGGCGCATGTGGCAGGATTAGTTGCCGTTGATCTTTATCCCACACCAATTCCTTATGCGGATGTCGTCACAACCACAACACATAAAACATTACGTGGCCCGCGTGGTGGTATGATTTTAGCGCGCGCCAATGCGGAGCTTGAAAAAAAATTACAAAGTGCGGTATTTCCTGGTCATCAAGGTGGGCCATTAATGCATGTGATTGCCGCGAAAGCGGTGGCATTTAAAGAAGCATTAGAACCAAGTTTTAAAATTTATCAACAACAAGTGTTAGATAATTCACGTCGATTGGCGGCTAATTTGCAAAAGCAACAATATAAAATTGTTTCTGGTGGCACAGATAATCATTTATTTTTAGTCGATTTAATTGATAAAAACATCACCGGCAAAGAAGCGGATGAAGCATTAGGCAAAGCGTATATGACGGTGAATAAAAATTCTGTGCCTAATGATCCACGTTCGCCATCAGTGACCAGTGGTCTTCGTTTGGGAACACCTGCTGTTACTACTCGTGGATTGAAAGAAAAAGAAATGGATATGATTAGCGAATGGATGGTGAAAATATTAAGTGATGTAACGAATGAAAAAACTATTCTTGAGGTAAAAAATCAGGTAAAAGAACTGTGTAAACAGTTTCCAGTTTATTTGTAGTTGTAGGGGCACGATGCATCGTGCCCTTGCATGTTTGAAGGAAAAATTATGTACTGCCCGTTTTGCCAACATCCCGATACGAAAGTGATTGATTCGCGCTTAAATTTAGAAGGCAATCAAGTTAGGCGTCGTCGTGAATGCCCCGAATGCAATGAACGGTTTAATACGTTTGAAACAGCTGAATTAACGTTGCCACAAATTATTAAGCGTGATGGCACACGTGTAAGTTTTGATGAACAAAAATTGCGTGCGGGTATGTTGCGTGCGTTGGAAAAACGTCCGGTGGCTATTGAACAAGTAGATTCTGCTATGCATCATTTAATTAAAAAATTGCGCGGTAGTGGAGAGCGTGAAATTAGTTCGCGTGAATTAGGCGAATGGGTAATGGAAGAATTGCGTGGTATTGATCCCGTGGCATATGTACGTTTTGCATCCGTGTATAAAAGTTTTGAAGATGTGAATGCATTTCGCGAAGAAATTCAACGATTGAAAAAATTAGCAACAGTAAAGGTGAACGAATGAAAACTGATCCAAAAGCGCGTCGCTGGGCAAGACGTTTTGCGTTACAAGCAATGTATCAATGGCAATTATCGGGTAATAGTTTGCCCGCCATTGAAGAACAATTTGTACGTGATGAAAATGCGTCGAAAAGCGATTTTATTTATTTCAAAGATGTATTGCATGGTGTGATGCAAAATTTAACAGCGATTGATACTCAAATCGTGCCGCATCTTGACCGCCCCGTGGATCAAGTCGATCCGATTGAATTAGCGATTTTGCGTATTGCCACATATGAATTATTAAAACGCCCTGATGTGCCTTATAAAGTAGTGATTAATGAAGCATTGGAATTAACCAAATCATTTGGTGCAACTGATGGCCATAAATTTGTGAATGGTATTTTAGATCGCATTTCGCAACAATTACGCAAGATTGAGTCTAATGCCGCTAAATGAATTTGAAATCATTAAGAAATATTTTCAACGTGTAGCTAAACGCACCGATGTCATTATTGGCAGTGGTGATGATTGCGCCATTGTGCAAGTACCGCCTAAACACCAATTAGCAATGTCGATTGATACCTTTGCTTCTGGCGTGCATTTTTCAAGTGATACTACAGCTGGAGATATAGCTTATAAAGCATTGGCGATTAATTTAAGCGATTTAGCTGCCATGGGTGCGCAGCCGGCTTGGTTTACTTGTGCGCTGGCTATTCCCGATGTAAATGAATTATGGTTAAAACAATTTGCCGAAGGTTTATTTAGTTTAGCCGATCAATTTAATATTACGTTAGTTGGCGGAGATTTAACGCGCGGTGCGTTAAGCATTACTATTAATGTTTGTGGTTTGACACCAGAGAATAAATTTTTAACGCGCGCCGGTGCTAATGTTGGCGATTATATTTATGTCTCAGGTAATTTAGGTACGGCTGCTTACGCACTTAAATATCATGATCAAATATCTTTATCTAAACTTAATCGACCTTTGCCGCGTATCGAACTTGGCTTGCAACTGCGCGATATTGCTTCGAGTTGCATTGATATTTCCGATGGTTTAATCAGTGATTTGGGTCACATTCTTGAGGCAAGTGATAAAGGCGCGAGTATTTATCTCGATAAAATTCCCATGCTCGAACTTGTGAAAAAATATCCTGAGTTAGCGTTAACTGGTGGCGATGATTACGAGCTTTGTTTTACTTCATCACAAAAACTCGATTTGCCCGACGTGACATGCATCGGAAAAATCGATGCGGAAAAAGGATTGAGAATGTATAACAGTGATGGATCGTTGTATGAGCCGAAGAAAACAGGATACCAACATTTTTAATGCTGGTGCCCACTACAACCTTTCTTCAATAATTTTTTTAACTGTTTAAGATAAGCTTTGTCATCAGCTGGTTTCTTTTTCTGCGTCATTTCCCAAACTAAATTTGCTAAAATTTCCATCATGTGATGCTCAGCATGCATCGCATCACCAAAATTAAGGACTAAATCACGATAAACAGCGGTGATGCCTTTGGGGCGATTCGTGGATACTTGTTCAAGAATGGTAAGGTGTAATCCTAAATGCAAAAAAGGATTTTCTTCAGCGTCTTCTTGATTGAAATCATAATCTTGGTATTTTTCCGGGTTATTTAATACCGCGTGATATTCAGGGTGCATGTGAATAAGCTGAACAATTTGTTTTTCCAGGGGTTCAAGCGATTCATTTAATTGATGTTTGCGCCATGCTTTAAAAAATACTTCGCGCGATTGTTGACGTTCGTTATTTGCTAACATAATTTCTCCTGTGTTTAAAATTTAATTATCCCCTCTCCCGCCGAAGTACGCCGAAGTGACGAAGTCACGTAGGTGAACGAAGGATGGGAGAGGGTTAGGGTGAGGGCGTTTTTTTTGATTACCCCTCACCGCCCGCCTTAGCAACTTCGTTGCTTCGGCGGACTGCCTCTCCCTCAAGGGGAGAGGCGATAGTTTTATATTTGTACTCGCAAAGATCTGCAATAATACACGGCGGACATTTGGGCTTTCTCGCCACACATACATAACGCCCATGCAAGATTAACCAATGATGCGCATCATGTAAAAATTCTTTCGGGATAATTTTAACTAAATTACGTTCAACATCTTCAGGCGTTTTGCCTTTAGCTAAATTAATACGATGACTAATGCGAAAGATATGTGTATCAACCGCTAATGTAGGTTCGCCAAAAGCGGTATTTAAAATAACATTTGCCGTTTTTCTACCTACACCCGGCAATTTTTGTAATGCTTCACGCGTATTCGGCACATGGCTTTGATGTTGTTCGATCAATAACTGGCATGTTTTTATAATATTTTTTGCTTTGCTATTAAATAGCCCAATGCTTTGGATATATTTTTTTAAACCCGGCTCGCCTAGCGCGAAGATTTTTTCAGGCGTGTTAGCCACACGAAATAATTTTTCTGTGGCTTTATTGACGCTAATATCAGTTGCTTGCGCAGAAAGAATAACGGAAATTAATAATTCAAACACAGAATGATATTTTAGCTCTGTGGTAGGGTTTGGGTTTTGTTTTTTAAATCGCTTAAATATAGTTTCAATCTTTTTCTTATCCATAAATTATTCTCTTGATTTTTTATGTTTGGTGCGAGCAAGTGCATCTAAGATTAATTGTTTCGCTTGCATAGAATCTTTGGGTGCTTCGATTGATTCATGGGGTTTTAAACGATGACGTTGCGCACGTCGTCGTTGTTTAGCGCGCTCCATCGTAAAAAGAGGCGCGCCAATTTCTATCATACTAATACAATCAACCGGGCAAGGTTCTACACACAATTCACAGCCTGTGCATTCTTGCGCGAGAATAGTGTGCATTTGTTGTGGAGCACCAATGATGGCATCGAACGGACAAACCTGAATGCATTTAGTACAACCAATGCATTCAGATTCGTTAATAACAGCTAACTTAGTTGCCAAAGTGATAAGCAATACCTACCGCAGCAAGATTAACGTTTTGAATATTGTTATTACCTTGGATGCGTTGCCAAGAAATATTACCCGTGAATGAATTGGTGAAATCATAGCTTATGCCGGCACCGTAGGTTGGGCGAAAAGCATTCACTGTATCAGCATCTGAAAATTGAATCGGTGTCGGGCCAATTCCAGTAACAGTTAAATTCGCTTTTTCGCGTGCGGTAATATAGGCAATACCACCTTTGGCAAATAACGTTATGCCAGAGCTTGCGATGGGCAACATAAATTTTTCAACCAAATCACCTGCTTGTTCATCCAGGGTTAAATCACCTGTTGCTGTCACACTACCAACAGAGGCGGTTTCTTTGTTGAGCAAATTTACCGAAGGCATATAAGTGTAACCCGCTTCCGTGGCTAAATAGTGATTGTATTGATAACCAAAATAAATGTTTCCACCTAAACCGCTTGAATTCACAGAAGGAGCGCCAGGCCCTAAATCTTGTAGGTTTCCCGAATTGCCAACGGTATCAAATTTAATACCGAAGTTATTTGTCGCATTGCCATAATTGGTCTTTACCTGACCTACATCAACGCCAATATAAAAACCATTATCGGCAGCAAAAGCCGCGGAACTAAAAAGGGTTAAGAAGACAACCGGTAATAACTTACGCATAATTCAACATCTCCTATAAAAATCTGGCCGTTATTAAGCATTTTTTTGCTTTAGCTGTCAATTTTGTCAACGCGACAATAAAGCTTTCCATTTTTCAATTTAGCGGTAACTGTTTCGCCAATCGTCACTTTTTGACATTGATCAATCACATGCTGCTGATCATTTAATAAAATCGCATAACCGCGATCGAGAGTGGCAAGTGGGCTTAAGGTGTTAAGTGTGCGAGCATCATGCATTAAGCGTTGTTGCACACGTTCTAAAATATTTTTGATGGCACGAATAAGGCGTTGTTCGAGATCATCCAGCAATTGCATTTGTTCACGTAGCTTTTGCAATGGATGACGTAACCGTTCGGCAAAACGCGCCAGTGTATGCAGCAAACTTTGTTGATCAGGGCTTACCAATTCTGCGGCTGCCGAAGGAGTAGCGGCGCGAACGTCTGCAACAAAATCACTAATTGTAAAATCAATTTCATGACCAACAGCACTGACAACAGGTAAGCGGCTTGTAAAAATCGCACGCGCCACATTTTCTTCATTAAATGGCCATAGATCTTCCAGCGATCCGCCACCACGACCGACGATTAACACATCACATTCATTGCGTTCATTAGCAATTTCAATGGCGCGTGTAATTTCTGAGGATGCTTGTGTGCCTTGTACCGAGGCAGGATAAATAATAATGTGAATGGCAGGAAAGCGTCGATTTAATACCGTGATGATGTCACGAATAGCCGCGCCGGTTGGAGAAGTGACCACACCAATGGTTTTAGGAAAATCGGGCAGGGGTTTTTTATGTTCTTGCGCAAACAAACCTTCGGCATTTAATTTTTGTTTTAATGCTTCGAACTTTTTTTGCAGTAATCCATCGCCAGCCGGTTCCATTTGTTCGGCGATTAATTGAAACTCGCCACGACCTTCATACAAACTCACGCGCGCTTTAAGCATTATTTGCATGCCGTTTTCTGGTTTAAAACCCAAACCGCGATTTTTACCTGCGAACATGGCACAACGTACAGAAGCGCCGGCGTCTTTTAAAGAAAAATACCAATGACCTGAACTGGGGCAAGCAAAATTGGAGATTTCGCCCGTGATCCACAACGGCAAGAAACTTTGTTCAAGAAAATCGCGCACCGCGCGGTTTAATTGCGAGACGGTATAAATGGTTTCATTGGTATCACTCATGCCATAATCCAATATTGTCATTGCGAGGCAATGAAGCGTAAGCGAAATTGCCGTGGCAATCCAGAAAAAAAACTGGATTGCTTCGCCTCTGCTGCGCTACGCTTGCAGTGTCTCGCAATGACGTGGTGCTTTGAATATGAGGAAGGAAATATATGAGAAATTTTTTAAAGGTTAATTTTTTATTTATTTGTTTATTATTAGCAGGCTGTTCTTCAGCCATAAATAATACCGTAGATTTGAGACCTCAAGCGACAGTAAACGCCAATGCCATTGGCAATGGTAAAACAGTTGCTTTGCAAGTCATCGATGAACGTCCACAAACACTCGAAGCACAATATAAAGCAGCCAAAATTGATTCTTCGCAAAATGTAACCGAATTAGTCACCAATCAAGTCACACATGCGTTAACACAATATGGATTCACACCTATTTCAGATGTTGGCTCATCAAACGATCAATTAACCGTTAAAATATTAAAAATTAATTATCTGTTTGCCAAAAGTTATGTAGCTGCCAATGCTGAAACGGATGTAGCTGTAAAAGTAGAAGCGAAAAACAAAACAGGTACGTACACTCGTGTGTATCGCGCCAATAGCTACAGCAATCAATATTTGTCGGTAGATTCTGTCGATCCTTCTGAGCAAGTCAACGAAGCATTTAATAAAGTACTAAATAACCTATTGAATGATCAAACGTTGATGCAGTTTTTAGCGAAGTGATGAAATAAACTTTTTGCCATGCGGGGCCTGGTTTAGTTTCTAGTGTTTTAACGCACGAGGCGCAATCCGCCATCGTGTGGCATGAGTGCTTTGTTGTGCGAAATTTTAAATAAAAAAGATATGGAATGCGCAAGACTGAATTTAGGCGGTAAATTGGCAAGCAGTCTACATGCAGCTTGTGATTCCGGATGAGCTGATAAAAAATCTCTCAAGGCTTTTTTCGATGTGTTGGGAAAACATCGATCAATATTTTTTGCATTACATAAAATTTCAGGGGCTACGTTTAGATAACGCAAGAAAGCATCTTTATTTTCTAAAAAATAAATATCGCCGAATGTGAAATGATTAAACTCATTTTTTTGTGTAAGAAGTTGATGTTTCATTGTGCAAGGCATGCGAGCATCGCTGAATAACTGCGTGAGAACTTCTAGGCATTGCTTAGCAGTTTTGGGGCCTGTGTCGTAACCAAAACTAATGCCTATTAAAAATAAGCTCCATCTTTCAAAGTCTTTTTTGTTTTCGATAAAGGCTGGTTTTGTTTCCAATAGATTTTTTAGTAGCGATAAGAATTCGATATTCACTGAAATATCGCGATGAGAAGCAACGTATTCTCCAAGAGTTTTGCTGTTTTTGTAAGGAGCGCGAAGCTCATTAGCAACTTGTTTATAGTCAGCGATACCTTTTATATAGTTAATTTTGTCTAATTCTGCTTTGCCCACTCGATTGACAAGGTGAAGCGTTAGGAAATATTTCAAAATAGCAAATTCAGCCGTCGAATTCTTTGTTTGTATTATTTGTAAAAGTTGATCATCTGATAGCATTGGCGCAAGCTGAGCTAATAAGTGACAAACTTTTATACGAATAGAAGAGTCTATTTTGGTTGAGAGAAATTTTAGAGTATTGGAGATTTTCGTTTTGTAGGTTTTACTGAAAGTTGAAGAGATATAGATATTTCTGAAAACTATATTGTACAACTCTTTGCTCATCGAAGAATTTTGATGAGCTAACAGAGCTATCAACGCAGTGATAATCCTTGTTGTTTGGGTTTCAGGTAATACTGGAACGAGGGCTTTTAATATTTTATCCGCATCTATGTGATGCCAAGTATCTTCTTCAGCTAACAGAGGTATCAGTTCATTAACGATTTCTGTTTTTTGATTGTCAGATAACAGAGGAGCGAAATTACTTAAGGCGTAATAAGTTTCTATGCGGATCAGAGGGCCTACGTCAAGTGAGAACTGTGTCAGTGAATTGATACGCTCTGCTGATAATAGAGGAGCAAAGTTATTTAAGGCATATGTTTGAATATCAGCTGAGAAAGATATCAAAGCACTGATGATTTCTGTTTTTTGATTGTCGGATAATAAAGGGGCGAAATTACTTAAGGCATAATAAGCTTCTATGCGAGTCAGGGGATCTATGTCATTTGAAAAAGATAAGGATATTAGCGCACTGGCGATTTCTGTTTTTTGGTTGTCAGATAATAGAGGAGCAAATTTACTTAAGATGCAATAAGCTTCTGTGCAGGTTGGGGGACCTATGTCAGCTATCAGCGTGCTGGCGATTTCTGTTTTTTGATTGTCAGATAATAGAGGAGCAAGGTTACTTAAAGCGTAATAAGCTTCTGCTCGGATCAAGAGATCTGCGTCAGTTGAGAAAGATATCAACATACTGATAATTTCTATTTTTTGGTCATTAGATGATCCTGGAATAAGTGCTTTTAAGATTGGAAGAGCATTTTCTTTGATTAGTAGAGATATTATCCTGTTGGTGAGGCCATTGGTTGGTTCAGCTGTGCGAGCTATCTTGGCATCGCGGATTTTTATTTTTTGGTCATGAGATATTATTGGAGTGAAACTATCTAAGGTGCTCCAAGCTTCTTGGCGAACATGAGCAACTTTGTCTTTTGAGAGAGTTATCAATGTAGAGATGCAATCTGTTGTGGCAGATTGCAACATGGCATCATTGGTTTGTCCGTTGAGATCTGCCAATAACCACAAGCAATAAATATTATCCATTAAATTAGCATTATTTATGTCTGCATTATTAAACGCTTGGTGTACGAGATTAATTAAGGTTTCTTTTGGCAACAAGGATCTGGTTTCAGGATTTGTTATCCAGAGCACCATCAATTTCTGTTGGTAGCTGTAAGCCTCCTCATCTTGCCATTTAAATAAGATAGGGTACGCAAGCGCATAAAATTCTTTTGTAGTTGATCGCGCGTTAAAAAGTTCAGACGCAGATAAGTGTTTTAAGATTTCGTTTTTGAGTTCGCGTGGTAAATCATCAAAAGTATACGGCATGGCGAATCCTGATTACACGTAATATGGCGATATTGCAAGTAATAGTAATAGACAAACCTTAAGGTTTTATTAAGTCGTCAGAGGGTTATGCAAAAGCCGATCGCGCAATGGTTTGCCAGGTTTGAAGCGTACGCGATAACGCGCTTTGGTTTGCACGGATTTGCCTGTGCGAGGATTGCGCGCTTGGCGCGGTGCATGATGACGTAAATTAAAGCTGCCAAAGCCGCGGATTTCAATGCGATTACCTCTGGCTAATGCCGATTTCATTTGCTCGAGAAGAATCTCCATTGATTCTAATGCCATTTTTTCAGTAATTTCTGGATAGTGTTGCGCAATGTGGCTGGCTAAAAAATGTGGTAATTCAGATTTCAACATATTAATTTCTCACGCTAATAATTTCAGCGCGCCCCACATCTAGAAAATGTGGTTTTTGTTCTGCTTGCACGGGAAGATAGCGTAGTGATTTTGCAAACCATAAATTAACGAGTGGTTTGTCAGCCGTGGGTAAGCGAATGATTTGCGCGGTGTCTAACTTCCCAAACGCTGAAGTAAGAATAGGATGTGCGATCACTTTAAAAATATAGTTTTTCAGTTGTCCGCCATCGGCAACGGGATAAGTCATTTGTTTTTTGCCTTGAATCAACGCTTGGCGTAACGCTAATTGATAACTCAATTTATCTTGTGTATCTGGCTGAATTTTCATTCGCCACGGTTTGTTGTCGGCTGTGGTTGTCGCTAAATATTTGTGCCAATCAAATCGAATCGTAATATTTTTTTTCGTTTTGCCGTATTGATAGTTATAGGTATACGTTTCAGGAATGACTTTATCAGATGTTAAAAATCCATTGCTGCATTCCAGTACTTTTCCTTTTAACCAACTTAACGTCGGCAAATCTTCAGTGCAGAATTGATAATGTTCTTGATGCAGGGTGAGCGTTGATGTCGTGGTACCGATACGAATTCCATCGTAGTAAACCGCATAACTTGCTTGATAGCTTTTGAGCGGAAGTGGGGCAGCTAAAATGGTTGTACTAAACAGTAACAACCCGATGCCAAAGGCGAGATCTAATGCTACTATGGCGATTTTGCGCATAAAGGGCCTCAACATGCAGTGGCGATATTTCCTTATTGTGGCGATGACATTCTTGTTCAGTTTATCTGCCAACGCATCCGTTGTGAAGAATCTTTATACTGGCACAGTTAGCGTCGCTTCGCAAAGTTCAGCGGATCGCGCGACTGCTCTCCCACAAATACTGCAACAAGTTTTCGTCAAAGTTTCTGGTGATTCTAACGTTATTGATAACAATGCCATCAAACAAGCGCTGGCGAATGCTAATTTATGGATGCAAGAATACCATTACGTCGATCAACCAACGCTTGCACTGCAAGCGAGTTTTGATCCTGCACCGATTAATCAATTATTAAATGCGAATCATTTGTCGATTTGGGGTAGTGAACGACCCATGTTATTGGTATGGCTAGTGAATGATAATAAAATTATTGGTGCGCAAGCAGCTAACTCTGATTTACCAGCATTGTTAACACAATTGTCTCATCAGCGTGGATTGCCATTATTATTTCCTGAAATGGATTTAGAAGATGAGCAAGCAGTGAGCGCTCAAGACGTCACGATATTTTCATTAAGCACTTTGCAACAAGCTGCCAAACGTTATTCAGTCGATGGCCTATTAATTGGCGTGATAGACCACGGACAAGCTAATTGGCAGTTAGTGCTGGGCAATTTTAATCAAGCATGGCAGTCACAAGCAGCAACACCTGAAGCATTATTAGCGGCAGGCGTAAATCATGCCGTGAATTTTATTGCTTCTCACCATCAGCAATCGTCTGCGCAATATGCAAAATTTGTGATTACGAATGTGGATAGCGCACAAAAATTTTCCGCGTTGTTAACGTATTTAAATCAATTAACACAATTAAAAAATGTTGAAATAAAAGAAGTGAATGGTGCGAACGTTACGTTGCAAGCGCAAATTAACGGTGGCAATGATGCCTTAAAACCCATTTTTGATTTAAGTAATTCGTTGCAAGCCCAAGATGATTTTCTCGATCCGTCTACTTTAAGGTATCGCTGGACGCAAGGAGCAGAGTAAGCATGAGTATTTTAACGCCATTTTTTGTTGCCGCTTTATTCGCCTATTTAGGCAATCCTTTGGTCACGCGTTTAGTGCGTTGGCGCTTTCCTCGGTTAGGGGCAGTGGTGAGCGTATTTTTATTTATGTTGTTTGCGGTTGTTATTATGCTCGCGTTTTTAATTCCGTTACTCGAAGAACAAGTAATGATTCTATTTAATAAATTGCCGCTTATGTTAACGTGGTTGCAAACTATCGCATTGCCGTGGGCCAATGCACATTGGGATATGAATTTACAATTAGATGTCCCCACGATTAAGTCGGCGATCACTGATCATTGGCAAGAAATTGGTAACTGGAGTGGTTCGTTTATCAAAACACTCACTCATTCCGGTACTGTATTAGTGGTGGTTGTTTTAAATCTGGTATTAATTCCTGTGGTAACTTTTTATTTATTACGTGATTGGCCTACATTAATTCAAAATATAAAAGATTTATTCCCACGACGTATTTTACCTGTTGTCAGCAGTTTATTGAGCCAATCGAATGAAGTGGTGAGCGCTTTTTTCCGCGGCCAATTATTGGTGATGTTAGCGTTAGGCGTTATTTATAGTTTAGGGCTTAGCATCATTGGCGTTGATCTAGCGTTATTAATTGGTTTTGTGATTGCGTTATTAAGTATCGTGCCTTATTTGGGCACCATTGTTGGTTTGTTCATTGCAGTGATTGCCACGCTTTTTCAATTTCATGACATCACACATTTAATTTATGTTGCCATCTTATTTACGGTGGGCCATGTGTTAGAAGGTTTTGTATTAACGCCTTGGTTTATTGGCGATCGGATTGGTTTGCATCCTGTTGCGGTTATTTTTGCAGTGCTTGCGGGTGGTCAATTATTTGGTTTTGTTGGGGTGTTATTAGCGTTGCCGGTCGCGGCAGTGATTATGGTGTTGCTGCGCAAATTACATGAACAATATATGAATAGCCAAATGTATCAACGATGATTACACAATTAACGTTAGGTGTTGCATTACGCGACGATGCCACTTTTGATAATTTTTATCCGGGAAAAAATCTTTCGTTAATTGCTTATTTGAAAAACAACCACGATTTTTTATTATATTTATGGGGTGTGCCAAGTTGTGGCTTAACGCATATATTGCAAGCATTATGTTGGCAATCCGCGCATTGTTTATATTTGCCTTTGCGAGCAAAACAAGAATTTAAACCCAGTATTTTAGACAATATTGAAAATCTAGACTTATTGGTTATTGATGATATCGATCAAGTAGCAGGCATGTTGGATTGGGAAGAAGCATTGTTTCATGCGTATCATCGCTTGCAACAAGCCGGCAAGAAAATGATCGTGGGCGCACATCACAGTGCAAAATCGTTACCATTTAAATTAGCTGATTGGCAATCGCGATTAGTGGGCAGTACTAGTATAGAATTAAACCCATTAAGTGATGATGAAAAAAGACAGGCGTTGCAATTGCGTGCGAAACAGCGTGGTTTTGAATTGCCTGAAGAAGTGTTAGATTTTTTAATGCGTCGTACTGAGCGCAGTTTATCGACGCTGTTAAATTTATTAAATCAATTAGACACGATGTCGTTGGTGAAACAACGTAAAATTACGATTCCGTTTGTGAAGGAAGTTTTAGGAATGTAGTAGGGGCACGACGCATCGTGCCCCTACATGTAGATTAGAAGGTATAGATTAATGCTAGAAATTAACCCATTAAAAAATCAAATTAGCGATATCACCGAGCGCACCGATACCATTCGGAGGTATCTTTGACTACGATCAAAAGCGTGATCGCTTAGAAGAAGTCAATGCCGAATTAGAAAACGCGAGTGTCTGGCAACAACCTGAACGTGCGCAAGCCTTGGGTAAAGAAAAAGCCAAACTAGAAGAAATTATTTTAACGATTGATCGTTTACTACAAGGCATTAAAGACAATCAAGAATTACTCGAATTAGCTTTCGCCGAAAATGATGAAAAAACCATTGGTGAAATAGCGAATGATTTGCAAAAACTACAAACACAATTAGAAACGTTAGAATTTAAGCGTATGTTTTCTGGCGAAATGGATCCCAATAATGCGTATTTAGATGTGCAATCCGGCTCGGGCGGAACAGAAGCGCAAGATTGGGCAGAAATGTTATTACGAATGTATTTACGTTGGGGTGAAAAACATGGCTTTCAATGTGAAGTCATTGATATGTCTCAAGGTGAAGTCGCGGGCATCAAAGGCGCGTCGGTAAAATTTAGTGGGCCCTATGCGTATGGTTGGTTAAAAACAGAAACCGGCGTGCATCGTTTGGTTCGCAAATCTCCTTTTGATTCTGGTAATCGTCGACATACCTCTTTTGCGGCCATTTTTGTCTCGCCTGAAATTGATGACAAAATTGATGTTCAAATTAATCCGGCTGATTTACGCATTGATACTTTTCGTGCCAGTGGTGCAGGTGGACAACATGTGAATCGTACTGATTCCGCCATTCGCATCACGCATGTGCCCAGTGGAATTGTGGTACAGTGCCAGGCTGACCGTTCGCAGCATAAAAATCGTGCGACAGCCATGAGCCAATTAAAAGCTAAGCTTTACGAAATGGAAATGCAAAAACGTATGGCAGATAAGCAAAAATTAGAAGAAAATAAATCGGATATCGGTTGGGGCAGTCAAATTCGTTCTTATGTGCTGGATGACTCCCGAATTAAAGATTTGCGCACCGGTGTTGAAATACGTAATACGCAAAATGTATTAGATGGTGATTTAGATATTTTTATTGAAGCCAGTTTAAAAAGTGGAATACATCATGACGACTGAAATAGATAATGTAATTGATGAACATGACCAAATAGGTCAGCGTAAAAATAAGCTTAACCAATGGCGTGAAAAAGGATTGGCGTTTCCCAATGATTTTAAGCGCGAAAACTTAAGCGCGGAATTGCACCAGCAGTATGACAAACTTTCTCATGATGAATTAGAGCTCAACGCATTGCCTGTCAAAGTAGCCGGTAGAATTATGTTGCGTCGCTTGATGGGTAAAGCAAGTTTTATGCATATCCAAGATATGTCAGGCCAAATTCAAATTTATTTAAAAGCACAAGATTTGCCTGAAGGTATTTATGATGAATTTAAACAATGGGATTTGGGCGATATTGTTGGCATCGAAGGCGTATTATTTAAAACAAAAACCGATGAGCTTTCCATTAAAGCCACGCAAGCACGATTATTAACCAAAGCATTGCGTCCATTGCCGGACAAATACCATGGCTTGGCTGATCAAGAATTACGTTATCGCCAACGTTATGTTGATTTGATCATGAGCGAAAAAACACGCGAGACATTTTTAATTCGCTCCAAGACAATTGATTTCATCCGTCAATTTTTAAAACAACGTGGTTTCCAAGAAGTGGAAACACCGATGATGCAAGTGATTCCTGGTGGTGCCACTGCGCGACCTTTTACGACACATCATCATGCGCTTGATATGGGTTTGTATTTACGTGTTGCGCCGGAACTTTATTTGAAGCGCTTGGTCGTCGGCGGTATTGAAAAAGTATTTGAAATTAATCGTAATTTTCGCAATGAAGGATTGTCTACTAAACATAATCCTGAATTTACCATGTTGGAATTTTATTTTGCTTATGCGACTTACCAAGATTTAATTGAATTAACCGAAGTACTGATGCGTGAATTAGTGCAAACGGTGTTAGGCAAAACCAGTGTAGAGTACCAAGGTGAAAGTTATGATTTCAGCAAACCATTCACACGCATGACATTGAAAGAATCCATCGCGCATTATAATCCATCGATGAAACTTGAAACATTAGATGATTTAGATCAAGTGCGTGCTTACGCTACACAATTAAAAATCGCCTTTCAGCCACATCATGGTGTCGGCAAAATTTTATTTGATATTTTTGAAACGACCGTAGAAGCTAAATTAAAGCAACCGACGTTTATTACCGAATATCCCGCGGAAATTTCGCCATTGGCCAGACGCAACAGTCACAATCCTGCTATTGTCGATCGCTTTGAATTTTTTATTGCCGGTCGCGAAATTGCCAATGCATTTTCCGAATTAAATGATTCCGAAGATCAAGCGGAACGTTTTAAATTGCAAGCAAAAGCTAAAGACGCGGGTGATTTTGAAGCGATGTATTATGATGAAGATTATATTACCGCGCTCGAATATGGCATGCCGCCAACCGCTGGCGAAGGTATTGGTATTGATCGTTTAGTCATGTTATTAACTGATAGTCCATCAATTCGTGATGTATTGTTATTTCCGCACATGAGGCCTAAAACGAATGAATGATGCTAAACAAGACATTGCACAAGCAGAAAATCTCGTTGCGCTTGAAACAGTCAAAGCAAAATATTTAGGTAAAAAAGGATTGCTCACAGAGCAATTAAAAACATTAAGCCAATTATCCATCGATGAACGTAAAGAAGCTGGCAGCAAACTTAATCGATTAAAAGAAGATATTGAAAATTTAATTAAACAAAGACAAATTGCTTTAAATAAAACGGATACAGATGTCAAATTACAACAAGCAGCGATTGATGTAACGTTACCTGGTCGACGAGTAGGTGTTGGCGGATTGCATCCAGTAAGTCGTACGTTAGAACGTGTCGAAACATTTTTTAAGCAATTAGGTTTTATTAGCGCTGACGGCCCGGAAATTGAAGACGACTTTCATAATTTTACGGCGCTAAATTTTTCTGAACATCATCCGGCGCGTGCTAGTCATGATACGTTTTATTTTCCCAACGGATCATTATTACGTACACACACCTCAAACGTGCAAATTCGTGTGATGAAAGAAAATCCACCACCGTTGCGCGTGATTGCAACCGGCAGAGTGTATCGTTGCGATTCGGATTTAACACACACCCCAATGTTTCATCAATTAGAAGGGTTAGTGATTGATGAAAATGCGAATTTTGTCGATTTAAAAAGTTTATTAAAAGAATTTTTTGCATTCTTTTTTGAACAAGATTTACCGGTGCGTTTTCGCCCGTCTTATTTCCCCTTTACCGAACCATCGGCGGAAGTCGATATTGGTTGTGTGAGCTGCCAACAAAAAGGTTGTCGTTTATGCAAAAACACGGGTTGGTTGGAAGTATTAGGTTGCGGCATGGTGCATCCGAATGTATTAAAAAATGTCGGTATTGATAGCGATAAGTTTCAAGGTTTTGCGTTTGGCGTAGGTTTGGATCGGCTCACCATGTTGCGTTATCAAATTCCTGACTTGCGCATGATGTTTGAAAATGATGTGAAGTTTTTAAATCAATTTACAGGTTGAAATTACCTCTCCCTTTATGGGAGAGGTCGTGAGCTAGGCGCACCGAAGTGACGAAGTCACGTAGGTGGGCGAAGCGAACGGGTGAGGGTAATTGAATAGGAATTTCTAATGAAGAAAAATACTGCAGAGGATTATATTGATGCCAATTCTTACTATAACCGTGGTTGGGCTATGTATAAATTAGGTCGTTACGAAGAAGCGATTAAAGATTACGATCAAGCTATTCGAATTAATCCTAATAATGATGCGTGCTACAACAGTCGTGGGTGGACGAAGTATTTAATGCGCAACTACAACGAAGCTGTAGAAGATTGTAGTTGCGCAATTCGCTTAAATCCAAAGTCTCCGTATGCTTACGATAGTCGCGGGCATGCAAGATTATCTTTGAACCAGTTTGAGGCAGCGATTGCAGATTTTAATTCTTCAATTTCCTACAGCAGTGCTAAAGACGATATTGTTCCTTCACTAAGTGGTCGTGCGATAGCAAATAAAAAACTTGGACTTGATAATCAAGCATATGAAGACTATGAGAAAGTACAAAAAGAAAAGTGCATTAGTGCTGATGATTTCTTTGAGCGTGGTAATGCGCACCAATCATTCGGAAATAATGATGCAGCAATTAGAGATTATGAAAGTGCGTTGAAAGTAAATCCAAACTACCTGCCTGCTATAACAGCTTTGCGAGATCCTAAGCAAAAAACCATCTCTAGAGAGAGCTATAGATTTAGTATGAAAAGCGGCCTATGTTTTGAATTTTCTAACAGCGCCCTAGATAAATTAAATAATGGAGATGCAACAGGAGCTATTTTCTCTATTAATAACGCTCTGCGTTTAGAACCTAATGAAGCCGATGCTTATTACATCCGTGCTATGGCTGAAGAAAGTTTAGATCGTTACGAAGAGGCCATCAAGGATTATAATCATGTTATTCGAATTAATCCGTATAATAATGTCATAGTTTACAACGAGCGTGGTTCGGCTAAGGGTTATTTAGGTCGCAACGAAGAAGCTATTGAAGATTACGATCAAGCTATTCGCATTAAACCTAATTATGCCGATGCTTACATTAACCGTGGTAATGCTAAGAAAAAGTTAGGTCGTAACGAAGAAGCTATCAAAGATTATGATCATGCTATTCAAATTAAATCTGATGATGCTTATGCTTATTTCAATCGTGGTTCGGCTAAAGGCCATCTAGGTCGTTATGAAGAGGCTATCAAAGATTTAGATCAAGCTATTCGAATTAAATCTGACTTTACTAATGCTTACACTATCCGTGGTTTGACTAAATATAGTTTGGGTAATTACGAAGCAGCTATCATTGATTATGATCAAGTTATTCGAATTAAACCTGATGCTGATGCTTACCTCGTTCGTGGTATGACTAAGTATAGTATGGGTCATTACGAAGCAGCCATCATTGATTATGATCAAACTATTCGAATCAATCCCAATTATACTGATGCTTACATCACTCGTGGTTGGGCTAAGAATAGTTTAGGTCGTTACGAAGAAGCTTTGAATGATTTTAATCAAGATGCTGTTATTTCAGCTGCTGAGATCAATAGCGCTTACAGTGGTCGTTCTATAGCAAAAAAACAATTGGGATTTGAGCAGGATGCCAGAAAGAATTATGAGAAAGCTCAACTGCTTGAATGTAAATCTGAATTTGCTTATTTTGGTCGTGGGAATGCTCATCAGTTATTTGGAAATGATGATGCCGCGATTAAAGATTATGAAAGTGCACTGAAAAAAAATCCAAATTACCTGCCTGCAAAAACCGCTTTGCAGAATTTAAAACAAAATAAGAAGCAAATCGATCTTGATTTTCAATCAGAGTCTATTTCCGGCGACATTAGTATTAATTTCAAGATTTCGTACACAGATTTAACATTTGATAAGAAAATAGGCGAAGGAAGTTACGGAGAAGTGTATGCAGGGACATGGGCATACGACAATGTAGCAATAAAGAAATTAAAGCTCGCTACTTATACAGAGGAATCATTAAAAGAATTAAAACGAGAAGCAGAAATTATGGCAAATGTGCGATCAAATCATTTGGTGCAATTGAAAGGTGTGTGTCTCGAAACGCCAAACTTTTGTTTAGTAATGGAGCTTATGCCGAAAGGAAGCTTAGACAGCTTGCTTTACAATCTAAAACAAGATTTGCCGTGGAGTCTTCGCTATCAGTTAGCAGCAGACATTGGAGTCGGTTTACATAATTTGCATCAACAAGGAATTTTGCATCGTGACTTGAAGAGCATGAATATTTTGCTAACGAATGATAATAGAGCAAAACTTTGTGACTTTGGATTAGCACAGATTAAATCATCGACGAAAGTTCAAACGCGAAATACATTAAAAAGTATCCGCGAAAAAAGCGTAGGGACTTTATCATGGATGGCGCCAGAATTATTGAATTTGAGTCCTAAATATTCAACAAAATCAGATGTATATGCCTATGCCATCGTGATGTGGGAAATAGCCGCAAGACAAGCGCCGTATGCGGATGTGGGAGATGATTCGATTATCAAGGATGAAGTCAAGCAAGGAAATCGAGCAGAAATTCCCAGCGACATACCACCAAGCTTTGCTAAGCTAATTAAATTCTGTTGGGCGCAAAATCCAGGAGAAAGACCAGAAGTTGAAGTGGTGTTGAGAGAGTTGGAAAATTGTAAGAATGAATTAAAAAGGTAGATTAGATATTTTTTACCTCTCACCCTAACCCTCTCCCCCAAGGGGAGAGGGAATTAGATTTTTAAATCAAGGAGAAACCATGTCATTACGTAACACGGAAAATAGTTTCGGTAGTATCGCAAAATTTTTTCATTGGTTAATTGCATTATGCATTATTGGCTTAATTATTGTGGGTTTAACAATGGTTAATATCACTGACAAACCCTTACAAAAGCAGATCTTTAATTATCACAAATTATTTGGCTTAACGGTTTTGGCATTAGTAGTCTTACGTATTTTATGGCGTTGGATGAATATTGCACCCAAATTACCAGCAAGCATGCCACGTTGGGAATTTGCCTTAGAATCTGCGGTAAAATTTGCATTATATTTTTGTATTTTATTAATGCCCATCAGTGGCTGGATATTTTCATCCGCCGCAGGATATTACCCGCATATTGGCCATATGGTTTTCGCAGCGCCAGGCATTCCTAAGAGCAAAGCGATCGCAGAATTTTTCAAACAAGTACACATTACAACAGCCTGGATATTGATTGGTTTATTGGTGCTGCATATTGCGGGTGCGCTGAAACATCACTTCATCAATAAAGACAATATTTTGCGTCGCATGATGCCGGGAAACAAAAATGACTAGAAAAAAATATGTGCTGGGCAATTGGAAGATGAATGGTAATCACGCCATGGTAACTGATTTGTTAGGCGCTTTAAGTAAAGTGGCACTGAATCCTGAAGTTGCTGTTTTCCCTCCCGCTATTTATCTGCCAGAAACTAAAAAGCTGCTGCAACACAGCAAAGTACATTGGGGTGCACAAAACATTAGTGCTTACCAAGACGGTGCCTATACGGGCGAGATCTCAGCACGCATGATCAAAGAATTAGGCTGTCAATTTACGTTAGTAGGGCATTCAGAAAGACGTCAGCTTTTTGGCGAAACAGAAAGTATGATTCAACAAAAGTTGCAGCGTGCCTATGAGCAAGGAGTTCGCCCTGTTTTGTGTGTCGGTGAAACATTAAGTGAACGTGAAAGCCAAAATACCGCTCGGGTGGTCTTGGCACAGCTTCAGAGTATGCTAGACTTGCGCGCTAATTTGGAGCTATTGCAGCACAGTATCATCGCTTACGAGCCCGTTTGGGCAATTGGTACTGGACTCAGTGCTAATGCTGAACAAGCACAAGAAGTTCATGCGTTATTGCGTGATCGTTTAAAAACTGAAAATAGCCAATTAGCCAATATCCCTATTGTTTATGGTGGCAGTGTCAAAGCAGCGAATGCTGCTCAATTTGTACAAATGCCAGATATAGATGGAGCATTGGTAGGCGGCGCATCGTTAAATGCGCAAGAATTTATGGCAATTATAGAAGCATTCGCGGAGTAACGATTAAAATGCAACAACTGTTATTAATTATTCATCTAATCATTGCGCTTTTAATCATCGTATTAATTTTGATGCAACGTGGTAAAGGTTCTGATGTTGGTGCTTCCTTTGGTAGTGGTGCATCACAAACTGTTTTTGGTAGCCAAGGCTCTACGTCATTTTTAGTAAAGTTAATTGCTGTGTTAGCCGCTATTTTCTTTGTCACGAATTTGTTGTTAGGACATTTAATTGCAGTCGACGTAAAACAAGAACAAATGGCGAATACACCGTCGGTATTATTGCAACAGTCACAAACAAAAGTACCGAGTAAAAATTAATTTTGTCACCCCGCATTTATTGCGGGGTCTGGTAAATGTTTGAAATTTTACCGGATGCCGCAACAAGTGCGGCATGACACATATTCGCCGAAGTGGTGGAATTGGTAGACACGCCATCTTGAGGGGGTGGTGGCGAAAGTCGTGTGGGTTCGAGTCCCACCTTCGGCACCATCTTTAAAGATAATGTTGAATCGATAAGGGTAATCAATGCTAACGAATTATTTGCCAGTGCTAATCTTTATTGCCATTGGTATTTTAGTTGGTGTTGTGCCCATGATTTTAGGCAGATTTTTCAGCCCTCACAATCCACAACAAGAAAAATTATCGCCTTATGAATGTGGGTTTCCCGCGTTTGATGATGCACGCATACCTTTTGATGTGCGTTATTATTTAGTTGCTATTCTTTTTATCCTCTTTGATTTAGAAACAGCTTTTTTATTTCCTTGGGCCATTGTTTTGCGTGACATTGGTTGGGTTGGATTTGTAGCGATGGCCATTTTCATTGGCTTATTAGTTGTTGGGTTTATTTATGAATGGTGCAAAGGAGCGTTGGAATGGCGCTAGCACAAGAATTGCAATCACATGGTTTTGTCACTACATCACTGGATAAATTAGTCAGCTGGGCACGCAGTGGTTCACTGTGGCCAGTGACATTTGGTTTAGCCTGTTGCGCGGTTGAAATGATGCACGCTGGTGCATCACGTTATGATCTTGATCGCTTCGGTATGATTTTTCGCCCCAGCCCACGTCAGTCTGATGTCATGATTGTCGCCGGCACATTATGTAACAAAATGGCTCCCGCATTGCGCAAAGTTTACGATCAAATGACCGAACCGAAATGGGTAATTTCGATGGGATCTTGCGCCAACGGTGGTGGTTACTATCATTACTCTTATTCTGTCGTGCGTGGTTGCGACCGTATTGTTCCTGTGGATATTTATGTTCCTGGTTGTCCACCAACGGCTGAAGCATTAGTTTATGGCGTTATTCAATTACAAAATAAAGTACGCAAGCGTTTGGCCAAAAAGGATAACAAAAATGACTGAGACTTTAGAAATTGAAAAATCAGCCTTATTAAAAACTGCCAAAGAATTACGTGATGATCCTGCACAAGCTTATGAAGCCTTAATTGATTTATGTGGTGTCGATTACAGCGAATATGGCAAAAGCGAATGGGTTACAACAAAAGCAACGGGCACAGGATTTGATCGTGCCGCCGAAAGAAAAAATGAGTACACGAATATTGTTTGGGATAAACCACGTTTTGCTGTGGTGTATCACTTGTTATCGTACACGCACAATCGTCGTTTACGTTTGAAAGTATTTTTAGATGACGAACCACCCATTATTCCTTCTGTCGTAAACATTTGGCCTGCGGCAAATTGGTTTGAACGTGAAGCATTTGATTTGTACGGTATTTTATTTGATGGTCACCCTGATTTACGCCGAATTTTGACCGACTATGGATTTATTGGTCATCCGTTCCGCAAAGATTTTCCTTTAAGTGGTACGGTTGAAGTTCGTTACGATGCAAAAGAAGGGCGTGTTATTTATGTGCCTGTTGATATTGAACCACGCGTATTAGTACCGAAGGTAATTCGCCATGTCTGAAATTAAAAATTACACCATTAATTTTGGTCCACAACATCCTGCCGCACATGGTGTATTGCGTTTAATTTTAGAATTAGATGGTGAAGTCATTGAGCGCGCTGATCCCCATATTGGTTTATTGCATCGTGCCACAGAAAAATTAGCGGAAAGCAAACCCTATAATCAAAGTATTGGTTATATGGATCGTCTCGATTATGTATCGATGATGTGTAATGAACATGGTTATGTGTTAGCGATTGAAAAATTATTAGGTGTGCAAATTCCCGTGCGTGCACAATATATTCGTGTGATGTTTGATGAAATCACGCGTATTTTAAATCATTTGTTATGGCTCGGTGCGCATGGTTTAGATTTAGGTGCGATGACCGTATTTTTATATGCGTTTCGTGAACGTGAAGATTTAATGGATTGTTATGAAGCTGTGTCAGGTGCGCGCATGCATGCTACCTATTATCGACCGGGTGGTGTGTATCGTGATTTACCCTCAAGCATGCCGCAATATCAACCATCAAAATGGGTGAAAAGCAAAGAAATTAAAAGACGTAATGCTAATCGCCAAGGTTCATTATTAGATTTTATTTGGGATTTCACTGAACGTTTTCCAACCTGTGTGGATGAGTATGAAACATTATTAACTGACAATCGCATTTGGAAACAACGCACTGTTGGTATTGGTGTAGTTTCACCAGAACGCGCCAAAGCGTTAGGATTTACAGGACCCATGTTGCGTGGTTCAGGTGTGGAATGGGATTTACGCAAAAAACAACCGTACGAAGTTTATGACAAGCTGGATTTTGCGATGGCGGTTGGTGTGAATGGCGATTGTTATGATCGTTATTTAGTACGCATTGAAGAAATGCGTCAATCGAATTTAATTATTCGCCAATGTGTTGAGTGGCTGAAAAAAAATCCTGGTCCGGTGATGTTAGATAACCATAAAATTACACCACCTTCGCGCGAAGTGATGAAAGAAGATATGGAATCATTAATTCATCATTTCAAATTATTTACCGAAGGTTATTGTTTACCCGCAGGTGAAGCGTATGCCGCCGTTGAACATCCCAAGGGTGAGTTTGGTATTTATTTAATTTCGGATGGTGCGAATAAACCGTATCGCCTCAAAATTCGCGCACCGGGTTTTCCACATTTGGCAGCATTAGATGAAATGTGTCGCGGACATTTGTTAGCAGATGTTGTCGCTATTTTATCCAGTCAAGATATTGTGTTTGGAGAGATTGATCGCTAATGACAACCATATTTTCAGAAGCACTTAAAAAACAAATTGATCATTGGATTGCAAAATATCCTGCCGAACAAAAGCAATCTGCAGTGTTGCCTGTTTTATTATTAGTGCAAGAACAACATGAAGGTTGGTTAAGTGAAGAATTAATGCGTGCAGTCGCTGATTATTTACAAATGCCCTATATTGCGGTTTATGAAGTTGCTACGTTTTATTCAATGTATGATTTAAAACCCGCCGCTAAACATAAGTTAAATGTTTGTACCAATATCTCCTGTATGCTAGCTGGCAGCGACTCTATTGTGAAACATATTAAAAAGAAATTAGACACAACGCCGGATGGCAAATTTAGTTTGAAAGAAGTGGAATGTTTAGGTGCGTGTGTGCATGCACCAGTGATGCATGTTGGACATGAGTATCACGAAAAGTTAACGCCGGAGAGGATTGATAACATTTTGGAGAAACTAAAATAAAATCCCCCGTGGCCCCCTTTTCCAAAGGGGGCGAAAAGCGAAAGAGAAAAACCCCCTTTGAAAAAGGGGGTAGCTTTGCGAAGCAAAGCTGGGGGATTTAATTATTGGAATAAATTATGGCTAATGACATTTGTTTTAGAACACGACATTTAGAGAAATCTTGGACACTCAAAACGTATGAAAGCGTGGGTGGATATTCCACGTGGCGCAAAATTTTGCGTGAAAAAACACCACCCGAACAAATTATTGCTGAACTTAAAGCTTCTGCGTTGCGTGGTCGAGGCGGCGCTGGATTTCCTACCGGACTGAAATGGAGTTTTATTTCACGTTTAACGCCTGGGCAAAAATATGTCTTATGTAATTCTGATGAAGGCGAACCAGGTACGTGTAAAGATCGTGATATTTTGCGTTTCAATCCACATCAAGTCATCGAAGGAATGGCGATTGGTGGATACGTGATGGGCGCGACAGTTGGTTATAACTATATTCGCGGTGAATATGACGAACCTTTTCAGCGTTGTGAAGAAGCATTAAAAGAAGCCTACGCCGCTGGTTTGTTAGGAAAAAATATTGCTGGCTCTGAGATTGATTTTGATTTGTACAATCATCGAGGCGCAGGTGCTTATATTTGCGGTGAAGAAACTGCATTGATGGAATCTCTCGAAGGCAAACCAGGGAAACCACGTTTCAAACCACCATTCCCTGCAAATTATGGTTTATATGGTCGACCAACAACGATCAACAATACCGAAACATTTGCCTCTGTTCCTGTGATTTTAGAAAAAGGCGGGCAATGGTTTTTAGAATTAGGCAAACCCAACAATGGTGGTTGCAAAGTTTTTAGTGTGTCTGGGCACGTTAATAACCCAGGTAATTTCGAAGTGCCTTTAGGTATGCCATTCAAAGATTTATTAGCGCTTGCCGGTGGCGTAAAAAACAACGCCAAGATTAAAGCGGTAATTCCTGGTGGATCATCGATGCCAGTATTACCCGGTGATGTCATGTTAGAAACCAATATGGATTACGACAGCATTTCCAAAGCAGGGTCCATGTTAGGTTCAGGTGCTGTGATTGTGATGGATGAACATACCTGCATGGTAAAAGTTCTCGCGCGCATCGCGCATTTTTATTATGAAGAATCTTGCGGGCAATGCACACCATGCCGTGAAGGAACCGGTTGGATGGCGCGTATATTACATCGTATTTTGCATGGTGAAGGTAAAGTCGGTGATTTAGAATTATTAGATAATGTCGCGGGTAAAATTATGGGCCGCACCATTTGTGCATTAGGTGATGCAGCAGCTATGCCTGTCCAAAGTTTTATTAAACATTTTCGCAATGAGTTTGTGTATCACATTGAACATAAGAAGTGTAATTTGAATTAAGTTCCCCCTCTCCCCTTGTGGGAGAGGGTTAGGGTGAGGGGTAATTTTTACAATAAAGGACAATAATAAGATATGCCAACAATATTACGTTATGGACCTTATCGGTTCTATTTTTATAGTAATGAGCAGGGTGAAAAAGAACATATTCATGTTGATCGAGACAATTTAAGTGCAAAATTTTGGTTATTGCCTATTGAGCCTGCTTATAATATTGGGTTTAGTGAAAAAGAGTTACGAAAAATAAAAGAAATCGTTATTGAATATAGATTAATTTTTGTTGAGGCTTGGTATGAATTTTTTAGCAAAAAAAATTGATGAGCGTGTAGCAAACGTTCATATATCGGAAAAATTTCTTGTCGTCGACTTAATGGACGGACGCATTATTTCTGTACCGCTAACATGGTATCCAAAATTGCGTAGTGCTTCTGTTGCACAACGAAAACACTGGCAAATTTCTGGCGGTGGTTATGGCATACATTGGCCAGAAATTGATGAAGATTTAAGCATTGATGGTTTGTTGCATGTATCTGCAACAACACAAAAACACGGGTAAATTCATGATCGAAATAGAAATTGATGGTCAAAAATTAGAAATTCCGCAAGGAACGATGATTATCGAAGCTGCTGATAATGCAGGCATTGCTATTCCACGTTTTTGTTACCACAAAAAATTATCAGTCGCGGCGAATTGCCGTATGTGTTTAGTCGAAGTTGAAAAAGTCGGCAAACCATTACCGGCATGTGCCACACCTGTCACACCTGGCATGAAAGTATTTACAAAATCAGCCAAAGCCATTGATGCACAAAAATCAGTGATGGAATTTTTATTGATTAATCATCCACTCGATTGCCCCATTTGTGATCAAGGGGGTGCGTGTGAATTACAAGATATGTCGATGGGTTATGGCCCTGATGTTTCTCGTTACAGTGAAACAAAACGTTCTGTGAAAGATGAAGATTTAGGTTCGCTTATTGCAACGGATATGACACGTTGTATTCAATGCACACGCTGTGTGCGTTTTGGTCAAGAAGTGGCAGGCCAACGTGAATTAGGCACAATTGGTCGCGGCGAACATATGCAAATTGGCACCTATTTAAAAAGTGAAATGTTAAGTTCTGAATTGTCTGGCAATGTTATCGATTTATGTCCCGTGGGCGCGCTGACATCAAAACCATTTCGTTTTACTGCACGTGCGTGGGAATTAGAGCAACAAGAATTTATTGCACCACATGATGCGGTTGGTTCGAATATTTATTTGCATACGCGTCGTGGTGTTGTGATGCGCGTTGTACCAAAAGAAAATGAAAGCATTAATGAAACATGGATCAGTGATCGCGATCGTTTTAGTTACGAAGGGTTGTACAGCAAAGATCGTTTAACCAGACCCATGATTAAAAAAGCAGGGCAGTGGCAAGAAGCGGACTGGACAGAAGCGCTCAATACGGTAGCGAAAAAATTAAAACACACACAACCTCAACAACTTGCGGCTATCGCATCACCTAATAGCACACTCGAAGAATTTTATTTATTACAAAAAATAATGCGTGACTTAGGCTCCAATAATATTGATCACCGTTTGCATCAAACCGATATGGAAGACCAAGGGCAGATGCCGCTGTATCCTTCATTAGGTATTAATATTGCCGATATTGAAAAACAACAAACTATTTTGATTATTGGCAGCAATATTCGTCATGAACAACCTATTATTGCGCATCGTATTCGCAAAGCAAGTTTGCAAGGCACGAAAGTATTATGTGTAAACAGCGTAGATTACCCGATGCATTTTGCCTTAACACAAAAGAAAATTGTTTCGCCATCCACATTTATTTCTGCCATTGAAGATATGGCACAATACCTTTCAGACAATGAAAACACCTTAATTATGTTAGGTGCTGATGCGATGAATCATCCGTATGCTTCTGTATTGCGTGCAACCGTGCATCAAATCGCGCAAGGTTCTAATGCAAAAGTTGCGTATTTGAGTGAAGGTGCCAATAGTGCGGGTGCATGGTTAGCAGGTGCAGTGCCACATCGAAAAACAGCAGGTGAATCACTCACGATGGCGGGATTAAATACCCAGCAAGCTTTTGAAGCAAAATTAAACACCTATGTATTACTTAATATTGAGCCTGATTGTGATCTAGCGAATAGTTCGCAAGCATTAAAAGCACTCGAACAAGCAGAATCTGTGATTGCCTTCACGCCTTATAAAACAGCATCACTATTAGATCACGCAGAGATATTATTGCCGATCAGCATTTTTGCAGAAAACACAGGCACCTATATTAATATCGAAGGACGTTGGCAAAATTTTGCTCAGTGTGTTTCGTCGATTGATCAAGCGCGACCGGCATGGAAAATTTTACGTGTGTTAGGTAATTTATTGGAATTGCAGAATTTTAATTACGAGACAGCCGATGATGTAGTTAAAGAAATTCGTGCGTTAACACCACAAACTGATGCGCAAATTAATCTAAAAATTCCGCTAATGCGCAAGACCCTTGAAAAAAATCCAAGTAATGTATGGGACTGTGTCAGTGCTTGGCCAATGTATCGACAAGATATGTTGCTACGCAAATCGCCTGCATTACAAAAAGCCGCATTAAATACGAATGCAGTTGTAAAAATTAATTCGCACTCAGCGGCATTATTAAAAGTTCGTGCAGGAGATACATTAACCATACAACAAGCTAATCGCGAATTGGCATTACCTGTTGTCATTGATGAAAGTGTTGTTAATCAATGCGTGGTTATTCCAAGTGGATTTAGTGAAACAGCAGCGTTGGATCACAGCGTAGGGTACGTCAATGTTAGAAACCATTGAGTTTATTGTTTGGACATTAGTAAAAATTATTTTAATTGTCGTTCCGTTATTAGCGGCCGTTGCTTATTTAACTTTCGTTGAACGTAAAGTGGTCGGTTTTATTCAAGGGCGTATTGGACCTAATCGCGTCGGTTATTTTGGTGTGGCGCAACCGATTGCCGACATTATTAAAATGTTTTGCAAAGAAATTATTATACCCACAGCGTCTAACCGTTATTTATATTTATTAGCGCCTGTATTGGCGATTGCTCCTGCATTATCAGCATGGGCTGTGATTCCATTTCAACCACAATTGGTATTAGCCAATGTGCATGCCGGTGTGTTGTTTTTATTTGCAATGAGCTCTACAGGTGTTTATGGAATTTTAATTGCAGGATGGGCGGCTAATTCTAAATATGCTTTTTTAGGCGCGCTGCGTTCAGCCGCACAAACTATTTCGTATGAAATTGCCATGGGCTTTGCGTTTGTGGGTGTGTTACTTGCTGCTGGCAGCATGAACTTAGAAAAAATTGTAATGCATCAACAAGGTGGAATCTGGCATTGGTATTTATTACCTTTATTGCCGTTATTTGTGGTGTATTGGATTTCAGCGGTGGCTGAAACCAATCGCGCGCCTTTTGATGTGGCCGAAGGCGAATCGGAAATTGTAGCTGGATTTCATGTGGAATATTCAGGCATTACATTTGGTATTTTCTTTTTAGCTGAATACGCCAACATGATTTTAGTATCAATGATTGGAAGTTTATTGTTTTTAGGCGGTTGGTTGTCGCCCTTTGAAGGTATTCCAGGAATAGCGCTATTATTTGCTTGGATACCCGGTATCGTATGGTTGTTAATAAAAACCAGCTTGCTGTTGTTTTTATTTTTATGGATGCGTGCCACATTGCCGCGTTATCGTTACGACCAAATTATGCGTTTGGGATGGAAGATATTAATTCCAGTCACATTGGTATGGATTGCGGTCGTTGCAGTAGCTGTGCAATTAAAATTAGGGCCATGGTTTAGTTAATTCACCTCTCCCTTTATGGGAGAGGTCGTGAGCTAGGCGCACCGAAGTGACGAAGTCACGTAGGTGGGCGAAGCGAACGGGTGAGGGTAAAACGTTGAAATTTACCCCTCACCCTAACCCTCTCCCCCAAGGGGAGAGGGGAAATGTTTTTTTAAGGAAGATGTAATGCAAAGACTGAAACATTTTTTTAAAACATTTTTTCTTTGGGAAATTCTCCAAGGCTTGCGCTTAACGGGGCGGTATTTCTTTGCACGCAAAATTACCATTCAATATCCTGAAGAAGAAACACCACGTTCACCACGTTTTCGTGGATTGCATGCATTAAGACGATACCCCAATGGTGAAGAACGTTGCATCGCTTGCAAACTTTGTGAAGCAGTATGCCCCGCATTGGCAATTACTATTGAGGCCGAACCACGTGACGATGGTTCACGCCGTACGACAAAATATGAAATTGATTTATTCAAATGTATTTACTGTGGTTTTTGTGAAGAATCGTGCCCTGTGGATTCCATCGTTGAAACTGATCAATTGCATTATGCGTTTGATAATCCTGCGCAAGCCATTATGACCAAAGAAAAATTATTAGCGATTGGCGATCGTTATGAAAAACAAATTGCCTCTGATAGAGAAAAAGATTCGAGGTTTAGATAATGCCGATTCCTACTATTTTATTTTGGTGCTTTTCTTTATTAATGCTGGGTTCGGCATTGATGGTTGTGGTTAGTCAGCATCCAGTAAAAAGCGTTTTATTTTTGGTGCTGACTTTTTTTGCAGCGACTGGTTTATGGTTGTTGTTAACAGCAGAATTTTTGGCACTAGTATTAATTTTAGTTTATGTCGGTGCGGTCATGACATTATTTTTATTTGTCGTGATGACCATTCAAGTTGATTTTAATACATTAAAACAACCCTTTTTGCGTTATTACGTGCCCATGGGTTTGGTGATGGCGGCGTTATTAGGTGGATTATTATTTTATGCGATCGAACCAACGCATAGCGTTATCCCACACATGGGTCAAATGCAACCGGTTGCGCAAATCGGTAACACGACACAATTAGGTGAGCTTCTGTATACGCAATATATTTTTCCTTTTGAAATTACCGCGGTTATTTTATTGGTTGCAATGATTGCCGCTATTAGTTTGACGTTGTCTGATCCGATTCGTCGTAAACAACAAAATGTGAGTGATCAAGTGAAAGCCCGAAAAGAAGATCGAGTGAGGTTAGTGAAATGACATTAAATAATTGTTTAATCGTTAGCGCATTGCTTTTTGGTCTTGGTATGGCAGGTATTGTGATTAATCGCAAAAATATTATTTCTTTATTAATGTGTATCGAATTAATGTTATTAGCGGTGAATACTAATTTAGTGGCGTTTTCTTATTATCTTCATGATATCAGCGGACAAATTTTTGTATTTTTTATATTAGCAGTTGCCGCCGCTGAAGCGGCCATTGGGTTAGCAATTTTAATGGTACTGTATCGTCAACGTGGCGATATTAATGTTGCCAACATGGATACATTAAAAGGTTAAGTAATTAATGACTACTTCAACATTGACATTATTGGTTATTTTCCCACCGCTGATCGCGGGATTGATAGCGGGCATCTTGGGAAAAATCATTGGACGTAAAGGCGCACACTCCATCACCATTTTCGGTATGTTAGTTTCTTTTGTAAGCAGCTTACTCATATGTAAAGCTATTTTTATGAATGGCGCATCCAGCACCAATTTTAATTTATATCAGTGGGCGGTAAGTGGTAGCTTTCAATTTAATATTGGGTTTCTCATTGATCGCTTAAGTGCTTCGATGATGGCAGTGGTCAGTTTTATCTCTTTAATGGTGCATATTTATAGTGTTGGTTACATGCACGATGATGATGGCTATCAACGTTTTTTTAGTTATATCTCCCTCTTTACATTTGCGATGTTGATGTTGGTCAGCGCCAATAATTTCTTGCAATTATATTTTGGTTGGGAAGGGGTGGGCCTGGTTTCTTATTTATTAATTGGTTTTTGGTTTAAAAAAGAAACAGCGAATTTTGGTAGCTTAAAAGCATTTTTAGTGAATCGCGTAGGGGATTTTGGATTTATTTTAGGTATTGCAGCTATTGTGACTTACACGGGCACTGTCGATTTAAGCCAATTTTTTGTCAGCATTCCATTGCTTGCCAGCAAAACAATTACTATTTTCCCTCACACCCATTGGTCAATCATTACTGTTATCTGTATTTTATTATTTATGGGCGCCATGGGAAAATCGGCGCAAATGCCATTACATATTTGGTTGCCCGAATCGATGGAAGGCCCCACACCTATTTCTGCTTTAATTCACGCAGCGACCATGGTGACTGCCGGTATTTATATGGTATCGCGCTTGTCGCCTTTATATGAGTACTCTAATACCGCATTAAGTTTTATTTTAATTATCGGTGCAACGACGGCATTATTCACAGGCATTTTGGCGTTAGTACAAAACGATATTAAAAGAGTAGTGGCTTATTCAACGTTGTCACAATTAGGTTACATGGTGGCAGCCCTAGGTGTTTCTGCTTATTCAGCGGCTATTTTTCATTTATTTACGCACGCATTTTTCAAAGCGTTGCTCTTTTTGGCCGCCGGTTCAGTCATTATTGGTATGCATCACGAACAAGATATGCGTCGCATGGGTAATTTACGTAAATATATGCCTATCACGTACGTGGCGTTTTTAATTGGTGCCTTATCACTTTGTGCGATTCCGCCATTTTCAGGCTTTTATTCCAAAGACATGATTATCGATGCGGTAGGGTTGTCGCAAATATCTGGCGCACATTATGCTTATCTATGTGTTTTGATTGGTGGATTTATTACGGCGCTATATACATTTCGTGCGTTATTCATGACATTTCATGGCCCTGAAAAATTTAATGATGCAACGCGTGCACATATTCATGAGTCACCCTGGGTTGTTTTATTGCCGTTAATTATTTTAGCCATTCCTTCTATTTTCGCTGGGTATTTATGGGTTAAACCGATATTGTTTGAACATGCGTTAGGCAATAGCATTGTAGTATTGCCCGGACATGATGTGCTCGCCAAATTAGCGTTTACCAACAGTCACGTCATGGCATTGCATGCATTGGCAACATTGCCTTTTTGGTTTGCCATCGCAGGCATTATCGTTGCATGGT
This sequence comes from uncultured Pseudomonadota bacterium, assembly GCA_963712965.1. Lineage (GTDB taxonomy): Bacteria > Pseudomonadota > Gammaproteobacteria > DASZBR01 > DASZBR01 > CAVQJZ01. Next base: position 85,444 of record CAVQJZ010000003.1, on the reverse strand, counting down.
GTTGTTATTTAAAATATCCCAAAATACCTGTGATGTTATCGGAGCGTTTTAAATGGCTTTATTTTGTTTTACGCAATAAATATGGCTTCGATGCATTCAATGAAAAAATCTTAATGCCAGCCAGTCGAAAAACAGCCACTGTGTGTTTTGAAGTAGGCGATGAAAAAATTATTGACGATGTCTTAGTTAATGGCTCTGGTCGTAACATGGTGCGTTTATCAAAATTATTGCGTCGCTTTCAAACGGGCTATTTATATCATTATGCATTGGTCATGATGCTGGGTTTATTAATCTTTCTTTATTGGTTGTTACTGGGATAAGCAATGCTAAATAACTATTTATTAAGCTTATTAATTTGGATACCGATCTTAGGTGCGGTTATTGTTTTGTTTACAGGTGGCGATAAAAACGCACACTGGGCAAGACGTATTGCACTCGTGACTTCACTTATTTCACTGGCATTGTGCGTGCCCTTATATACGCATTTCAATGGCAGTTTATATACCATGCAATTTCAAGAAAATATCGATTGGATTAGTGCATATGGCATTCATTACGCGTTAGGTGCAGATGGTATTTCAGCGCCATTAATTATTTTAACAACCTTTACGACGTTATTAGTTGTTATTGCGGGTTGGCATACGATTCACAAAAAAATTGCGCAATACATGGCATCCTTTTTAATCATGCAGGGAATGGTCGTGGGTGTATTTGCTGCAACAGACGCTATTTTATTTTATGTTTTTTGGGAAGCGATGTTAATCCCGATGTATTTAAGTATTGGTATTTGGGGCAGTCAAAATCGTTCGTATGCGTCGATTAAATTCTTTTTATATACCTTTTTTGGCTCTGCTTTATTGTTAGTAGTTTTATTGTATCTACATCATTTATCCCATAGTTTTCAAATCAGTTCTTTTTATCCCATCAAGATAACCATGGCTGTGCAAATTATATTATTTATAGGATTTTTATTAGCGTTCGCCGTAAAAGTGCCTATGTGGCCTGTGCATACATGGTTACCTGATGCACACACGGAAGCACCCGCCGGTGGTTCCGTTGTGTTAGCCGCGTTAATGTTGAAATTAGGCGCGTATGGTTTTCTGCGTTTTAGTTTACCGATTACACCGGATGCAAGTCATTCACTTGATGTATTTATGATTGTGTTGTCACTCATTGCCATTGTGTACGTTGGATTTGTCGCCATTGCGCAAACGGATATGAAAAAATTAATTGCGTATTCTTCTGTGGCACACATGGGTTTTGTGACACTGGGTTGTTTCATGATTTATATCATCGTACAAAATACGCACCATTTAAAAGATGCCTATATGAGTTTGGAAGGGGCGATGGTGCAAATGATTTCACATGCATTTAGTTCCGGCGCCATGTTTTTAGGTATCGGTATATTGTATGAACGTTTACATAGTCGCTTAATTAAAGACTATGGTGGTGTCGCTAATACCATGCCAGTTTTCGCAGCGTTTTTTATGTTGTTTGCCATGTCGAATGTTGGCTTGCCAGGCACGTCTGGTTTTGTCGGCGAATTCATGATTATTTTAAGCGCGTTCAAAGCAAGTTTTTGGATTACAACGTTTGCCGCCAGCACATTAGTTTTAGGTGCTACTTATACATTGTGGATGTACAAACGTGTTTTCTTCGGCAGCATTGCAAGCCCAGCAGTTGCTCAATTAAAAGATATTAGCAGGGGAGAATCGACGTTATTTATTTTATTAGCGATCGCCACATTATTTATTGGGATTTACCCATTGCCTTTATTAAACATGATGCATGCTACCGTTGGGCATTTGTTGACAGAAAGTTTGCAGACAAAATTATGAGGACTGCATGATAACGAATTGGTTTTACACATTACCTGAAATTTTCGTGCTCAGCATGGGCGTTATAATTTTATTATTAGATTTGTTCTTCAAATCCAACAAACCTAATATCACGTATTTTCTTTCACAATTAACCTTAATTGGTTCTGCTATTCTAAGTTTGCGTTTATACCATTTGCCGTCGACGTTGGTTTTTAGCAGTACATTTATTCTTGATCCATTGGCATCAGTATTAAAAATAGCTATCGATATTATTATGTTGTTAGTCTTTTGGTTTGCCAAAGATTATGTCAAAGAGAAAACGATTCCTTATACGGAATTTTATGTATTAAGTTTATTTGCCGTGTTGGGCATGATGGTTTTAGTCTCCGCGCACAATTTCATCGTACTATTTTTAGGCGTAGAACTTTCTGCATTACCTGTGTATGCCATGGTGGCATTATGGAAAAAATCACCGAATGGTAGTGAAGCAGCAATAAAATATTTTGTGATTGGTGCGTTGGCGTCTGGCATGTTGCTATATGGTTTGTCGATGTTATATGGCGCAACGGGTAGTTTAGATATCAGCGTCATTAGCCAATCCCCACATGATTTAATTTTAGTATTTGGTTTAGTCTTTGTGCTGGCGAGCATTGCATTTAAATTTGGTGCAGCGCCATTTCATTCATGGGTGCCCGATGTCTATCAAGGCGCGCCTAATGCGGTGACATTATTGATTAGTACAGCACCAAAAATTGCAGCGTTGGGTATGGCGTTTCGTTTGTTAGTCAATGCATTACCTGTGTTAGAACCACAATGGCAGCAAGTGTTTATTGTGATTGCCATTGCGTCGATGGCGGTGGGTAACATTGCCGCTATTATACAAACCAATTTAAAGCGTATGTTGGCTTATTCGTCGATTGCACAAATGGGTTACATGTCGTTAGGGTTGCTCTCAGGAAATGCCGCTGGCGATGCCGCCGCACTTTTTTATATTTTGTCTTATAGCATCATGGTAGCAGGTGCTTTTGGTTTATTAACTATTTTAAGTCGAGAAGGCATTGAAGTAGAGAATATACAAGATCTACATGGATTAAATGGCCGTAACCCATGGCTTGCGTTTATGTTGTTATTAATTATGTTTTCTATGGCGGGCATTCCACCAACGGTTGGTTTCTTTGCCAAAATGGGTGTGTTAGAAGCATTGATAAGAGTGCATTTAGTATGGCTTGCAACGTTGGCATTAATCTTTGCCATCATTGGTGCGTACTACTATATCAATGTAGTGAAAGTGATGTACTTTGAAGAACCAAAAAATCAGTTCCCTATGCGATGTAATGTTCAGGCAAGAGTAGCGATCAGTATTACAGGGATGAGTGTTTTATTATTGGGTATTTTCCCCAGTGGTTTGATCAATGTGTGCCACGCGGTTTTTGGCAGTTAAAAACGTCGTGCATCTTGATCATTAGTTGCAGGTTTATCCATAAACTGACTAATATCGCTTTGCTGTAACAAATTTTGAGCCGTGACAACAGGGCTTTGAGTTTGATTACCAAGCATTGTGGTGATTGGGGTGAGTTCAACACATAAGATTAATAAAGCGGGGACAACGAGCATCTTAACGTTCTTCATGGCACTGTTCCTTCTTCCTTGTACCGTTACATCATCCATAAATACTGCATCCATAGGGCTAAGTGTAAGGAAAAAAGCATGCAAATACAACGATCTATTGGCACCATAAGCATGGTTTTTGCCGCATTAGGTGGCATTATAGGCTCTGGCTGGTTGCTCGGTCCCTACTATGTAGCCAAGCTCGCAGGCCCAGCTGGCGTGTTTTCTTGGGTCATTGGTGGGGTAATGATGATGATCATTGCCATGACCTTTGCCGAGCTTGCCACGCTTTTTCCTTTGGCAGGTGGCGTAGTCAAATTCCCTCAGTTTAGCCATGGTTTGCTGGTCAGTTTCACCATGAGTTGGATAGGTTGGCTGTCTTGCCTTGTGGTTCCACCCTTGGAAACCATGGCCTTTTTGCAATACGCCGCTAATTACTTTCCCTCTTTGGTACATGAACATACCCATACATTTACTTATAGAGGTATTGCTTGCGCCGCTGTCTTACTCTTTTTGATGAGTGCGTTAAACGCCGTTGGTGTATCTATTGTTGCCAAAGCTAATGCCGCTATAGTTTGGATTAAATTATTAATTCCTACTGTGGTTGTCGTTACGCTAGGTATTGTCAGTTTTCATTTAAAAAATTTCTATAACTATCCTTCATTTGCACCCAACGGATTGAAACCTATTTTACAAGCGCTACCTGCCGCAGGAGTTGTTTTTTCATTCATTGGTTTTACACCGGCCATTGCGTTAGCAGGCGAATCAAAAGATCCACAACGTGTGTTACCTAAAGCCATTATTGGATCACTATTTATTTGTATGTTGCTCTATATTGCGTTGCAAATTGTTTTTATTGGCGTACTCAATCCAGATCATTTAAGTACGGGTTGGCAACAATTAAATTTTGCTGGTGACAAAGGACCATTTGCAGGTATTGCGGCAAGTCTTGGTTTGGTTTGGCTATTAATTATTTTATATATTGCCGCCTTTGTTTCACCGCTCGGCACAGCATTAACATACACCACTGCCACAGCGCGCATGAATTATGCGATGAGTCAAAATGGGTATATGCCGCAAGCTATGTTGAAACTAAATAAAAAAGGCGTTCCAATGAATGCCATTTTTCTTAATTTCGCTATTGGTCTGTTATTACTTTTTCCGTTTCCTGGTTGGCGCGAAATGGTCAACTTTTTAGTTTCCGCCATTATTATTTCTTATGCGGTCGGGCCATTGTCATTAACGGCATTGCGTAAAATTATACCGCATCAACATCGACCATTTCGTTTACCGGCGGCGTATTTAGTTTCATTCTTTGCTTTTTATTTTTGTAATCTAATTGTTTATTGGACAGGGTGGGATGCGGTGTGGCGTATTTTATTAGCCACTCTTGCTGGTTATTTGGTCTTTCCTTTTTTTCGTGCGCAGCAAAAAGCCAAACAATTGCCCTTACAATTAAATTCGTTGTTTTGGCTAATCCCTTATTTTATTGGCTTAGCGGTTATTTCGTACTTGGGTGATTTTGGTGGTGGCAAACATATTATTCCTTTCGGATTGGATTTCGCTATCATTGCGATTTTCAGTGCCGTTATTTTTTCTTTAGCGAATATCTTCCACAATTCGCCAGAGGAATTGCAGAGATTATTAAATGAGTAAGGGCACGATGCATCGTGCCCCTACATTCGCCCAGGATGATATTGCATGAATTATCGTAAAATCTTTTGGTCCTTCGCCATTATTCAAGCCATCCTTTGGATTGCATTGCCAACAATTTTTCGTTACGCACTACCGCACGACACCATTGAAGGTGCGATGTGGGGAATGCATCTAGAATGGGGTTACGATAAAAATCCATGGATGAATGCGTGGCTCACGCGTTTAGGTTGGGTGATTGGCGGAACATCAGGCATCGGTATTTATTTCATCAGTCAACTTTTTGTAATCACTAGTTTTTGGTCGGTTTGGAAATTAGCGCAAAAGTTTTTAACGCCTGCCTGCGCATTAATTGCTGTCTTGTTATTAGAAGGTTGTATTAATTACACGTTAGTCCCGCCAACATTTAATGATAATCTAATTGAATTAGGCCTATGGCCATTGATGTTTTTATTTTTTTATCAAGCATTGAAAGACCAACGTCTTCGTGATTGGTTAGGTGTTGGTATCGTTTCAGGCTTAGCCATGATGGCAAAATACTATACCGTTTTTCCCATGGTGATCATGCTAGGGTTTTTATTGGCGAAAAAAGAAGGGCGCGACAGTTTAAAAAAATCGGGTTTTTATCTTGCGCTGATGAGTTTTATCGCCGTGATTCTTCCGCATGTTATTTGGTTATTTCATAACAACTTTATTACGGTTGATTATGCCTTGCATCGTTCTGACAACACTCACGTCGCTTGGGTCACGCAACATCTTTATTATCCCTTTAATTTTGCCTTTGCCCAAATCGCTAATGTTTTAGCATTGCCCGTATTATTACTCACTGTCATTCCCGCAAAAGCGGCAATTCAAGCATTGAAAAATAAAATTAAACTATCCACATACGATCAACAATTTTTATTTGCCATGGCCTTTGGCCCCTATTTGCTCACAATTATATTGTCCGCTATTTTGGGTTGGCGTTTATATAATGAATGGGGCGTGCCTTTGGTTAGCTTATGGGGCATTGTGTTAGTTGCTTTAATACAACCAGTGCTCACTGAAAAAACATTTAATCGTTTTGTAAAAATTATTTTTGCCGTGATGTTTTTGTGGGCCATTGCCTATCCGGCAGGATTATTTTTACAAAAGCATACAAAACATTCTGATAATTATCCTGCGCAAGAAATTGCTAATACGGTAACTCGTGAATGGCAAGCGCGTTATCATAAACCGCTTAAATATGTGGCAGGCAGTCGCTATGTCGCAGGGTATGTGGCATTTTATTCTAAAGATCATCCATCTGTTTATGCCGAATGGAACGATACATTCAGCCCTTGGATTAATGTAGAAAAAATGAAAAAATATGGCGCGGTATTTGTACAAGATAATTATTATGGAACCACCGTATTTGGTGGTCATCCGAATACTGACAATGGCACAAAATTTCCCGCGCAAGTATTAAAACATTATCCGCATTTAATTATTTTGCCGGTGCAATATTTTTATTGGCATCGTGTGGGTAAAAATGTGACGCCTATTCCTTTGTTAGTGGGATTTTTACCGCCACAAAAATGAATACCTTTATTAAACCCATCCAACTTGGAAAATTAAAGCTCGCATCAAATCTTGTACAAGGTCCGTTGGCAGGATATAGCTGCGCTGCATTTCGCACATTAATTTGGGAGTACAGCAATCCTGGATTTTGCACGACTGAAATGATTTCGGCACACGATTTAGTCCATCGTAAAAATAAACCACAACGTTATTTATATAAAGATCCCACAGAAAAACTATTGTCTTATCAACTGTCAGGCAATAATCCAGAGCATCTTGCCAAAGCAACGGAAATTGTAAACGAAGCAGGCGCTGACATTATTGATTTAAATTGTGGTTGTCCTGTGAACAAAATTCGGCGCAAAAATTGCGGCTCTAAATTACTCACGAATCCTGAACAATTATTTGCATTAGTCTCTGCCATTAAACAAAATACGGATGCTGCCGTGTCAGTCAAAATTCGCGTATCCACGCCTATCAATGATCATGATGATAAAGAAGTCGTAGATGCCGCCATTCGTGCGGGTGTAGATTTTATTACAGTGCATGGTAGACATTGGACACAACGTTATGATGTGCCAAGCCAAATCGAAGCGATTGCCCATATTGTTAAACTTTCTACGGTGCCGGTTTTTGCCAATGGCGATGTGGACAATCGCGAAAGCTTAAATCAATTATTTGAAAAAACACATTGCGCCGGTGTAATGATTGCGCGAGCAAGCGTAGGGCAACCGTGGTTATTTGCACAATTGACATCGCCAACGTCAGCACCTACATTGCCAGAAATAGGTACTATTTTTATCACGCATATCGAGCGTATTAAAATAGCCGAAAATGAAAAGCTTGCTGTTTTGCAAACCAGAAAGCTCGCTAAATATTATGGACAACATATTACGCGATGCACTGAATTTGTGAATGATGTTCAGCAAGCTGAAAATATTCAAGAAATTACTGATATTATTTACAAATATTTTAATTAAGGATAGTTATGTACACACTATACTCGTTTGGCACTCCCAATGGCTTAAAGCCTACAATTATGCTTGAAGAATTAAATGTCCCTTACCAAATTAAAATTATCAATATATTAAAAGGGGAACAATTCGACCCTGAATTTTTAAAAATATCACCGAACAATAAAATACCTGTTTTACATGACAGTCAAAATGATCTTAATTTACTCGAGAGCGTCGCTATCCTAGAATATTTAGCAGAAAAGCATCAACAATTTTTGCCACAAGAAATCAAAGAGAAATTCATGGTCTTGCAGTGGTGTTATTTTCAAGTAGCGCATATCGGCCCTATGTTTGGTCAATATGGACATTTTCATCGCTTTGCTCCAGAAGATGTACCCTACGCAAAAAAACGTTATTCAGAAGAGAGTGAGCGCCTAATGGGTGTTATGGAAAAGCAATTTATCAAACATGAATTTATTAGCGGGGAAACTTATACAATAGCAGATATGGCTATTTGGCCATGGATCTATGGATATCAAACCTTCTATGCGAGCACGATAGATGAAAACAAATTCCCAAATCTTATGCGGTGGTATAGAGATCTTGGCAAAAGACAACAAATTCAAGCAGCTGTGGCCGCTTATCCACCTCGGTAGATTATAACAATCATGGCGCATATTAAGAATTTTGCTGACTCAACTCATCATGATTTTCTTGCGACAAAAGATCTTATCTATCATCCTTGTCATTTCAAATGCTCTCAACCAGTCATGGAAGCAGAAAGTGCTGAGTATGGCGCTTGCACATTTGAATTGAATGATCTTTCTATTAAATTTCGTATCGCTAAAATTACGCCAACAAAAGTTGGGCAATTCGTGACGTTGTGGAAACGTATCGGAAATGGACCCATCCAACCATATGATATTTCTGATCCAATCGATTTCTTTGTTATTAGCACTCGCCAAAACAATCACTTTGGACAATTTGTATTTCCAAAATCGGTTTTATGTGAGCAGGGTGTATTGTCGACAAAAGGGAAAGGTGGAAAACGTGCGATACGTGTTTATCCATCATGGGATAAAACATTGAATCGACAAGCGCAAAAAACGCAACAATGGCAAATGAAATATTTCTTAGAAATACCTCAAAATAATAAAATAGACATTGCCCGCGCTCAAATGCTTTATGGAGTTAGTTAACTTAGCTGCATTAATTAATAACTCCGGGCCCAGGCGCACCAGAATTAATAGGCGTTTGCTCATTTGGCTTGTACTCAATAAAATTCAATTTCGATACAGTAGATCGTCTTATTAACGGTAATAAACAACATCGAGCGGCTGATTTTTCAGCCAATATAGCATTGAGCTTGGCTTGATGTTGTTGGATAGCTAAACATCCCATAAGGTCATTTATGTTATTAATTAATGGCTCATAGGGGAAATATTTATTCCCATGACGAGTATCTGGGTTGCAACTTACCGTATGTTTCTTCAGCAATAAATTGCTATTTTCTTCAGAAAAAGATCCTATATATTTTTGTAAAGATGAAACATCTATCTGAATATCTGTTGCTATTTTCTTCAACAACTCATTAAAGTTATCAAGCTTGATCTCATGACATAGAAAGTCATGTATGCCACACAAAGTACTAGCAAGACCATGAAGTGATGTTGCGTTTATTTTATTTTGCGCAACACATAATTCAAACAAAGATAAAACCACATATGTTGCAAAAGTAAATTTAACTAATTCATCCGCATTATTTTCTTGGACTGTCTTAAGTTGTTCATTAAAAAAACCTGTTAATCCTCTTTCAGCGCAAACGATCGAACTAGTCGAAGAAGCATTTTCAAGGATTCTCTTGAAATAAAACAGAAGATAACCCTTGATAGACTTTTTAAGACACTCATCTGCCATAGATATTTTTCGTGAATCGATAGGAAAAACTAAAAAATCATTTATATTATATTTTAACTCAAACACGCTCGGTCTCCTTCATAGGTTATGTTGTAACTTAACTCATCTGCTTTACGAGGTCACGATTTTTTATGACCAACAACAAAGTAACAATCGCAAGGAAAATGAAGCCAATGAGAATAATTCCAATATTTCGAAACGTTCCTTGATAATAATATCCGGCAAGCTGAAGACTAAGCGCTGAGAAGATAAGACGGGCGCCCTGAATAATGGCGGATACTCGCGCTTTTGCTTGCGGCATAAAATTTAAACAGAGGGGATAAAGTATTGCGCTTGGGATAATCTGACCTATCACAAAAAGAAGCAATGCGAGAGTAATAAATAATGGATTAGAATTATCCAGAAAAGCCGTTAACGCAATGCCAATTAAAGCGGCAACGAAAATTTGATTTGAAATATATAGCATTTTCTTCTGATGATCGTATTTTTTGATGATCAAACCAAAGCCTATACTTCCAAGCGCAAATGCCAAAGCCAATACACCCTGATAATAATCAAAGTACGAGAGACTCACGCCCAAATCTTTCATGTATAGCTAGGTGATGAGAAGCATTAAAGGTTTTGATTGAAATAGCGGAATATATCCGCGCAACGAAAGAGTTTCTTTATGTTCAGGTGGTTTATGCGCGGGAATAAAAAACGCCATCATTACTAACGCTGTTAGCCCTAGAAATAAAAGCACCATAAAATTACCTTGCCAATGAAAATACAGTGTTACATAACTTCCAATGACGGGAGCAAAAGCGGCAGTAGCATTCATTGATCCATTCAACATTGCCATAAAGTATTGTTGCTTCTTAAGGGAATAAGCATCAGCAATAATTAAAAAACTGAGAATTGCGGACGCGGCTATTCCTATACCTTGGAGAAAACGGCCAATAAGAAGAAATTGATAGGATGCAGCGCATAAACAAAAGATACTGGATTGCCACGCCGACTTCGCCTTCGGCTTTGTCGTCTCGCAATGACAATTGTCTCAAATGAATCCCGGACTAAATTATCTTCTTCACCATTTCCGCCACAGCTTGCGCTAACAATGTACATTGTTGTTCATCAAAATGAACACCATCTAATTCGCTCGCTGTCACAATCTGAGAAGCATCTAAGTAAGCACAATTTTCTTCTTTCGCTAATGTTTGATAAAGCGCGCCAAGCATTGTTGATTTTTCAACAGATTCATCTGTTAACTGAGGATGTAGTGTTGCTATTTTGATAATAGGTGGTGCGGCAATTAATAATATTTTTGGCTGATGCAATGCAGATGTTTTAGTAAAATGAATTAATTTTCTCATCGCTTCTTTTGTTTCATTAACTGCGCGATTAAATTGTATTTTGGTATCGTTGCTGCCCAACATAAAAATAACAAGATCCACGGGGTAGTGCGCATCAAACGCCGCGGATAATAACGCGAAGCCATTGCGATTAGGTCGCCCGGGAGTGATTTCATCTAAATCTGTTGTGCGACCATTAATACCTTCTTCAATAACATAATAATTATTGCCAAGTAATTCTTGCAGCACACCAGTCCAGCGTTTGTTTCTCGGATGACGCTTAGACAAACCTGTATTGGCATCGAAACTGCCTGGAATAAAACCCCATACATGTGAATCGCCATAACATAAAATGGTTTTCATCATATTACGCATTCCCCACCAAATAGCGCATAGACAATCGTGAAATTAATCCTAATGAAAATAACATAATCGCCAATGGCAACTGATTCGATGTATGCGCAAGCGCGATAATACCTATGGCTAATGATGTGCCTAAAATTTGCAAGCATCCATATAACGCGCCTGCACTTCCTGCCATATGCGGGAAAGGGTGAAAAGCACCGGCAAATGCATTAGCAAATGTGCAACCACAACCCATGCTAAAAAATACCATCGGAATCATGATGACCCATACATTAATTAAACCAAACAGGGCAAGCGTCAACATAGTTATACCCGAAAGCAACATCAATAAATTGCCCAGATTAACCATGTAATTAATGCCTTTTTTCGCCACCAATCGACTATTAATAAAGGCAGTGGATGAAACAGCGGCGGCGGTGACAAACGATAACCAACCAAATTGCGATGCGGTTAAACCTACCACACGTTGCAATAAGAAACTCGCCACCGTCATGTAACAAACTAAACCGCTATAGGCGCAGCTTGAAGAAATCACATAACCAATAAATGTTCTACACTTTAACAAGATAAGATAATTTTTAGTCATTTCACTAACTTTAGTGGCTAGGGGATTTAAATTAAAATGTGTTTCAGGAAACGCACGCCAAATAATAATAAATAGGCATATTCCATAGAGTAATAAAAAAATAAATGATGCGCGCCAATCAAAATAATCTTGCAAGTACCCGCCAAGCATTGGCGCAATAGCAACGACCGTTGAAAAAATAATATTAAAAAATGAACCGAATTTAGCAAGCTGCGTGCCAGACATAATATCGCGCAGGATCACGCGACCTAAACACAATGTGACACCAGCGCCTAACCCTTGCAAAAAGCGCCCAGCCATTAATACGTAAATGTTGGGTGCCAACAAACAAGCAATACTTCCTACAAGCGCTAACAAAATGCCATTTAATACCGGTTTGCGTCGCCCGACTTTATCAGACCATGGACCATAAAATAATTGTGAAATAGCAAATGCCAACATAAAAACAGACATGGTAATTTGCACTTCAGCACTGCTCACAGCAAATGCTTTGCTGATTGCTGGAAGAGAAGGGGCGTAAATATCCGCAGCGAATTGACCTAAAGAACCCATCAATACCAATATGCCAAATATAAACGGCGTAAGCTTTACGTTTTGCATGAACTTGTTTTTCCTATTTGTTCCCAATAAAAGATTAGCAAACATACAATACTAATCCCCAAATAGGTAAGTGCAAGTGGAATTTGCGTGTTGGATCTTAATAAAGCAGCAAGCGCTGAGATAACGCTTGCAATTAAGACACTGAAAGCACCAGATAATGCGCTGGCTATTCCAGCCATATGTGGAAATAAAGCCACTGTCTTGGCAAAGTAATTAGGAAATACGATGCCGCCTAAATATAATAGTACAAATGTCGTGATCACAATATTATAAATACTCGTAGGCCAAATACAGGCCATCACTAACATCAACAAAACATCGAGCAACATTAACCAAAAACAAAGTTTTACTTTATTTTGCATCGAATAATGAATCGTTAAACGATGTGTCGTGTTACCTAAAAACCAAGCGAACCCCATGAGCAATGCAATATGTCCAAAATCAATCACTGAGTAATGCAATACGCTTTGTATAAAAAATGAATTCACCACGCTAAATAAAATAAGCAAGGAAAGCAGCGCGCCAGAGCAAAGCAAACAAGCGATATATTCTTTATGTAATAACACTTCGCTATAGCGTTCAAATATTTTAGTAATTTGGAAAGGTTTGGTTTGTTTTAATGTTTCGGGCACAAACAAGATGTTTAACACTAGAAAAATTAATCCATAACCCATTAAAAAATAAAAAGGTGCGTGCCAATTAAAATAATGCTGTAAATAACCGCCTATCGCTGGCGCAATCACCGGGCCAATGGACCAAGCCATCGTCATGTAACCCATCATTTTATAAAATGCTTTACCTTCAAATAAATCCGCGATTAACGCACGCATCGGAACATTGAAACAACCGACCATCAATCCTTGAATAAAGCGCAATAACAATAACTGGTAAATACTTGTCGATAGGGTGACTAAAAACGTTGCCGCAATATAGATGATCATCGAAACAATAAAGGGTTTCTTTCGCCCAATGCTATCTGATAAGCTTCCCGAAAATAATTGCATGGCACCAAAACCAATCATGTAGGCGGTAATGGTTAATTGAACTAGCGCTTTATCCGCGTGAAAGAAGTGGGCCACCGCGGGCAACGAAGGCACATAAATATCAGTGCTGATTCCTGAAATAGGAATAATGAGCAAAGCGATAATAGCGATTAAATAATGCTGTTGAGTTTTCATGGCAACATGTTGATATAATATCAATGTATTGTCAATATAGTCGGCGAGGAACTTTATGAAAATAACACAACCGGGTGAAGGGTATCGTGGTGTTGAAGGAAAAATTGGCTATCTTTTACGCCAAGCCGCGCACATCACTCGACTACGCATTGATCGTGCGTTACGTGAACTACCGATGACACACCCACAGTTTGCCGTATTAAAAGCCATTGGACTTTGCTTAGCTTCTCACGCTGCAGATATTGCGCGCATTTGCATGCTCTCACCACAAGCGGTTAATTTAATTATTATCAATCTTGAGAAAGCTAAATTAGTGACGCGAACACCGCACAAAGTACATGGCCGCGTATTGGAAGTATCGGTAACGGCGCTGGGCAAAAAAAGAATAGAGCAATGTCGACGCCTCGTTAAAGTTATTGAAGCTGATATGCTAAAAAATTTAAAACCTGCAGAAGAAAAGTTAATTCGAAAATGGTTGGTGAATTGTGCAACGGAGCAAGATAGATGATCAAATCCAAACAGCTAGCCGTATGCGCCGAAACAAAAAACAATAATTTTGATTTTATTCGTTTAATGGCGGCCATAGCTGTCATCTTTTCTCATAGCTATCCGCTTACGGGGAAAACCTACGAACCCTTGGCTGTATTTAGCCACGGCTTAACCACATTTGGAGGATTAGCTGTTTCGTGTTTTTTTATTATCAGTGGATTTTTAATTACACGAAGTTATTGCCAACGTCATGACCTACTTGTCTATTTACGCGCACGTGTTCTGCGTATTTTTCCTGCTTTGATCATTGCTGTATTATTTGCGGCGCTAATCGTTGGCCCCATTGTCACCAGTTTATCGCTGAAAGCTTATTTTACAAACCATGAAACATATACATATATTTTTTATAATAGTATTTTATATCCTATTTATGCTCTGCCAGGCGTGTTTTTGCATAATAGCTATCCAACAGCAGTTAATGGATCGCTATGGACTTTACCCATAGAATTTAGCATGTATCTGATGGTTGCATTTCTTGGTATAACTCGCTTATTAAAAAAATCATTGCTTGCCAGCATTTTATTAACGACGTTATTTTTCATATTCACACTTCATTATTTGCCAACAGTTGTCAGCGCTGATCCAAAACTTCGAGCCTTGTTATATCCAGCTATTATACCGGAGGGATGTTTTATCCTGGGTGCTATTGCATATCTCTGTCGCAAAGTAATTACACTTAATTTATTTACTGCTATTGCTCTTGTGATAAGTTGCTTTATTTTTTCACATACTTTTTTATATTCAACCATGTTCTATATAACGCTTACGTATGGCATTTTATTGCTCACCTATCAGCAAAAAATTCATTTTAATCGATTAACGCGTTATGGCGATTTTTCCTATGGCGTTTATATTTATGCATTTCCCGTACAACAAACGTTAATGCATTTTTTTCATTTATCTAATCCTTTTATGTTATTTTTATGTGCGCTGCCAATAACATTATTGCTTGCCATGACATCATGGTTTTGGATTGAGAAGAAAGCGTTGGCACTAAAAAAGGTACGCCAATGAACAATAAAGAATTTATTTCTATTGGCACCATGAGCGGCACATCGATGGATGGCATTGATGTGAGCGCATTAAAAACGGATGGTAAAAATCAGATTCAAGAAATTGGTTATTACTCACTAAAATACTCGCCTGAATTTCATCACGAACTTAAACAATTAGAAAAAATAACAAAAGCCGCCAAAGGCAACCTTGATCAAACAGCGCATACTGTCATACAACGTTCTACTGAATTACATTATCAAGCCATTGCTGAATTAATTCATCAATTAAAACTAACTCCAAAACAAATTGATTGCATTGGCTATCACGGTCAAACGTTGTATCACGCACCACATGAAAAAATTACAGTGCAAATAGGCGATGGGCAATGGTTAGCCAAAAAATTAGGTATTACCACCGTCACTGATTTTCGCAAAAATGACATTGCAGCAGGCGGGCAGGGCGCACCATTTGCGCCACTGTATCATCAAGCATTAGCGATTCGCGATCACAAAATTCCTTTAGCGATAGTTAATTGCGGCGGCATTGCCAATGTATCTTTCATTAAAGGGCCCACATTTAATGATCTTTTAGGATTTGATACAGGTCCTGGCAATGGATTAATTGATCGATTCGTTAAACAAAAAACACAGAACAAAGAAACGATGGATTATGATGGGCAATACGGATTACGCGGCACAATAAATAAAACAGCTTTAGAGAAACTACGCCAAACTTATTATGTTTATTTACAAAAAAAACCACCGAAATCATTTGATATTAATGATTTTGATTTAATTGCTGAAATAAATAATTTATCAATTGAAGATGGTTGCGCAATACTAGAAGCATTCACCGCAGATTGCATTGCACAAAGCATCCATCTTGTAGACAAAAGTTATCATGCAAAACATTGGGTATTGCTTGGCGGCGGTTCGCATAATCCCGTGATTAAAAAAGAATTAGAAACCCGCCTGGGGTTAACACTCAGTGAAACTAGCTGGAACAATGCGTCTTTTGAAGCACAAATATTTGCCTGGCTTGCTGTGCGGAGTATTTTGAAATTACCACTGAGCATTCCTGCAACAACCGGCGTGCCTGAACCATTAACTGGTGGTAGTATTTATTCATAATTAATTTGTCACCCCGCATTTATTGCGGGGTCTGGTGAAAATCAAACATTTTCCGGATGCCGCAACAAGTGCGGCATGACAAAATTGGCAACATCTTTCACAAAATAAGTAATAATAAAATCAGCGCCAGCACGATGAATCGATGTTAATACTTCAAGCACTGCGCGTTTTTCATCAATCCAACCTTTTTCTGCCGCTGCTTTAATCATCGCAAATTCACCGCTGGGGTGATACGCACCCAACGGCAGCGCGGGGTAAGTTTGTTTGACGCGATAAATAATATCTAAATACGTATGCGCGGGTTTAACCATCAACATATCAGCGCCTTCTTGAATATCGAGCGCACACTCGTGCAATGCTTCATCACTATTGGCGAAATTCATTTGATGCGTACGACGGTCACCAAATTTTGGCGCGCCTTCTGCCGCATCACGAAATGGCCCGTACATGCCTGAAGCATATTTCACGGCGTAACTTAAAATGGGAATATGGATGAAATCAGCTTTGTCTAATGCCATACGAATTGCTTTTACTGCGCCATCAATCATGCCACTGGGTGCAATAATATCTGCGCCAGCTTTAGCGTGACTCACCGCTTGTTTGGCTAACAATTCCAGCGTTTTATCGTTATCGACATCGTTCGCTGAATTAATAACACCACAATGACCATGATCAGCGTATTCACAAAAACAAACGTCAGTCATCACCAACATCGTAGGAGATATTTTTTTTATAGCTTTAATAGCCGTTTGAATAATGCCATTGTCTGAATAAGAATCTTTACCTAAAGGATCTTTGTGTTCAGGAATGCCGAATAAAATAATATTTTTGATGCCTAATTTATTGAGCGCTGCAATTTCTTCGGGAAGCCTATCGACACTCCATTGAAAATGGCCTGGCATAGAGGCTATTGGATTTTTAATATTTGCTCCATGACGGATAAACAAAGGCAAAATCAACTGATCGAGGTGAAGATACGTTTCTTGAACAAGATTTCTCACTTGAGAGTTGTAACGCAAGCGTCGCAGGCGCGTTTGCGGAAATTGACCAAAGACGTGCATTTTGAAGTCCAATAAATTAAAGTGCGCCATGCTAGCACATTTCTTTTATACGACCAACGGGAGAGACTACTTCAATGCATGCTAAAACAATATACAAAACCTGCCTTATTGCCGCTATTTTCTTTACTACTACCGCTTTTGCTGAATCATCCGCCACTGAAAAAACCGCTGCTTATTTTAATTCGATCAAAAACAGTCCCGAGCAATTACAAATGTTTTTACACAAAATGCCTAAAGGCGGCGATATCCATATTCACTTAGATGGCGCTACTTACGCCGAAAATTTAGTCACTTATGGCGCAAAAGAAGGCTACTGCATTGACCCTAAAACATTTAACGCCATTAAAGAAAAAAACTGTCCCGCTGAATATCAATTAAAAAATATTCACAAAAACCCAGGGCTTTATAATAAAGTCATTGATGCATGGTCAATGGAAAATTACCAAGGCGGAACGCAATCCTATCTCACACACTTTTTCCACACATTTTTGCGCGTACAAAATATCGTTAATAATAGCGCGCCAGACATTATTCAAGAAATTGCCAATCGTGCAGCACGCGAACATGTTGATTATCTAGAACCTATCTTGGCACCGTTTATGATTCATTTAGTGCATGCCAATGGCGAAGATTTCGCCAGTCGTTTAGGTGATGAAGCAGGGTGGAATAATAATTTCGACATCATGCGTGAAAAATTAAACGCTTTGGGTATGAATAATGTTGTTAACTTAGGTGTAAAAAATATCAATGCTATGCAGGCAAGTGCGATGAAATTAATGCGTTGTGGCACCTCTCAAGCAGATCCTGGTTGCCAAACAAAAATGCTTTATCAGTTTGCTGTGCTACGCGATATGCCACCTGCAGAAGTATTTGCACAAACGCAAGCGGCATTCGAAATTGCTCATCGTGATCCTCAATTAGTACGCGCGGTAAATATTGTTTTAGCCGAAGATGGTTTTTATGCCTTGCGTGATTACACATTGCATATGCGTATTTTTCAATATTTTCATAAACTTTATCCTAATGTAGAAATTGATTTGCATGCCGGCGAACTCGCACCTGGCACGACACCACCCAAAGATATGACATTTCACGTGCGCGAGGCAGTGAATATCGCCGGCGCTTCGCGTATTGGTCATGGCGTTGATATTGCTTATGAAAAAAATTCGCAGCAATTATTAAATGAAATGGCACAAAAGCAAATTTTAGTGGAAGAATGTTTAACGAGTAACGCGGATATTTTAAGCGTCGTAGGCAAAGCACAACCCATCGAATTATTTTTGAAAAATCACGTGCCTGTTGTATTAGCCACTGATGATGATGGTGTGTTGCGCACGGATTTGACCAATGAATATAAACGCGCGGTAGAAACGTATCATTTTTCTTATCCCATATTAAAACAATTTGCACGCAACAGTATTAGCTATAGCTATATTCCTGGCGCAAGTATTTGGTCGAATAATTTAAATGCGGTGCCTGTGAGCGCGTGCGCAAACAATATTATTGGCTCAGCGAAACCATCGGCCGCTTGCCAGCAATTTTTAAATAGCAGCAAAAAAGCACAGATGCAATGGAAATTAGAAGCGCAACTTAATACATTTGAGCAAGGATATACGCATTGAACGACATATTTAATTTTCCCATTAATGCCGAATACGAGAAGCCATCGTCTAACGCATTGAAACAAATGCGCGCTGGATCTGATCGTTGTCTGATCAAAAAAGCAGACAATATTTTTCCAGCGCACACCTATTATGAAGCAGGTCACGAAGGAACAAACGCTGATATGTACACGCGGCGTTTTGTTCTAGAACAACTGCAAAAAGTCGCTAATCATCTTTTACCTAATTATGGATTAATGATTTTCGATGCGTTTAGAACCATTGAGACACAAACGAGTTTATTTAATCTTATCTATGACGACGTCAAAAAACAGCATCCAACATGGAATCATGAACAACTCATGACTGAAGCAAAAAGATATGCTGCGCATCCCAATGAGCCCAGCCGTTTTGCCATTCCGCCGCACAATTCAGGTGGTGCAATTGATTTAGCCATTTATGAAATACAATCAGACAAAATGTGCAATTTTGGCACGGCCTTTGATGAAGTAAGTGAAATATCAAGCACTCATTTTTTTGAAGCGCCATTTAATGCTGAACATGGATTTACTCAAAAAGAGTGGCAAGAAATTCAACGCAATCGTCGCGTATTATTTAACCTCATGAAAAAAGTAGGCTTTGTTAATTATGCCGAAGAATGGTGGCATTATGATTTAGGCGATTGTTTATGGGCAACTGAGTTAGGTATCGAATGGGTGTTTGGATCGATGGAGAAAAATGCCCATGGCTAAAATGATTAAAAAATGGTTAGCTAAATCATCGAATACACTTCGCATCGGCATAAATTTATGGCCGCCTTTTTTAGGTGCAGGTATCAAGATACTTTCGATATCAAGCGATTTTCGTGAAGTCAAAGTGGTATTGAAATTACGTTGGTATAATACCAATTATGTCGGCACACACTTTGGCGGCTCTATGTTTGCCATGACTGATCCTTTCTATATGTTAATTCTTATTCAAAATTTAGGAAAAGATTACATTGTTTGGGATAAAGCCGCACAAATTCAATTTAAAAAACCAGGGCGTGGAAAATTATCCGCCACATTTACATTTTCACCCGAAGAAATCGACGCCGTGAAACATCAAGCAGACAATAATGAAAAATATATTTTTGACAGATCCGTAGATATCTTTAATGAACAAGGTGAAGTCGTTGCCACCGTCACCAGAACACTTTATGTAAAACGTAAAAACGAGGAATCGCTCCATGACCACACTGAAAAATAAAATCGTATTTATCACCGGTGCTTCCAGCGGCATTGGTAAAGCATGCGCTGAATATTTTGCAAAAGAGGGCGCGAATCTTATTTTAACGGCACGACGTATTGATAAAATCCATACATTATCCGAAGCATTAAAAGATCAATATAAAATTGATGTGTTGCCTATTCAATTTGATGTTCAAAATAAACAAGAAGTCGCCAAAACAATTACTGAACTACCAAAAAATTGGCAAGCGATTGATATTTTAATTAATAACGCGGGTCTTGCATTGGCCACAGATAAAATTCAAGATGGGCAAATTGAAAATTGGGACATCATGTTAAACACCAATGTTCATGGTTTGTTATATGTCACTCATCCTATTTTAGCGGGCATGGTAAAACGCAATCATGGGCATATTGTGAATATTGGTTCAGTGGCGGGGCATGATTGTTATTTAAATGGCAATGTTTATAGCGCAACGAAACATGCGGTGAAAGCCATTAGTCGTTCCATGCGTATTGATTTATTAGGCACAGCAGTAAAAGTTACTGAAATTGATCCAGGTGCTGTGCATACCGAATTTAGCGAAGTGCGCTGGAAAGACAAAAAGCGTTCAGATGATTTTTATTCGACGTTTACACCATTGGTCGCGAACGATATTGCTGATGCCATTATTTATTGCACCACACGACCAGCGCATGTGGCTATTGCTGAAATGCTTATTTATCCTGCGGATCAGGCGTCGGCAAATCACATTAATAAAAAAGGATAATTCAAATGCAATACAGACTTGATACCAAAAAACCCCATTTACTTTGCTTAATTTTACTGATCGGTTTTCCATCAGTTGCCGCGGTATTAATTAGTCCGGCGTTGCCCGCTATGCGACATTTTTTTAATGTATCCAATGGATACACGCAACAGTTGATTACTATTTTCGTTGTAGGTTATGCATTAGGGCAGCTTATTTATTCGCCTGTCGCTAATCGATTTGGTCGCAAAATCGCCACTTATTTAGGCATGAGCTTATATTTGCTTAGCTGTCTTGTTTGTTTAGCGGGCATTTATCTTCATCAAATTGAAATTGTTTTTTTCGGGCGTTTTCTGATGGCGCTTGGCTCAAGCGTCGGGATGGTGATTAGTTTCACGATTATTAATGATTTTTATTATCCCGAACAAGCACGACCCATCGTAAGTTATAGCATTTTATCTTATGCCTTCATGCCCGCCTTGGCGATTGCCTTAGGCGGATTAATTACCACGCATTTCCATTGGATTTATTGCTTCTATTTTTATTTTATATACGGTATTGTCGTTTTAGTAATTAGCACACGCTTACCTGAAACGTTGCAACAGAAAAATCCTCGGGCATTAAATCTTAAACCATTGCTGCACAGTTTTTATCATGCATTTAGCGCCTGGCGATTAGTATTATTTTCCATTATTTTTGGGCTCATGTCGGCATTTGTTTATATCATTGCCAGTGGCGGACCTTTTATCGGTATTGATGAAATTGGTTTAACACCAGCAAATTACGGCATGCTGTTACTCATTCCTTATTGTGGTCAATTTATTGGTGCATTATCAGCGGGGCGTTTAAGCAAACAATTATCTGCTTATCAAGTGATGGGACTTGGCTATAGCAGCATTATCGTTGGCAGCTTATTTATGTTTATTTGTTTTGCTTGTCACTGGGTAAATGCATTTAGTTTAATGGCGCCCATTTTCTTTATTATGATGGGATTACCCATGACCTACAGCAGTGCATCAGTCATGGCGTTAGTGGATTACGAAGATAAAGCAACTGGTTCTGCCATCATGGGTTTCATCACATTATCTATTACGCTTGCGGCTATTTTTATTTTGACACTCTTGCCAAGCAAAGTTCCCTTAATGATGCCATCTTTGTTTATCGTCATTTTGATCATGGCAGTTACTGCATATTTTTATGCTAAAAGTCGATTCAAGGAAAGCAACGATGCTAGAACTTAGATGGCGAGGGCACGTTTTAGAAAGCGATTTAAAGAGATTATCTTCTAAGATTTCTTGGGCTGCTTGCGCTTAAGTATTCAAGATAGCGTTGTGCTTCTTCGTGTCCTAATTCGGCTGCTTTGGTATAGCAAGCAAGAGCTACTGTAGGATTTTTTTCAACGCCGTTGCCATTTTCATACAATTTGGCAAGACCATAGAGTGATTCAAGATTATCGTATTCGGCTACATCTGTTAGACTTAATTGGAAAGCCTTTTTATAACATCGATTAATTTCAATGCGATCTTGCTCACTGATTGTCTGGCGGTTTTCTAATGCGCGAGCTAAAGTAATATATTTCTGTGCTAAAAAACAATATATTCCTTCAGTAGCACTACGCTCCTTTAGACTTTCTTCGATACTTTCAATTTCTTTATAAAGGCCTGCTATCATTGAATTATTCATTGGAAGTCATCTCTAAAGCATATTTCTAAAATCATTAACTGAAGCCAAGTTTATAATTTCTTCATCTGGCGCTCTGCTTTGAAGAACAAGCTTCGCGTAATCACTTAACATCTCTTTATTACCAAGCGGTATATTTTCTGCGTCCCATGGAGACCGAGATCTGGAAGACAATCCAAAACAATCGATCATTTGTTTTCTGCAACTCTCTTTTTCTTCATTAGAAAGCAATGAATCACGTGAAAAATATTCAACAAATGTGTTAGGTGCTTCTAATATAAATGCGCGAGTCTTTGTTGGATTTTGCAAACCCATTATCACATGATAACGAACACCCAAATGGTCTATATCCTTCATATTTTCCATTGTTGAAAGTAGTTGCATTGCTTTTTTCTCTCTAATGTCGCGAGCTAATGCTTCAAACCCTTCATCAGACATCTCTGGAACTAATTTATTAAAAATATAGTGCTGCGTTTTTTTATGCCCCAAATTGGCAGCGTTAATAAAACAATCTTGTGCTAGCTGTTTATTTTGAGATACACCAAGATTAGGATCACCCATTTCATACGCACGACCAAGACGATAAATAGCATCGACCTGATTATTTTGTGCTGCGCAGTGATAGTAATCAAATGCCATGCTGGAATTTTGTTCAACTCCGTTGCCATGTTCATACAACTCAGCGAGACAATAAAGCGCCATAAGATTCTGGTATTGATTTACTTCGTCGACTAACGCTTGCGCCAAATCAAAATATATCTGCTGTAAAAAACGGTTTTCTTGACTAGCATCGCCTAGATTTTTTTTGATTTTTGCAATTTGTCCGTAAAGCTTTTCTATCATTGGATTTTTCATTTGAACTTATCTCTAAAACAAAACAACTGGCCCAAGATTCTAACGAAGAAACCTTAAGGTTTTATTAAGAAACCCCGAGATTTATAGATTTTTTAATAATACATTGGGTTAATAAAGCTACTGACTGGGGTCGAGCTTGTAACTTCTTCGTCTAGGTTTGGTGCTTTGCGTTGAAGAATAGCCATTGCATAAGGACCTAATTTTGTTTTATCACCCACTGGCGGTAAATTTTCTGCATTCCATGGAGATTTAGGTTTAAAAGATAATCCATAACAATATGTCACTTGTTTTCTATAAAACTCTTTTTCTTCATCCGAAAGCAATGGATCATGCCATAAATATTTAATAAATGTATTAGGCGAATCTAACATAAGTTCACAAATTTTCATTTGATCTTGCAAACCCATAGCGACATGATAAAGAGCACCCAAATGAGATACATCTTCCAGCATTGAAAGTAATTGCACTGCATTTTTCTCTCGAGCTTCACGAGCAAATGCTTCAATTTCTTGAGCAGACATTGCAGGGATTAATTGATCAAAAATAGAGATTTGTGCTTTTTTATGTTTTAAAGCAGCCGCTCTAATAAGATAGTCTTGCGCTAACTGTTCACTCCGGAATACATTAAGATTGGTGTCACCTGTCTCATACGCACGACTAAGGCGATAAATGGCATCAATTTGATTGTTTTGTGCTGCGCGGTAATAAAAACTAAATGCTATTTTGGAATTTTTTTGAACTCCGTTACCGTATTCATATAATTCAGCAAGACAATAAAGCGCGTCATAATCTTTGCATTCATCGAATTCTTTTTCTAATACTTGAACTAAAGCACGATATTTTTGTTGCAAATAACAATATATCTCAGGATGAACGCTCTGATTTTCTTTTAAATCTTCTATGCTAATTTCAAGATCATCTATTTCCTTGCAAAGATCCTCGATTAACTGATTTTTCATTTTTTTCATTTAAACTTATCTCTGAAACAAAACAACTGGCCCAAGATTCTAACTGAGAAACCTTAAGGTTTTATTAAGAAACCCCTTGAATCCATTGATTTTTTAGGGAAAATAGAGGGAAAGGAGAGGGAGGGGGAGGAGTTTTGGATATCCAATTTAAACCGTTTAAAGAAGCCCACATCGTCTTATGGGAGCGATGGATAGCGCTGCCGCACGTGAAAGACGTATGGTTTATCGAAGGTTATGAAACCACGGATTACATTCATCAAAAAATAAAAGGGAATGGCTACGATTATCCGTTCACTATTTATTTGGATGATAACCCGATTGGCTACATTCAGTGCTGTGATTTATATGCTTATCGTACTATTTGCCCCAAACCTAAAGGGCTTTTTACACAAGAAAATCCAGGCACATTTGGTATGGATTTATTCATTGGCGAGGAGGGCTATCTTAATCAAGGTTATGGCACAAAAATCGTTAATGCTTTTGTTGAATATATTTTCAATCATTTTGATGCAAAAATAATTTTGATTGATCCAGCAGTCACTAACAAACGTGCAATTCGATGCTATGAAAAAGCAGGGTTTCAATTTGTTAAAGAAGCATTTGATGGAATCACGAATTGCTATATTATGGAAAAACTTTTTGCTCGCCCTACATCAGGATAAGTTTAATGCATCTTAACTGGCCACCGTCTTACCACATTGTGCAAAGTAAACGTTCAAAACGAGTTTATTTAAAAATGTGTCGTCGGCATGGTTTGCGCGTTGTGGTACCACGACGTTTTAATCAAAAAGAAATCCCTGCGCTCATTGAAAAAAGCAGGCTGTGGATAGAGCAGATGTGGTTAAAAATTCAGCCTGTTGATATTTCGTTACCAGAAGAGCTACAGCTATTAGCCATCAATCAAACTTGGAACATTGCGTATGAAGTGGCGGATAGAAAAAATTTTAATACAAAAGAAATTGCTCATCGCCAATTAAAAATTACGGGCGATATTAATCAACAATTATCTGTACTTATCGTATTAAAAAAATGGTTAAAACTTCAAGCTCAATTATATTTAACAGCAAGACTAGATGAATTATGTGAAATGACAGGTTTAGCTTACACCGCGCTTAGTATTGGCAATGCAAACACACGCTGGGGAAGTTGTTCTGCTAAGAAAAAGATTTCACTGAGTTTAAAACTATTATTCTTACCAACAGCAGTGGTCGATTATGTTTTGTTGCACGAACTGTGTCACACCGTACATTTCAATCATTCAAAATCATTTTGGAAATTGCTGAGTAGCTTTAACTCAAATCATCAAGAGTTACGTAAAGCACTAAAGCAGTATTCGGCATTAACACCAGCTTGGTTGTTGAAATAGTTTAACTACAAGGAGTTAATATGAAATTTGTTGCTATGGTTACCCGTAGCTTAAAACCTGGAAAAACGTATGAGGATTATCGAAAAGCGTGGTTTCACACAGTTGGATTCGGAACAAAAAATATCATACAAACTATAGTAAATATTTCTAATCCCCGAGAAATTATCTCTATTGGATATACTGACGTATCTGAAGAGGAATTAAAAAAAGTACTCGATATTGATGTCACAGTAAGATTAGCGAACCCGTTAGATGACATCGTTGAGTCAACTATTGTGCGTCATTTTGGTGTTATGGTTGCAAGCGATGATTTTTCAGCTTCAGGAAAAATTGATTACATTCCGCCAAGCGTTGATGGGAAACCAACTGACTACAATCAAATTGTCGCTTCATTGGAACATGTAAAACATGAAATTGAAGAAGCGAGCGTAAGAAGAGATAAATCCAAAAAAGACAAATAGCGTAGTTTTTTAGTTGCGGGGAATGAGAGACATCCTTATAATGGCCGATAACTCTCATTATCGGCCTAATAGTATTTGAGTTCTGCAATCCGCCAATTATTGTTTAAATTCACTCATTTTGCTCCAATCTGGATAACAGAGCTCCCAGAGCCTAAAAATTTTATTATCCTTAAATTTACAAATCAAAATAACTTCTAGTTCTTTAACTGTTTCACCAGGCTTAGAAATAATAAAGAATACTCGTGCGGCTATTTTTTCACCTTGTTCAATAAAAGCATTCTCATCATAGCTAACTTCATACTTAATATTTGTTTGATAAATATTTTTATGAAATTCTGAAAAATAAGAATAATCTTGTATTTGCCCATTAGCATAAAGTTCAAATGTTTCATGATAATATTTTGAAATTAAATCACTATTTTTCTTCTCAACCATTTCAGAAAACATTTCCTTCAATAACTCAACGTACATAATTTCAATCTCCTATATATGAGCGAGTGCAATACTTCCTTAAGTACCTGCTCTTTACCTGGTTTTGCTTCAAAAACTGCTAACACTGTTCTCCATGGGTGGCTGCGTGCTCTAAACTTTTTCTTAGCTTATTGTTTAGCTTATCCATAATTGTTGCAAGTTCAATGATAGAAATCCCACCTGGTCATTTTCCCACATTGTGCTATATTCTCTATATTAAGGCTTATTTTTGAGGATGATACACTTATGACCGCACTTCGAATGTTGCGACCGGATTCAAAAGGACGCATTGCGATGGGCCATCTGGCCGATGGCGTCAGCAGGTTCGCTGTCGTTGAGATAAGCGCACATAGAATTGTTTTAGAACCCTACTCAGAGGTTCCTTCCAGAGAAAAGTGGTTACTGAACAACAAGCTGGCAGTAAAAAAAATCCATCAAGGAATTAAAGACGCAAAAGCGGGTCACTTGGTTAAAAAAGGTAGCTTTGCCAAATTCACAGATGAATCCAAATAATGTCATTTACATTATTATTTACTCATCAAGCTAGCGATGATCTTGATCATTTAGAGAAAAATAAAGGATTATCAAAGCGTTTCAAAGCCGTCAGAAAAGCGCTCGGCTATTTAGAAATTAACCCTCGTCATCCCAGTTTAAATACACATAAATATACTTCCTTAAGTGGGCCAAATAACGAAGATGTTTTTGAGGCCTATGCTGAAAATAATACTCCAGCCGCCTATCGAGTTTTTTGGTGTTACGGCCCAGGGAAAAAAGAAATTACCATTCTTGCTATCACAGAGCATCCATAGCTTTATGACGACGAAACCTTACCTACCTATCCCACTGTTCGACAATCTTGAATATTTTAAATCGACGCTAATACCGTTTGCGACATCCATTAAAGATGCCGAAAAAGAATGTCGCTACGCGCTTGAATTCTTAGATGCTTATAGTGGTTCAGCAGCGACGTTCAACGCTTATCGTCGTGAAGTTGAGCGTCTCTTACACTGGAGTTGGTATGTGGCGAAAAAGCCCGTGCGTGATCTACGTCGTGCCGATTTCGAATCGTTCTTAAAGTTTTGCCAAAATCCTACCAAGAGCTGGATTGGTTTAAAAAATGTTACGCGTTTTGTTGATAAAAATGGACAACGCCTTCCCAATCCAGAATGGCGACCATTTGTCGTGAATATCAGCAAACGTTCACGCCAAGATGGTGGCAAACCTTCTGTCGATGACTATTTATTATCCCAAAGTGGTCTGCAGGCAATTTTTGCTATCTTAAGTAGCTTTTATAATTATTTAATTCAAGAAGGCTATGCTGAAGTTAATCCCGTCATGCAAATTCGCCAAAAGAGTCAATTTTTACGTAAGCAACAAGGCACAAAAATTATTCGGCGATTATCCGAATTGCAATGGGCTTATGTCATTGAAACCGCAGAACTTATGGCAAGCGAAAACCCTGAAACTCATGAACGCACGCTATTTATTATGAATGCGTTATATGCATTGTATTTGCGTATTTCAGAATTATCTTCCAGTCATCGTTGGGAACCACAAATGCAACATTTTTTTAAAGATATGGATGGCAATTGGTGGTTTAAAACTGTTGGTAAAGGCAATAAA
The DNA here is from genome assembly GCA_963712965.1 of uncultured Pseudomonadota bacterium. GTDB lineage: Bacteria > Pseudomonadota > Gammaproteobacteria > DASZBR01 > DASZBR01 > CAVQJZ01. Next base: position 57,151 of record CAVQJZ010000003.1, on the reverse strand, counting down.
GAACGTGATATTGCGGTGAGTGATAAAATGTTATCGGCATTAAAACGTTATCGCGGTAGCTTAAACCTCACCCCTCTTCCAGTGCTTGGCGAAACGCTTTCCTTAATTTCAAAAGTACGCGGCAAAGGATCGATTAGCGGCACACGCCATATTCGCAAAATTGTACAAGAATGTTTTGATCATGCTGTTAAACGATTACAAGAAGATAATTTTCCCGAAGATGCCGATCAATTAAAATCCGCGACCGTTCACTGGTTACGCCACACAGGAATTTCTGATGATGTAAAAATCAGACCACGCGAACATGTGCGCGATGATGCTGGTCATGGTTCGGGTGCTATTACCGATCGTTATATTGATGTCGAATTGCGCGAACGACATGCGTCGGCGAAAAAGAAATTGATACGACGAGATGAGTGAAAGAAAAATTAATTACATCTATCACGATCATTAGCCTACTGCCGACAATAAAATTTACTGAGGATAACTTGTGTTGTCATATGCGCGTTGTTTCCCTCTAAAATATTTTTGGAAGCAGCCGACATTAATAATGGCGAATAATTTCCTTCGCTAAATGAGCTCATCACTTGTGGGTTATTACCACTTTTTTGATAAGGATTAACGTACAATGGATTAGGATAGATGTCTAAAATACGATTTGTATGTGTAGGTTTTTGGCATAGCGTTTCATAATCTAATTTAACCGAGTCCATCAAACTATTTTTAATATTACCCATAGGTTCTTCCTGTTCGGGATTGTATCCCCAGTCTAAAAAATCAATGCGCTTTACTACATATTTTTGGCAGGGGATGTAAATTGTTATGCCTTCACAAATATGATATGCCCAATAATCAAAATCACTCATTAACTTACCGTCATATTCACATTGACTTGCAGGCACTAAAATATGATTGCGACCTTTAAAATCCATTGCGCTAAGGCCTGCTAATCTTAAGCATGAATGAGCAATGTTAGCGCTTAAATTATCAAAATTGTCATCACAAATTTTATCAGCTAAAAATTTTGAATACATTGTAGACGCCAAATCGCAAATACCTAACTCTAAAAGATAAGCTCTATGTCTATAAATGGTTGCGGTTTCATCATTGTCATACTCGCGATTAAATATGTCATTATCTTTAACATTTTGATAGGGTATGACGAGTGTTCTGGGTTTACCCGTTTGCTTACATGTGCCCATGTTTTTGCTGGTTATCCAAAAATATCCATGTATTTTAGCCTGATGACAATTATAACGTTGGTGGCGCATCATCGCTTCGATTACAGGTTTTTCATGTTCTGGATCCATCAGAGAATGAAGTGCATTTTCAACAACGAGAGCATATTTTTTGTTTGTTGCATATACTTCAACTTCAAAAGCACGGCTTTCGCCACCGCCGCCAATCTTTCGAATAATAGCGAATTGTTCTTTCAATTTATCTTGGTTACCAATAACTTCGCAAAGTTCAAATCCCATAAACATCACACTCACAATCAATTGACAATGTAAAAACCAGATCACGCGAACGACATGCGTCGGCTAAACAAAAATTGATTAAAAAAGATTAAATCATTTTTTGAATTTTTTTTCAGGCCCTTCCAATTTATTTCCAGGCTCTTCAAATCGACCATGTTTTTGTGAAACATGATTAGTTCCAATACCACTTCCCATGTAGGGATTGCTCGCAAAACTACTGCTGCTGGCTGCCGCGCTTTCTTTTTTAAAACGTATTTTTCCAAAACATATATTAGCCATCGCGATTCGATCGCCAGTTAATACTTCGCCAGGAACTTTGCCTATCTTTGATAAATCAATAGTATCGTGATATTTGAGTAACCCACCTAAATTAAACCAGGCGTCTGAATTATGTTCATCATAAACTAATGCTCGCACCATACATTGAGCGGCGTGCTGATATCGATCGCCAGTTAATGCTTCACCAGGAACTTTGTCTATCTTGGATAAATCAATAGTACTGTGATATCTGAGTAACCCACCTAAATTAAACCAGGCTTCTGAATTATGTTCATCACAAACCAATGCTCGCACCATACATTGAGCTGCTTGCTGGTATCGATCCCCATCTATGTTGGGTAAACTGGATAAAACACGATATCTGATTAACAAACCTAACTCAAACCATGCATTTGCATTATGTGGATCAATCTCTAATCCTTTCGCAATACATTGAGCTGGCCGCTCCAATGGATCATCAATTAATGCTAGAGAAGAACTATTAGGTATTGTAGACAAGTCAACGTTACTAGGATTTATAAGTAAAAACCCTAAATTAAACCATGCGGCCGCATTATTTTTATCATACGTTAGTGTTTTCGCAAAATATTGAGCTGCTTGTTCATCGGTGGCTTTATCTGTATCTGTGTTGAGTAACGAATATAACTCAGAGCGCATGTTTTTATTTTTTAGATCATACGCTAATCCTTGCATGAAACATTGAACCGCTTGCTCAGATTGATTGCCATTTAATATTCTGCCAAAGATTTTATCTTTTTTGAAAGACAAATGAATATTATTATGGTTTTTAAGCAACAAACCTAACTCAAACCATGCATCCGCATCATAGGGATAACAAGTTAAGCCTCGCATAAAACATTGAGCGACTTGCTGATATTGATTACCCGTTAATGCTTCGCCAGGAATTTTGCCTATCTTTGATAAATCAATAGCCTGGTCTTTGAGTAATAATCCTAAATTAAACCATGCGTCTGCATCGTCTGGACAATAAATTAAGCCTCGAGTAAGACACTGAGCTGCTTGATGAAAATTATTGCCAGTTAATCTTAGGCTGGAAGCATTAGCAGCAGATAAACTAATTTTAAATTGACTGAGCAAATAACTTAACGCAAACCATGCCTTCGCATCGTATGGATAATAAGTTAACCCTCGCACAAGACATTGAACTGCTTGCCGAAATCGATCGCCAGTTTCAGTTAATGCCAGGCTCGAAGCATTGGTTATTGTAGAAAAATCAATTTCATATTCACTTTCAATGAGTATCTCACTTAAATCAAACCATGTGTTTGCATCTTTTTGGTTCTGAACGAGTCTTTGTAGACAAGCGTCGACTTCGGCCCGCTGTTCCTCTGGGGTTTTGCTCATAGTTTCCACCTATTTTTTTGACGAATATAATTGCTATCCGAAGATTTTAACCGAGAAACCTTAAGGTTTTATTAAGAAGCCTTCCCGCTCACAATTAATTTTGGATCCCATTTACCCAATTCGGCGACCACTTGATAACTGGATTCGAAAAACAATAACAAATCCCCTTCAGGATCTTTTGATTTTTGCAACTCCGCATAATCAAGAACAAATTCATTGATGGCCGCAATCCATTTGGCTGCTTAAAATCCAAAGATTGAAGTTAAGTATGGCACTACTTCAACTGACTGCTTTTGTTCTTTCCACTTCTCGATACCACCCCTCATCGATACTACGTGGAAACCTTGAGCTTCTAACTCTTTCATTGCTTGGCACGCCATTAAAGAACGCTTACCAGATCTGCAATAAAAAATGATTAAATCATCATCTTTGCTAATTCTTTGATTAGCAATCTCACCTTTCAATTCACCCAGAGGAAGTAAAACTGCGCCAGGAAGACATTCAGTAGATTCCTTATACTCACGAACATCAAAAATGCGAATGCTGTTATTATTTTTAATCATTTCTGCGACTTCTTCTGTCGTTATTTCAGTTATTCCATCCATGGTTTTGTGAGCTTCATTAAAATATTCTTGATACCACTTCATGTCAGTTTTTCTCCAAGTCATTAGTTTGTTATCTTGGGAATTTTACGCTAGAAACCTTAAGGTTTTATTAAGAAGCCTTCCCACTCACTATTAACTTTGGATCCCATTTGCCTAATTCGGCGACCACTTGATAACTGGATTCGAAAAACAATAACAAATCCCCTTCAGGATCTTTTGATTTTCGCAACTCGGCATAATCAAGAATAAATTCGTTAATGTCAGCCACCCATTTTGCTGCTTTGGGTTTTACAAATACTCTTTCAAAACCAAGCGGTTTAGGATAAGCAAAGGCAAAAAAAGAAGGAATGGGATATTTCTCATTATTGGCTGAAAATCCTACTTCAAATTGCACATCGTCCATAGCATTGCGTGCGATAAAACCAGAAACTTCTTTAGCGATAGGCAAATGAATACCTTGATAACGCGCATCACGCAAATCAAGCGTGCCCCAAAATAAACCAATGCGTGGAGTGATGCCATAAAATCTAGAATGAAATATGGATAACACGCGATACGTGCTTAACATAATTTTCCACCAAGCATTCACTATTTTTTTATCATAAATACGCGGTGCGGTATCTTCATTAAAAGGAATAGGATGCGACATTTCTTGCGGCATAAGATTAATGGTTATATGAATTCCGATATTTTTTAATGTTTGAAACAACTGATCAACTAATGTAGCCACCGACATAGAACCGAGCTTAAGTGTGCCTACCCTTCCCTCACTGGAAGTCACAATAATCACGTGATCAATAAAATCGATATCTACAGAAAACGTGCCCGATTCATAAGGAATAATGCCTGTCGTTATACCACGACTGGTTAATGGCATGGCCAAATTTGCCCAATGGGGTTCAAAAGGTTGCGTTAACATTAACTTCCCAATCGCTTGCACACACATATAAAGCAAATGCGATGTTGGCATAAATTCTTCAGCAGAAAATGCGGGCCAGGCGTCATGTGACATAAAAAACTCCTTTAAGAACTTCTACAATTGCGCAACTTTTCATGCTATCTTTTCCGCTTATCTTAAGACAAGAGAATTTTTATGGAAAAAAGTTTTACGAAGATTTTACAAGGCTATCAAGCATTTAGAAAAAAGTATGCGCTTGATGATAAATCTGTCATGCAACATCTCTCTTATCACGGTCAAAAGCCCAAAATCATGGTGGTGGCTTGTTGTGATTCACGTGTTGATCCTGCGTTAATTCTGCAGTGCGAACCGGGTGATTTATTTGTGGCGCGTAATGTGGCGAATATTATTCCTCCTTATGAAAAAGATGAAGCGCATCATGGCACGAGCGCCGCGTTAGAATTTGGCGTATGTTTCTTAAACGTTAAACATCTTATTTTATTAGGCCATAGCCAATGCGGTGGCATTCAAGCATTGTTAGATGGCAGTGATGTGAATAAAAATGATTTTATCAACAACTGGGTTTCTCTTATTAAAACCAATGATTTTAATCCACACAACAGCGATGATTGTGCCAAAGCAGCACTTAATCAATCTTATCAAAACTGCTTAACCTTTCCCTGGATTAATGAAAAAGTTGCCAAGCAAGAACTGATTATTCATTTGTGGTTTTTTGATATTAAAATCGGGCAAATTTTTACCTATTCCGATACGCAAAAAAAATATCAACCTTTAGATTTAATTAGCATTTAAACAAAATGAAACTCGATATCGTACAAATTGGCCATCCTGTTTTGCGACAAAAAGCACATTTATTAACGCTCAAAGAAATTCACAGTAAAGCTATTCAAACATTAATTCAAGACATGAAAGAAACAATGTATGCCGCCCCGGGTGTGGGTTTAGCGGCGCCGCAAATTGGTGAATCAATTCAACTCGTGACAATTGAAGATCAAGCCGCTTTTCATGTACGTCTTACTAAACAACAATTAAAAGAACGTGAACGTGTGCCCGTTCCTTTTCATGTCATGATCAATCCAACATTAACGATCATTAAAAAAACACCAATAGAATTTTATGAAGGCTGTTTAAGTGTCGCAGGATTTGTGGGATCCGTGCCGCGCGCGCTCGAAGTTAACGTTGAATGCTTGAATGAAAAAGGCGAACCCACTACTTTGCATGCACGTGGTTGGTACGCAAGAATTTTGCAACATGAAATTGATCACTTGCATGGCTGCTTATGTGTTGATCGTATGAAAATTGAATCGCTTTCAACACTGGAAAATTATATGCAGTATTGGCTTAAGTGAAAATTAGGAGAACGAACTTATGTTCGATATCAAAAAGGAAGTTTTATCTGCTGAAAAACGCATCCGTTCTTATATTCGTGAAACACCGCTCGATTTTTCAGATCGCTTAAGTCATACCACCGGATGTAATGTCTATTTAAAATGTGAAAATTTGCAATATACCAATTCATTTAAAGTACGTGGTGCGATGAGTAAATTATTAAGCTTAACGCCCGCACAACGTGAACAAGGTGTTGTTACCGCATCCTCAGGCAATCATGGTACAGCTGTTGCTTATGGCTGCAATAAATTAAATATTCATTGCATGGTTTTTTTACCACAAAATGCCTCGTCTGCCAAAGTGGATAATATTCGCAGTTATCATGCAACATTGGAATTTTTTGGCACAGATACCATGCAAGCAGAATTGCATGCATTGGAATACGCTGCAGCAAATAACAAAATTTATGTACCGCCTTATAATGACTTGCAAGTGATTGCTGGCCAAGGAACCATTGGCCTTGAAATAACGCAACAATTAAAAAATATTGATGCGATATTAATTCCTCTGGGTGGCGGTGGTTTAATTTCAGGCATTGCAGGCTACGTCAAAGCAATCTCACCCGAAACAAAAATCATTGGTTGCTTACCTAAAAACTCTCCTGTGATGTATGAATCCATTAAGGCCGGAAAAATTATTGATAGGGAAAGCAAACCCACACTTTCAGATGGCACTGCCGGTGGTTTGGAACCGAACTCAATAACGTTTGATATTTGTCGTGAATTAGTCGATGACTACATTTTAGTGTCGGAAAAAGAAATAAAAAATGCGATTTTGACGATGATCAAAGTACAACATACCTTAGTCGAAGGTGCTGCTGCTGTTCCACTCGCTGCATTATTAAAACAGGCGGTAGAATTTCAAAAGAAAAATATCGTGATTATTTTAAGTGGCGCGAATATTAGTTTGGAAACATTGAAGAAAGTTTTGTGTTAGCTCACGGCTAATTTATCCAATGCTTCTCCTGTAACGCGAAACACGGTCCATTCATCCATAGGGATGGCACCAATTTTTTTATAAAATTTGATCGCGGGATCATTCCAATCTAAAACCCACCACTCCAAGCGCCCACATTTTCTTTTTTTCGCTAACTGCGCTAAATACGCCAACATTTTTTGCCCAACACTATTGCCGCGCGCTTCAGGTTTAACATACAAATCTTCAAGATAAATTCCTGGCTTGCCTAAAAAAGTAGAAAAATTATGGAAAAATAAGGCAAAGCTCACAGGTTCATGATTGAGATAACCTAAAATAACTTCTGCATGTGATTTTTCACCGAATAATGTTTCACGCAAAATCTCTTCCGTGGCGACTACTTCATGCAATAGCTTTTCATAATCCGCGAGCTCTTTAATAAACTGCAGAATTAACGGAACGTCTTTTTCGGTAGCAAAACGAATATCAAAGTTTGACATACCATCCTCCTTTTATAACCCCTCTTCTTACAACGACTTTTTAATTGATGCTCTTTCTTTCAACACATTAAAATAACGCACGCAATGAGAAATACGCACGGCTAACGAACACGCACCTTTGGAATAATAAAGTTTCATTGAAAATCTCCTTTTATAATAACTCCAACGCTTCTTGTAACGACTGCACGGGATAAATATTCAACTCACCCATCTGTAAATTTTTTGGTGCATTCGCTTTTGGCACAATCGCACGTTTGAATCCATGCTTAGCGGCTTCACGCAAACGTTCTTGACCAGATTGCACAGGACGAATTTCACCGGCTAAACCAATTTCACCAAACACCACTAAATCTTGCGACAATAATCGATTACGGAAACTGGAAACAACGGCTAATAACATGGCCAAATCAGATCCTGTTTCTAACACACGCACACCACCAACCACATTGGCAAATACATCTTGATCATAGGTGGCGATTCCACCATGTCGATGCAGCACAGCTAATAACATCGCTAAACGATTTTGTTCTAAACCGAGCGTCACGCGACGTGGATTCGGCGCATGTGTTTCACACACTAATGCTTGCACTTCAACTAATAACGGCCGCGAACCTTCCCACGTTACCATCACCACACTTCCTGGCACGGGTTTTTCATAACGCGACAAAAAGATAGACGACGGATTACTCACTTCGCGCAATCCTTTATCGGTCATCGCAAATACACCTAATTCATTCACTGCACCAAAACGATTTTTCACCGCGCGAATCACGCGCCAGCGACTATCACGTTCGCCTTCAAAATATAAAACGGTATCAACCATGTGTTCTAACACACGAGGGCCTGCTAACGTTCCTTCTTTTGTTACATGACCTACTAAAAATAAAGCGGTATTGGTTTGTTTCGCAAAGCGTACTAATTGCGCAGCACTTTCACGCACTTGCCCAACACTGCCTGGCGCAGATTGTAATAATTCAGTGAAAATCGTTTGAATAGAATCAATGACAATGACACTTGGTTTTTCTTTTTGCGCGATGCTAATAATTTGTTCAACATGGGTTTCCGCAAGCAAACGCAATTTATTGGCATTTAATTCTAGCCGTTGCGCACGCATACGCACTTGTTGCAACGATTCTTCGCCGGTGACATACAACACTGAATGTTTAAGACTTAAGTGACACAAACTTTGTAATAATATTGTTGATTTACCAATACCAGGATCGCCGCCCATCAATACTACCGAACCAATAACTAAACCACCGCCCAACACACGATTTAATTCTTGTAAGCCAGTATCGAAACGAACATCATCACTGACTGCAACATCTTTCAAATCAATGGCTTGTGCAATTGTTGCTGCGGCATAACCACTTAAACGCGGCGAAAGATTTTTGCTTGGCGAGGAAACTTCTTCGACTAAACTATTCCATGTTTGGCATTCAGCACATTGCCCGGACCATTTGGGTGCTTGCGCACCACAGTGCGAACAGGCATAAATCATTTTATTTTTATCGGCTTTCTTGCTCATGCTTTTTTACGACGACGCAAATATGACACTACCCAATAGACTATGAAAAGCGGTAACACAATGGGAAATAATACCGGAAATAAAACAATCGCAATTACCACACCGATACTAAATAAAATACCTAGAATAAAGATACCGATGCCAGTAAAAATAAATGCGAACAACATGACCATGCTAAATGCAATGATTGTGGCGAGAATGGCAAACCATGCTGCACCGGTAATCACTAATGCACCACCCAACAAAGGGAATATTAAATGCCAACCCACTATAATAATGAGCATGGCAATAATAATCATGGCTAAAAAACCTAACATAATAGTCCTCTCTCTTCTGTCATTGCGAGCCCGACGTAGCCAAAGGCGAAGTCGCGGCGTGGCAATCCAAAAAACTAGATTGCTTCGTCGCTAACGCTCCTCGCAATGACACTGTCTGCTAAACCGGATGCATCATTTTTTTCAACCACGGTGTTAAAAATATCAACACCACACCTACAGCGGCGCAAGCCAAACCAAAATGAATGAAATTATGTTGATAAATAACCGATGTTACTTTGGGATCATCATGCAATGTTTTTGGAATCGCCGTAAGATCAGCAATTTTTCCACCAATCGCATAAGCAGCAGACAACGAGATAAACCAAATGCCCATGGTAAATCCTGTCAAACTGGGTGGCGCTAATTCAGTTACAGCAGCTAACCCAATCGGTGAAAGTGCAAGCTCACCCGTTTCTTGGAATAAATAATTCAGCACTAACCAACCCACAGCCATTAATCCTGTGGCAACCGAAAGCTGAATACCCCAAGCCATGACTAAAAATCCTAAGCCCATCGAGATTAACGCTAACGCGAATTTCATTGGTGTGGACGGATTTAATTTAGACCGTTTGCTGTTTAATTTTAACCAAATGATGGCAAAAATAGGTGACAACGTAATAATGAAGAAAGGATCAATTGAGGCAAACATGCCCGTGGGAAATTGATAACCAAAAATCAAACGATTAACATTACGCTCAGTAAACAAGATCAGCGCTGAAAAATTTAAAATATAAAACGCCCAAAAAGCGATAGAAAATATCATCAATATAATTAAGGCAATTAATTTATTGCGCTGTATTCTCGGCTGAAAAAACGCAACTACTAATAAGGCAAGAAAGGCAAATCCTTCAAATGCAATGAGAAAATTGCTCGTTGCATTATCATGTCGCAACATTTGTACCATGCCAAACAACAAAAGAACAATCAGCGCATACACGGATGTTTTATGCACCATGTTTAATTTAATAGGTGCGCGACCACGCTCACCCAATAATTTAAATCCAACGGTGCAGGTAAACAAACAAATAATCATGCCTATACCGGCTGAGGCAAAGCCCCATCCCCAACCATAATGTTTTGCTACAAAGGCGCAAATAATCGGTGCCAAAAATGAACCTATATTTATGCCCATATAAAACAACGTAAAACCACTATCACGCCTCGGGTCATCACCATCATAAAGCTTGCCCAACAAACTCGATACGTTAGCTTTAAAGAACCCATTACCCATAATCAAAGCAGATAATGCAAAAAAGAAAATATGTTTGTCTAATGACGCGAGTGCAAAATAACCGAAAAGATATAACACGGCACCGATAATAATCGCCCGTCGAAACCCAATAAAACGATCCGCCAAATAACCCCCTAAAATAGGCGTGGCGTAAATTAAGGCAGAAAATGCACTGAATAAGTTATAGGCATCTTTATCCCCCATCGAATAATATTTGGTGAGAAAAAGCACCAACAGTGCTTGCATGCAATAAAAACCAAAGCGCTCCCAAAGTTCAGCAAAAAATAAAACTTTTAAGGCGGGGGGTTGTTTAAGATCCATTGCAGTTTCCATGTATGATTCCTTAGGTTTTCGGTAAAGTTACGCCACGTTGACCTTGATATTTACCGCCACGATCTTTATACGATGTTTCACACACTTCATCAGATTGTAAAAATAACATTTGTGCCACACCTTCATGGGCATAAATTTTTGCGGGCAAATTTGTTGTATTTGAAAACTCTAACGTCACATGCCCTTCCCATTCTGGCTCGAGTGGCGTGACATTCACAATAATCCCACAACGTGCATAAGTGGATTTACCTAAACAAATCGTCAACACATCACGTGGAATACGAAAATATTCAACGGTGCGCGCCAGCGCAAATGAATTGGGTGGAATAATACAGATATCTGAATGAATATCGACGAAACTAGACGCATCAAAATTTTTAGGATCAACAATCGCGGAATTAATATTGGTAAAAATTTTAAATTCATTGGCGCAACGTACATCATAGCCGTAACTCGATGTACCATAAGAAACAATGGTGCCATTGTTATTGTGTTTTACCTGCTTTGGCTCAAACGGTTCAATCATCCCGTGTTTTTGTGCCATCTCACGAATCCAACGATCAGATTTTATTGCCATTTATTTAATCTCCACTTTGATTTTTTTAAATTTATCCGTATAACTTTTTTGTTTACTGACTTGCTCTAAGAGCTTTTTCGCCATCTCAATATACAGCAACGTGATTTTACTTTCGGGTCGCGCCACGACAGTTGGCGTGCCCAAATCGACATCTTCGCGCATTTGTTTGTCTAAAGGCAACTGACCCAAAAGAGGGATATTAAGTGTTGCGGCCAATTGCGCCCCGCCACCACTGCCAAAAATACTTTCTTCATGGCCACAGTGCGAACAAATATGCGTGCTCATGTTTTCAATAATGCCCAATATGGGCACATGCACTTTGTGAAACATTTCATAAGCTTTGCGCGCATCAATTAATGCAATTTCTTGTGGTGTTGTGACAATTATACTTCCCGTGACTGCAATTTTTTGCGCCAATGTTAATTGAATGTCACCCGTGCCCGGTGGCAGATCAACAATTAAATAATCCACATTATCCCAATGTGTATCACGAAATAATTGTTGCATTGCGGTACTTGCCATTGGCCCACGCCAAATCATTGCGGTATTACTATCGATAAAATAACCCATCGACATGGTTTGAATACCATGCCTTACAATCGGCTGTACTTTTTTCTGATCACTGCTTGGCTGTGGCTTTTCATGATCAGCGCCTACCATCGTTGGCTGACTTGGCCCATAAATATCCGCATCCAAAATACCCACACGATTACCTAATGCGGCGAGTGCTAACGCTAAATTCACCGCAACCGTTGATTTACCCACACCACCTTTGCCAGACGCGATAGCGATAATATTTTTAACACCATCCATGCGTATGTTCCTTAATTAAAGCACTTAAGCAATCAATATGCTCCGGCGTGGCATTCAATGCAGGGATATACTGAAATTCTTTATGACGCAGCGCAATTTCTTCCAGTGTCTCCAAACAATCCGCTGAAAATCCAGGGCACACGACGGCCATCTCTTTATCACTTTTTTCTAATACTTGATCAGTATACGGTTGCAACCATTGCGCACGACCCAAGCGTGATTGAAAACTCACTTGCCATTGCGCGGGTGTTAAATTTAATTTTTCTGCAATTAAGCGCGCTGTTTTTTGACAAAAACAATAATACGGATCGCCTTTTAATAAAAATGATTTCGGCAATCCATGGAAAGAAAATAATAATTTATTTTTTTTATTATATTGCTTAATGTTATTGGCTATCGCTTGAATATAATGTTCATTATCATGATAACCATTGATGGTTCTTAATTCAGGCTGCCAGCGCCAGGTTTTTAATATACTCGCCACTTTATCAAAGGTCGTTGCGGTCGTTGCCGCGCAATATTGTGGATACAACGGGAATAATAATATTTTTTTGATATTTAATTTTTTAAATTCATCTAATGCTTGCTTGATTGACGGATTACCATAACGCATCGCCGTAACAACTTTAAATTTGTCACCTAATTGTTCGCGCAATTTCTCCGCTTGTTCTTCTAAAATGATTCGCAATGGCGAGCCGGCTGGCGTCCAAATTTTTTGATATAGCTTGGCGGAACGCTGTGGGCGAATACGCAAAATAATGCCGTGCAAAATAGGCCACCACAATATTTTAGGAATTTCGACCACGCGCGAGTCGGATAAAAATTCGTGCAAATATTTTCGCACCGCTTTCGTTGTCGGTGCATCAGGCGTTCCTAAATTCGTTAATAAAACCCCTATCTTCATGTACGCACTCCATAACCTTTGCGCAATAAATACCAATTAAACAAAAACAAACTTACCACAAAAAAACTCATCATTAACAACGCATGCGCAATAGGAATATCAGTAATGCCTAAAATGCCGTAACGAAAAGCATTCACCATATATAAAATAGGATTTAATAATGACACTTTTTGCCAAAAAGCGGGCAACATATGAATAGAATAAAAAACGCCACCCAAATACGTCAGCGGCGTTAAAACAAACGTCGGCACAAACGAAATGTGGTCAAAACTTTTTGCATACAAACCGTTTAAAAAACCCGCCAATGAAAACAACGCGGATGCTAGCAGTATGGAAAAAACAATGGCAAAGAAATGCATGAGCGTAAGATGCGTAAAAAATAATGCCACGCCCGTGATAACTAACGCGATAATTAATGAACGCAACATGCCAGCCAACATAAATGCAAATAAAAACAAACTATCGGGCAATGGTGCCACTAAAATTTCTTCAATACTGCGCTGAAAGCGCAATAAATAAAGCGCGCTCACCACATTGCTATAAGCGCTGGTCACCACCGACATCATAATTAACCCAGGAGCGATATATTGCATGTACGTAAACCCATGAATAGGTTTAATTTGCGAACCCACTAAACGACCAAAAATAATAAAATAAAGTGTCATGGTAATCACAGGCGGCACAATCGAGCCAATCCACGTACGCAAAAAACGTGTAATTTCACGACGCAATAATGTGACGAACGCGATGAATAATTTCATTATGTGTTACCCCCAGCTTGTTGCGGAGCAACCAAACGCATAAACAATTCTTCCAATCGATTTGCTTTATTGCGCATGCTCGTTATTTTAATATTGTGCGCATCAAAAAAATGAAATAATTGATTTAAGTTATGGGTATTCTTTTGTTCCACATCCACTTCGAGCGTCATCGAATCAATCAAACGCAGGGTAAAATCAGAAGGCGGCAAAATATCTATCTTATCTTTAAGATAAAAAACAAATGTTTCAAAATTTAATGTTTGTAATAATTGTTGTGTACTTTCATTCGCTTTTAATTCGCCTTGATCAATAATGGCAACATGACGACATAAATTTTCGGCTTCTTCTAAATAATGCGTGGTTAAAATAATCGTCGTGCCCTGTTGATTAATTTCACGCAAAAAATCCCACATGGAACGACGCAGCTCAATATCCACACCCGCTGTAGGCTCATCAAGAATTAATAATTTGGGTTCATGCACCAAAGCGCGCGCAATCATCAAACGTCTTTTCATCCCACCAGATAAATAACGTGCCTGTTGATCACGTTTTTCCCATAAGCCTAGTTGTTTGAGATAACGTTCCGCACGAACTTTAGCGAGTTTGCGTGGGATACCATAAAGACCGGCTTGCATGAGAATAATATTTTCAATTTTTTCGAAAATACTAAAATTAAATTCTTGCGCCACCACACCAATACATCTTTTGGCTTGCATTAATTCACGATCAATATCATGACCAAATACGCTGACCGTGCCGCTGGTTTTTGTGACCAGCGATGTGGCAATACCAATCGTTGTGGATTTGCCTGCGCCATTGGGGCCAAGCAATGCAAAAAAATCGCCTTCTTGCACGTCAAAGCTAATACCCTTTAATGCTTCGACACCATTGCGATAGATTTTGGTAAGATTTTCGATCTTAAGTGCAGACACAATAGATCCTCAGTAAATGATTCACCTCTCCCCTTGTGGGAGAGGTCGTGAGCGAAGCGAACGGGTGAGGGGTAATTGTAAATTTTTGCCCTCACCCTAACCCTCTCCCAAAGGGAGAGGGAAATTTTCATCATGTACATCCACCATCAGCCGGCTATAATGCGTCGTTTAACAACTTTGTCAACTCTAACACTATGCAAGAAAAAGCTATCTACATTCCTTCTACTACCGGTCAACTGGAAGCGATTGTTGTTGAACAAATCAATGCGCCACAACGCATAGGAATTATTTGCCATCCCAATCCGCTTGAAGGCGGAACCATGCACAACAAAGTTGTTAGCACTATTGAGCGCACTATTCGAGAACTCGGGCTTACCACGGTACGCTTTAACTATCGTGGTGTTGGCAGCAGCGATGGCAGCTATGGTGAAACCATTGGCGAAACACAAGATGTCTTATCTGTCATTCATTGGGCCCGCACCAATTATCCTGAGGCGGCCATTTCTTTATTTGGTTTTTCTTTTGGAACGTACGTATCATTAAAAGCAGCGATTGAAGATCAAGACATTGAATTATTAGTAAGCGTTGCACCCTCTATTGGCCATCATGACTTTACTCACTTACATCCACACTGCCCATGGCTTGTCGTGAAAGCTGAAGCAGATGAATTAATCTCAATGCCTGAAGTAGATATGTGGCTTGCCACACTTTCGCCACAACCTGACATTATTTCATTTCCTGAAACCAGCCATTTCTTTCATGGCAAATTAATTGAATTACGCCAACAACTTGCCGCTTATTTAAAACATGCTTACACCCTTTGAACGTTATCATATCGCCATTAGCTCCGGAAAATATTTTGCGGACTCCGCGCAAGCGCATGCCATTGAACATTTGCAACGTGTATATCGCGAGCTAGAAGAAATCTATCAACAAAAAAAACTACAGCGTTTATTAAAAAAACAAAAAACACCGCAAGGCTTATATTTATGGGGACATGTGGGTATTGGCAAAACGTGGCTCATGGATTTATTTTTTGAAAGTCTTTCGCACAAAAACAAAATGCGTGTGCATTTTCATGAATTTATGAAAACCATTCACGATCAATTGCAACGCTGGCAAGGTACTAAAAACCCGCTCGATAAAATTGCTGAGGAACTTGCTAAAAAAGCCAAAATTATTTGTTTCGATGAGTTTTTTGTCTCTGATATTGGCGATGCTATGATTTTGGGAAATTTATTTGCCGCCTTATTTAAAAACAATATTGTGATTGTGGCTACATCCAACTGCGCGCCAGACGAATTATATAAACAGGGTTTGCAGCGCGCGAAATTTATTCCTGCGATTAATCTTATTAAAAAGCATATGGATGTTTTTCATGTGCAAACAACGCAAGATTATCGATTACGCACGTTAAAACAAGCGGGCCTTTATTTTTTCCCCCATCATGCGGATAAACGCGAAAAATTTAAAACATTATTTTTAAGTATTGCCGATGGCGACATTTTAAATGATCAAGAATTAATTATTCAAAAACGCTCTGTCATGACCATTGCACACAGCAATAATTGTGTATGGTTTGATTTTCACGTGCTATGCCACACCCCACGCAGCCAACATGATTATTTAGAACTTGCCAAAAAGTATTCGTATATATTTTTAAGTAATGTGAGACACATTCGACCTGATGAAACCAATATTGCGCAATATTTTATTAATTTAGTGGATATTTGTTATGACAAGAAAATTATTTTGCCAATACTGTCTGATGTGGCAATTGAGCATATTTATACCGATGGTGATTTGGCATTTGAGTTTAGGCGGACGAAGAGTCGGTTGATTGAGATGCAGTCGGAAGAATATTTAAACCACCCCCTTTGAAAAAGGGGGGATCTCTCCCTTATCTGCTCTTAATATCGTCTATACTTCATAATACGTGGACTTGAAAAGGTGTAAAAAAATGCCTGGAATCAATGAACAATTACGTGAAGCGGTAGCAAAAGGTACTGCGGATGATGTCCGTAGAATTTTAAATGAACCAGCAAATTCCAATGATCCTATCGATAAAAAGACAAACTTAATTGCCGAGGCGCTTCATCGTGCAGAGTATAGCTCGGATGAGCCTGATGAAAGAAAAAATGGTGGAGAGATTGCACGCTTATTAATAGAACATGATTTTGATGTTAATCATCAAGATGGCGGGATGCCCTTACACACCGCAGCTTTTTATGGATATGTTGATGTAGTAGATGCCCTATTAAAAAAAGGCGCCAAGGTAGATAGTTTTAATTCTCAAGGAGAAACTCCTCTTGCAAAGGTTTGTCGAGGCAATAGGTCAGATGGAGACCTAAGAAATCCTCATGCAGCAGATTTGGCAATTGCAGAACTTTTACTAAGGCATGGCGCTAACGCTAATCTATCGAGAAACGATCCTCTAAAATCTCCAATACTGCTTGCATTAACGTCATCAGGATTTAAACCTGTATTTAAATCGCTTTTACCTTATGTGGCAGATCTAAGACCATTAGGAAAATTTTTAGATAAGCATAGTGGTGATGGTTTCTATGACTGGGCAGAAAAATTAATTCAGCAAGAAGAACAAACGGCCAATAGAATGTTACGTAAAGCAGTTATAGAAGGGGATTTAAAAACCGTTCGCGCTCTTTTGAAACAAAACAAAGAAAACCCAGATCCTGACGATCCTATTAATATCACAGAAGGCGAAAACTTAATTTGTGTAGCAATGAGCGAGTGTGCAAAAGACGCTAATAAAGATGATCCTGAATCATTATTAAAAAAACAAAGAGGTGGAACTATTGCATGCTTATTAATAGAACATGGTTGTGATGTTAATCGCCAAAGAGATGGTTGGTCGCCTCTACACCTTGCAGCTTATTATGGATTTCTTAATGTAGTAGACGCCCTGTTAAAAAATGGCGCCAAGGTAGATAGTTTTGCTGATAATGGAGAGACTCCTCTTGCGAAGGTTTGTAAAACTAATGAATCAGGGGGAGTTAAAGGTCGTCCAACTTTTAATGATATGAATTCATGGATTGCAAATCGTCTTTTAGAGAGTGATGCCGATGCTAGCCTGTCTGACCTGCCTCCAATAGTTCTTTCATTAGAGTCAGAGAAACATTGGGAAATGTTTGGACTACTTTTGCCCCATACAAAAAATCTGCAGCCATTAAAGGATGCTTTGCGTGAATATAATCAACAAGATAATAATGGCAGATATGATTGGGCAGAAAAATTGATTCAGGAAGAAGAGCAACGACGTGTTGCTGAACAGCAATTAACTAACAGGCCTGATCAGCAAAGACAAATATGAATAATGTAGGGGCACGATGCATCGTGCCCCTACCCATGTGCTCTAATCCTTTCCTGATCTCTTACGCTCATTCTCTTTCAAGAATTTCTTGCGAATACGAATTGATACAGGTGTTACTTCCACCAATTCATCATCTTCAATAAATTCGAGCGCTTGCTCTAAGCTAAATTGAATATGTGGCGTTAACATAATATTTTCATCGGAACCCGACGCGCGCATATTGGTTAATTGTTTACCGCGAATAGCATTCACGACTAAATCATTATCGCGATTATGAATACCCACAATCATGCCTTCATAGACTTCAGTTTGTGGCGGAATAATCATGCGACCACGTTCTTGCAAATTCCACAACGCAAAACCTGCGGCTTTTCCTGGTCCATTAGCAATTAACACACCATTTTGACGTGGTGCCACACTGCCTGCAAATGCCGGACCATAATGATCAAACACATGATGCATTAATCCAGTACCCGATGTAGCAGTTAAAAACTCTGTGCGAAAACCAATCAAGCCACGCGCTGGAATTAAATAATCCAAACGCACACGACCTTTGCCATCAGGCACCATATCCAATAATTTTCCACGGCGTGAACCGAGTTTTTCCATAATGGACCCTTGATGGGTTTCTTCCACATCAACCGTCAAACTTTCATACGGCTCTGCCATTTGGCCATCAATTTCTTTCATGATCACTTCAGGGCGCGACATACCTAATTCAAAACCTTCGCGACGCATGGTTTCAATTAAAATAGAAAGATGTAATTCACCACGACCAGACACACGAAATTTATCGGGGTCAGCCGTATCATCCACACGCAAGGCTACATTATGAATTAATTCTTTTTGTAAACGTTCGCGAATTTGTCGGCTGGTAACATATTTACCTTCGCGGCCTGCAAACGGTGAATTGTTTACTTGGAATGTCATGGCCACAGTTGGCTCATCAACACTTAATGCGGGCAATGCTTCAACTGCTGTTGGATCACAAATGGTGTCAGAAATTTTTAAATCATCGATACCCGTGATAGCAATAATATCCCCTGCTTCGGCTTCAGGAATTTCCGTACGCTGCAAACCTAAGTAACCCAATACTTGCAACACACGTCCACTTCTTGTTTTTCCATCGGCAGAAATAACGGTCACAGGTGTATTGGTTTTAACTCTGCCTCGCGCAATACGGCCAATACCAATCGCACCCACATAACTCGAATAATCCAGCTGACTAATCTGCATTTGAAACGGACCATTCACTTCGACCTTCGGTGGCTCAACACGCGCAATAATTGTTTCTAATAAGGCGGTCATATCTTTGCCAGGTTTGGTGTAATCCAACGTTGCCCAGCCTTGTAACGCAGAGGCATAAACAACTGGGAAATCGAGCTGTACTTCATTGGCACCTAAGCGATCAAACAAATCAAAAATTTGATTCAACACCCACTCTGGGCGTGCACTGTCTCGATCAATTTTGTTAATCACCACAATAGGATTCAAACCACGAGCAAAGGCTTTTTGCGTTACAAATCGTGTTTGTGGCATTGGGCCGTCAACGGCATCCACCAATAACAATACGCAATCAACCATCGATAAAATGCGTTCAACTTCACCACCGAAGTCAGCATGCCCTGGGGTATCCACAATATTAATTCGGTAATCACGCCATTTGATGGCCGTATTTTTCGCCAGAATGGTAATGCCACGTTCTTTTTCTAAGGCATTAGAATCCATCGCGCGTTCGTCTAGAACGGTACGAGAATCAAGCGTGTCAGATTGTTGCAGTAACTTGTCTACAAGAGTGGTTTTGCCATGGTCAACGTGAGCGATAATGGCGATGTTACGAAGTTTCATTGTTTTACCTGTGTAATTGTTAATACGTAGAGATGGGTTTGAAACCCATCTCTACAAAAAGGGCGAGGATTATAAGGGTAAATCTAGAGGTTTGCTACACAAAAAGCGTAGAGACGGGTTTGAAACCCGTCTCTACGAATAATATCAAAGTTAAATATTTAATTTTTCAGCGTTACTTTTTCACTATCAGAAAAAGTATAAGCAGTGTTTTCTTCTTTACCTTTATCTAGTAGGCCATTGCTCTTTGGCGACGACCACATGTAGGAGCTCACTTTTGATGGAGCGGATTTTACCCATTCCCACACCCATGATTTGCTATTGTTGTTTCCATTGTTTAATACATTTTGATTGCTATTAGAAACACCTGTCAAAAAGTCATTCTCTACTAATGCTGCTGCTGTTCCATCTGGCACTTTCGTTGTCGCGATATCAATAACTGTACGACCAGTAATGTAACCAATCAAACCAACTGTTAATACAGTTCCCACACCCGCTGAAATAGTTGCAATCAACGACAAACCAAGTTGTGGTGCTGCAATCATTAATCCGCCAATAATTGTACAAAACGCCGCAGACGCTGCAGCGAAAACAGCGTGATCAAGAGTCGCCCAAAGTGAATTTTTAAAATTCTTCCAATGACCTTCGCTATCTATATTGTCCGCACGAAGCCAGTTAACGAAATGTTTGGTCGCCTGACCAAAATTCCAAGCGGCCATAATGGCTTGATGAATACCCGATAATGCCACTGCACTAATGAATAAAGCTGGCACTAACAAACCACCCAAAACAGTAGCGGCGGCAAGCGCAAAAACCACCGCGGTAGTAATTAATAAAGACTTTGCTACATTAACGACAAGATCCAAACCTGCAAAAAAAAGCTTTTTGAAATATCCCTCAGCTTTTGTATCGCGCGCTGCATTTACAAATCCAGCAAAACTCAATGCTGTTTGAATCCAAGCAGTCGCACCTGCAACAGGAAAAGCGACAAAGTGAAACGGTGTGTTGTTAAGGACATTAATGCCCCACTTATTTGTGAATAACGAGAAAACGAGCGTGAACCAGCTGTTCTCACCAGTTCCGTTAGCCTTCATAGCTATGGGAAGTTTATTTTGTGCAGCATAAGCTTTCAGCTTTGCTTTCGCTTGTTGCAAAATGTCAGTTATCGTCATAGCGATGATTCCTTTTGTTGGCATTGATCATAGGGTCACTTTAGCAGCAAAACCTTAAGGTTTTATTAAGTCATTGCGGGGTGTACTATAGTAACCCGCGCTAGAATGAGCAATGACCCTGGATTTAAAACACTTTCAACCTGAGGTTAAGAATGAACGACCTACCGCAATTAAGCACTTTTGTTCTCGTCGTGAATACCGGTAGTTTTACTAGAGCAGGCAATAAACTAGGCATTTCTGCCACAGCCGTGAGCAAACAACTCGATCAATTGGAAAAAAGCTTAGGCGTAACGCTATTAAAACGGACAACGCGCCACTTAGAAATCACCGAATTAGGCAAAATCATTTACGACAAAGCCGTTGAAGCACTCGACTGCATTGACGAAATCAAACAATTTTCCGCATCGCTTAATAGCGAACCCTCTGGCAAATTACGCATTAGCGCGTTGGTTGCCGCTGGTGAAAAATTTTTATTGCCCTATTTAAAAGAATTTCTAGAACGCTATCCTAATATTTGTGTTGATTTGCTATTAGAAGATCGCACACCATCGTTTGAAAATAATATCGATATAATTTTTGGTGTTAGTCTGGAATATTTACAACAATTAAAAGAACAAGCGAGCGCTGTTGCCGTCCCTATCTATAGTGCACGACGCATTGTTTGTGCCGCGCCGAGTTACCTTAAAAAATTTGACACACCAAAAACGATTCAAGATCTCAGCGAACACTGCTATGTCACACACCACATGAAATTGATTAATTCATTAGAAACTGAGATGAAAAAACAAAATATTGCTTTCAAACGCGTCATTAAAATAAACAATACAAACTCTATCGTAGAATGCGGACTTGCCGGTATTGGCATTATTCAAACTCTCGATTTTTTCTCTAAAGAATTCGTGCAAGATAAAAAACTTATCCCTATTATGAGTTATCTAGACAAAGAACCCTCACCACGCTTTATGCTGTACAAAAAACAACGCTATATTGAACCGAAAATTTTACTGTTTAAAGAATTTATTTTGAAAAAGATTAATAATTATTAAGTAATGCAGAAGTAATTACCTATTTTTTTTCAACGCTGAAACCGAACTCTCATTGTTATTAATATACGAAAATGGTTTTCCCGTGGCTGATGGCTGTTGTAGCTTTTTGTCTGAAGAAGATGAAGGTTGTTGTGTGGGCTTTTTTGGCAAAATCGCGGGGGATGAAAAAAAATAGGAGCAAGCGTCTTTTATCTTTTTTACTACCATATCTTTCATCCAAATCTGAGATGGAGAAGTTTCATTAAGTGGAAGTTCTTTTTGCTTAAACTGGTGTTGAGGTCCAGGAGTTGCCGAAGGTTCGTCAGTTGCTGGAGATTTTTTAATGTCAATATCCGTTGTCAAAACATCAAACAATATTCTGGCTGCGGAATAAGCACAAACAACTAGCGAAAGAGAAACTGCAGTAAAAACCGAAAGAACTAAAGAAAGCATCAGTGAAATATGTGGTAATCCAACCATAATCGTAGCCAATGCAAGCGCTGTTAACACACCGCCAAAAGCATAAACGATGTAATCAATTGTTTTTCCAAAGTGTTCTTTTGCCATGGGCTTATTTTTAAGCATTAAGTATTTCACTGCCTGCCAACCATGCCATGCGGCAAGCGCAAGAGAAGCCACTGCTGTCAATGCCGCCGCGCCAATGACCAAAAATGGCGCTAATACGCCAGCCAAGGTACCTGCTAACACATAAGGAAGAATTGCTGCAAGCGTCAAAAGTAACGCGCGACCAACCCCCAAAAGCAAACTTGCAAATGCGCTACCCGTTTCGCGATTGAAAAGACCTTTGTTCCATATAAGACGAGAGAGCCCAAGAAAATTTACACTCACACCAAGCCACGCCAAACTGGCACCAACGGGAGGAAATATCATATGAGAAAAAGTAAGAAAGTGCGCAAAAAATTGCGTCAGTGAAAAAAAAGCAAAGCCGACATTCGATGGAATTTCTCCTGCACTTTTAGCTGCAGAAGACGTATTCTTTTTATTTTCTGAATAAACCCGAAATTTTTCCTGAATTTTTTCCTGGAATGTTGCAGCTACAACCATTTCACAATCCCTCGTTGAATTTACTTTTAAAAAAATTCTGTGAGCTTTTTATAAACAAAAAAAGTGAATCCGTAAAGCAATTTTATATTGCAAAAATTAAAGCTTATATATATAAGTTTTCTTTTAGATATAAGTTAAATGGAACCAAGGATTCATTGATATGAGCAAGGCTTCAAGACAAATACTCACGACGATCTCACTCCCCTATGCTAATGGCCCCATGCACTTAGGTCATATGGTCGAAGCAGTTCAAGCAGATATCTGGGTTCGCTTTCAAAAAATGTGCGGACATGCCTGTTATTTTATCTGTGGTGATGATGCCCATGGTACACCCATCATGTTAAGCGCTAAAAAAGAAAATATCACGCCCGAAGAACTCATTAAGAAAACACATATTGAACGTGTGAAAGATTATGGCGACTTTAATATTAGTTTTGATATTTTTAGCACCACACACACTGATGAAAATCGTCGCTTCGCTGAAATGATTTATCGTAAATTAAAAGACAACAATGCTATCGCTACACGCACTATCGAACAATTATATGACCCGCAAGCAAAAATGTTTTTGCCAGATCGTTTTATTAAAGGCCAATGTCCTAAGTGTAACGCTGAAGATCAATACGGTGATAATTGTGAAGTATGTGGCGCCACCTACAACCCCACCGAATTAAAAAATCCTTTTTCAGCTATCTCAGGCGCAACACCCGAAGTCAAAACCACGGAACACTTTTTCTTTGATTTACCTAAATTTGAAGGCGCGTTAGTTGAGTGGATGCAAATCGAAAATTTGCAACCTGAAGTCATTAATAAATTAAATGAATGGTTTGAAAGCGGTTTACAACAATGGGATATCACGCGTGATGCACCCTACTTTGGTTTTGAAATTCCCGGCGAAAAAGATAAATATTTTTATGTATGGCTAGATGCACCGATTGGTTACATGGCCATTTTTAAACAGTTATGTGATCAACAGAGCAATCTAGATTTCGCTCACTTTTGGCAGCCCAACAGTAACACGGAGCTTTATCATTTTGTCGGCAAAGATGTGATGTATTTCCACACACTTTTTTGGCCAGCTGTTTTAATGGCTGCTGATTTTCGTTTGCCATCAAATGTTTTCGTGCACGGATTTTTAACCATTGATGGTCATAAGATGTCCAAATCACGTGGTACGTTTATTAAAGTACGTACTTATTTAAATCATTTGCCTAGCGAATACTTACGTTATTATTTTGCTGCCAAGCTAACCTCTTCTGTTGAAGATATTGATTTAAATTTAGATGATTTTCTCGCGCGCGTGAATTCTGATTTGGTCGGCAAAGTGGTGAACATTGCTAGCCGCTGCGCCATGTTTATTAATAAACATTTTGAGAATCGTTTATCGGAAGAATGTATTGCGCCTGAATTATTCAATGAATTTGTTGCAGCGGGCGATACTATTGCTGAGCTATATGAAAATCGCGAATACCATAAAGCCGTACGTCAAATTATGGAACTCGCTGATCGCGCCAATCAATATATTGACGAACAAAAACCATGGGCTTTATTAAAACAACCAGGCAATGAAACATTTGTACAAGAAATTTGCAGCGTGGGTTTAAATTTATTCTTATTGCTCATGACGTATCTAAAACCTATTTTGCCAACACTTGCCGAACAAGTAGAAACATTTTTCGATATTCCTGCATTAACTTGGCAAGATCGCGAAAATCCATTAGTAAATCATCGCATTAAAACATTTCAACCCTTATTACAACGCATTACGTTAGAGCAAATTAATGCTTTGCGTGATGCCAGCAAGGAGAATACACAAATGACAGATAATTCCGTAAGGACACGCGGCGCGTGTCCAGAATCACCAGAGGACATACGCATTACGGGCACACACAGTGTGCCCCTACAACCTGAAATATCCATTGAAGACTTCGCCAAAATTGATTTGCGCATTGCGCGTATTGTAAACGCCGAACACGTTGAAGGCGCCGATAAATTATTAAAATTAACGCTTGATATTGGCAACGAACAACGCCAAGTATTTGCAGGAATTAAATCGGCTTACTCGCCAGAACAATTAATCGGCAAATTAACCGTGATGGTTGCCAACCTTGCACCACGCAAAATGCGTTTTGGCATGTCAGAAGGCATGGTATTAGCGGCAAGTTTTCCAGAAGGCGGCGGTATTTTTATCCTTGCTCCAGACGATGGTGCGCAACCGGGGATGAAAGTAAAGTAGGCCCAGCATTTTGTTGTGCTGGCGGACTTAATAATGTTTGATCTAACAAACCACTTAATGGCGCATCAACAAATGTAGCTTTAAAATCTCTTGCTGCTTCAGGGTGTGTAAATTTCCTGCCCAATTGATATTGCACAAGATCATCTTTCAATTTTGCTCTTGCGCCAGCATCAATTGTTTTTCTTGTTGATCTTGCCAATCCATCACAGAAATCCTTAACTAATTTTGCCATTTCCGCTTCAATAAATTCTTTATCTTTTTGATCAGGCGTTTCTAGTCTTGTGATCAATTCATTGACGGTGATAATTTCTAACTCGCGTTTTTCAGCAGATGGATTACGATTAAACTTCCCAACAAATGCTTGCGGATCAGGAAGATGCTTGGTTACATCAAGCATATAATAATTTTCACATCGTTTAGTATCAAAACTTTTTTGTACTAAAAAGTTAAGCTCAGTGCTGCCAATTCCATTTAATTTAAACTCTTCCCTTAGCTCTCTTATTGCCGCCTCTTCAATAGTTTCTTTACCTTCACGCTTTCCACCAGGCAATGCTGTACGTCCGATAAGTAAAACGCCAGAAAGATTACGGTTTATTCTAAATGTTTCATTTGCACCATTGGCATCAAGCAATACTTCTTTGGATATAATAACATCAGCGACTCGGTGATCTACATTTCTTAATTGACCCAAACCCTTTTTAAAAACAGCTTGCTCTCGACCACTAATTATTTTAATTGCTCCATTTTGATCTTTAAAATAAACAATCACATAAGCATGCGTTGGCTTAGCCATGAACAATCTCCTGGTTGAATTAATCTATCTCTACAAAATTAGAACCTATCATATCTATAATGCGTTTTAACATATTGTGATTAAAAAAAGTGCGCAGGAAGGGATGCGTATAAAGTAAATTACAATAGTGCACATTGCTGTTTACTTTGATCATCCCTTCCTGACACACAGACGAGACCACTAGAAAGTTGGCTAGCCCATACAGCGGTAATACTGTTCTCTAGCGCGTTATTATCAAAGTTCAAATTCATACCATTATTATTCACAACATCTTGCGCACTCCACCAGAGCGATAAAATTTCTCCGACAGTTTGCAAATTAATTCCTGGCGTAACTAAAAATCCGTTAAAGAAAAATGTACCATGCGCATCAGACAAAAGTGTAATATATTTTAATACGCTAATATTCGTATACCCACTTAATACACCTGTTAAATTAGAACCATTTTGCCCACCTAATGTTAATAAATTAGCAATCACATTACCGGTAATGCCATTAGTTCCATTTAGAAAAACATTTTGGCCATTTAAAATTCCTGAAATAAGATTTGCGGTGATGGACAAATTACCAGTGATTGTCGTTGCAGGTAATGCAATAGCCGCATTATTAAAAATCAACGTGAGATTTCTTAAATTGGTCAAACCAGATAATATTGGCAATGTTGCACTACCATTAATATTACGCAAACCTACATCACGAATATTGCTTAATGTTCCACCAAAAGTAATGCCGCCAGCAAAATCATTTGCTTGTGTATGCAATAATATATCCGTATTAGCGGCGCTCGCATTAAATGTCGCTAGACCAATAACATTCAATGCAGCGGTTTGTGTTAACGCACCACCTGTAGTAACAGTCAATGTTCCATTAATAGTAGATACACCACCACCAAAAACTAATGCATTACTATCAACTAATATGACATTATTGGCGCTGATAATATGAATGCTATTGAAATTATTAGCAGCGGTATTAAGTGTAATATTATTCGCACTGCCAACATCCAGTGTCGTTAATCCACTGACCGTAATACTACTGGCATCCGTTAATGCACCATTGATAGCAACACTTAAATCACCACTAATGGTTGAGGCACCGCCAGCAAAAGCGAGCCCATTCACATCTGCTAATGTCACATTGTTACCGCTGACAATGTTGACATTACCAAAATTATTCGCGCTGTTATCTAATGTAATATTATTAGCAGCACCCGCTGTTAATGATGTTGTACCCGAAATAGTTAATACACCACTTTGTGTCATTGCACCTGCTGTAGTGATATTTAATGCACCTGTGGCAATAATACCAGCAAGATTCAAGGCATTAATGTCATTTAACGTGACATCATTGGCATTAGTAATATCTACACTACTGAAATCATTGAGATTATTTAATGTAATATCATCATTGGTAGTTGTGAATGTCGCTAAACCCGTGATATGCAAATCACCACTGTCGGTAATGGCGCCGCCTGTCGTAACATCTAACGTACCACCAACAGTAGACGCACCTAAAATTAATGCGTTTGTATCATTTAACGTTACATTATTCGCACTCGTGATGCTCACTGTACTAAAATTATTAGTATTATTTAATATAATATTATTTGCCGCACCGGGTGCAAATGTTGCGACACCCGTAACCGTGAGATTACCACTGTCTGTTATATCACCACTCGATGTTGCATCTAATGTGCCACTAATTGTTGAAGCACCAAAATCTAGTGCATTAATATCATTTACAATCACATCTCGACCAGAAACCACACGAAATATATTGAAATTATTGGCTCCGCTTAAGGTAATGTCATGTGTAGCACCTGCTGTAAAAGTCGCAATACCACTGACAATTAATGCGCCAACTTGAGTGATATCACCTGCGGTAGTAACCGTTAAATTATTACCGATCGTTGACACATCAAAAATTAATGCGTTGATATCATTTAGTGTTACATTATTCCCGCTAATAATTTTTACTGTACTAAAATTATTAGCATTATTTAACGTAATGTCATTCGCACTGCCAACATCCAGTGTCGTTAATCCACTGACCGTAATACTACTGGCATCCGTTAATGCACCATTGATAGCAACACTTAAATCACCACTAATGGTTGAGGCACCGCCAGCAAAAGCGAGCCCATTCACATCTGCTAATGTCACATTGTTACCGCTGACAATGTTGACATTACCAAAATTATTCGCGCTGTTATCTAATGTAATATTATTAGCAGCACCCGCTGTTAATGATGTTGTACCCGAAATAGTTAATACACCACTTTGTGTCATTGCACCTGCTGTAGTGATATTTAATGCACCTGTGGCAATAATACCAGCAAGATTCAAGGCATTAATGTCATTTAACGTGACATCATTGGCATTAGTAATATCTACACTACTGAAATCATTGAGATTATTTAATGTAATATCATCATTGGTAGTTGTGAATGTCGCTAAACCCGTGATATGCAAATCACCACTGTCGGTAATGGCGCCGCCTGTCGTAACATCTAACGTACCACCAACAGTAGACGCACCTAAAATTAATGCGTTTGTATCATTTAACGTTACATTATTCGCACTCGTGATGCTCACTGTACTAAAATTATTAGTATTATTTAATATAATATTATTTGCCGCACCGGGTGCAAATGTTGCGACACCCGTAACCGTGAGATTACCACTGTCTGTTATATCACCACTCGATGTTGCATCTAATGTGCCACTAATTGTTGAAGCACCAAAATCTAGTGCATTAATATCATTTACAATCACATCTCGACCAGAAACCACACGAAATATATTGAAATTATTAGCTCCGCTTAAGGTAATGTCATGTGTAGCACCTGCTGTAAAAGTCGCAATACCACTGACAATTAATGCGCCAACTTGAGTGATATCACCTGCGGTAGTAACCGTTAAATTATTACCGATCGTTGACGCATCAAAAATTAATGCGTTGATATCATTTAATGCTACATTATTCCCGCTAATAACTTTTACTGTACTAAAATTATTAGCATTATTTAACGTAATGTCATTCGCACTGCCTGCGCTTAATGTCGTCAACCCCGCAACAATCAAATTACCACTGTCTGTTAAAGCACCACTAACGACGACATCCAATATTCCACTGATCGTTGAAGTTCCAAGAATTAATGCATTACTATCATTTAATAAAACATCTTGTGCGCTAGTAATGGTTGCTGTTGCAAAATCATTGCTCGCATTATTTAATGTAATATCATTGGTAGCACCCGCAACCAATGTTGCTACACCACCGATAATTAAACTACTACCGAAAGACTGCAAAATATTGCCCACGGTTGTTAATGTTAAAGCCCCACTAACAATTGTGACATTTCCTAACGTCACACCACTCGTATTATCTACAAATGCACCACTTGAACCTGTACTTAACGTTAAATTTGCTGTCGTTGTTTGTATAGGCGCTCCTGCTGTACCAATATTTCTACCTGCAATTGTTGCCGTAGATAAATAAATAGAACCGCTACCAACATCTAATAACGTTCCTGCTGTTTGTGTAATATCCCCACCTGTTACATTACCGCCTGTATCTGTGGCAATTGTTAACGTTCCACCACTACCTATCGTAATATCTAGCAAACTTGCAGTACCTGTACCACCACCGGCTGTATTAACATTAATGGTTACTGCACTTGCACCACTGTTTGTTGTAGTAATCGAACTTCCTGCATTCATCGCAAAATTATTGGCGCCCGCACCGTCGGTATTAACATCAAAAATCACTGTGCCACTACTTGAATTAATAGTGCTTGCCAATGTCACACCATTGCTCGATGTGCTAGAAAAATTACCACCATTGGTTGTAATCGCACTATTAACTGCCACTGCATTTCCTGCGCTAAAAATAACATCTAAAAGACCTACTACTGCTGAAATTGTATTATTAACTGTAATTGTTCCTGCCGCCGTTAATGTCAATACGGCATTACCACCAGCCGTTTTGCTGATCGCATCTGTTACGGTAATATTGCCTGCTTGCGTACCTGTTGTACCTGTTGTGATAGTGACGCTTGTACCTAAATTTAAAGTAGCATTAATAGCGCCAGCATCAACTGTTGCGCTGTTTGCTGTTGGTGTAAAAATATCTGGATTGCCTCCGCTAAATGCGCCACCCGCTGTTGCAGCAACAATGCTCACATTACGCGGATCTAACAACCATTGCGCTGCTTTAACCAAACCAAATGCTTGTAAATTATTAGCGCTTGATGTTTCAACAAATCCACCAGATGCATTAATCGCTCCATAAAATCCGGTGTAATCATTACTCCATAAAATAACTTTTCCATTCTCTGCATTAATCACAGCCGTTAGGCTCATATAAACAGCGGATGTATTTTTATCACCAATTAATACTTCACCATTCGGTGCATCAATCTGTGCATTATCTGTTAATGCCACTTTATTACCCAATACTTTCACGGTATTTGATTTTATTTTTCCAGAAACATTTACAATACCTTCAGCACCACCGCTTAAAATGATTGAACCTTGTTTATCGATACTTGCTGTTTTTGCTTCAATAAATCCACGCATATCAATCACATTTTCAACAACATTAGCAGCCATATTTGCCGTTAATAAAACTTGTCCACCATCAGCATAAATTGAACCATTGTTTGATACGGCATTATTTAAAGGTGATTGAGTGACTTGGCTATTCGTTGCAAATTCAATTAATTGATCTCCATAAAAATCTAGCGTGTATTCCATCCCCGACGCTAAAACAACTCTGCCTAAATTAGCTCGGATCACACCATTGTTTTCAACACCAGGTGCTACCAATGCGACCAACCCTTGTGCTTTTATTTCGCCGTTATTAATGACTGTTGTAAAATTTCCCGGCGTTTGCACAAAATGATAATGACCATTCATGAAATCGGAATTACTAATATTAGCCGTTGTCGCTAAAATACTTCCTACATCAATTCGTGAAGAGGTACCAAAAAATACACCGGCAGGATTAACAATAAAGACACGACCATTGGCTGTGAGTGATCCTAAAAATTGAGTAGGTAATCCAGAGTTAATTCTATTTAATGCGGCTGCATCAGAATTAGGTTGCACAAAATGTACGGCTTCTTGAGATGTCGTATTAAAACTTTGCCAGTTGATCACGACATTTTGTGTGGTTTGATTGATCGTGGTGGTTGTTCCACTTTGTGTAATGCCAGCACCGCCCGCTGCCACGCTTCCATTAATAGGAGCGGCATCCGCTAGGTTCGCCCAGAGCAAACTCAAAATCATCATTACTACGCTGGGCACCCGACCCCAATGGGGGCGTTGCACTGTGCCTGGTTTCATGAATTGCCTCGTCTTGGCCTAGAGATTTTCTAGAGCCATAAGGAAAATATAGACTAGGATGTGAATTTTCGCGGGAAATGTCATTGCGAGGCTGTCATGACAACATCTGTTCATTACCGTCGTTCACAACGGCGAAGAGAATACCTTGGAAAAAAGCCATTTTATAGCTAAAAGACAATTGTCTTTTAGCCATTCTACTATTCAAGCCTTAGCTAACGATTAGCACTGATAGACGTTTTATCTTGATTCTTTCTTGGCACCGTCGCAGCGTTGTTATCATCACTGCCACGCAAAACAACATGGCCATTTTTATCGACTTCAGCTTTCTTAGCTTGCACATATCCTCTGGTATCAACCACTGCTCCCAAAAGATCGGGATCTGCATGCGCTGGATTTAACCAAGATAAACTAAAAACTATCATTATTACTTTGGATACTAATTTTTTTTTAGCCATTTGCTAACTGCCCACTGATGCACATCGTTGTTGATCACCACTGCCGACACAGACAGAGGTTAAAGATTTATCATGACTTGTTGTTGCCAAATGATCAAATGCATAATTTGGATTTATTGAATAACTGGTATCCGTACCTTCATTAGTACCTGAAGAACCTTGCCAGATAGTGAGAATATCAGCAACTTGCGCTGGATTTACTGGTGGCACTGGCGGTACAGGTGGTACACCTGATTGAATAGTCAATGCCGTTGCATTACCTGGCGCTTGTATAAAATTATAATTATTAAAATTAGCAATCAATCCAGAGCCATTAATTGCATACGAACCTGCTGGACTTCCTGATGTCGCAGCCGTAGTAAACATTAATGTTCCTGTCGTTGCATTAGCAATATTATCTCCTGGAATAAATCCCGTCACTGTTCCAGACAATGCAGGTATTGGATTACCCATTAAAACATTCACAGCATTTGCTACATAACTTAAATTAAGCGGCAAAATATTTAATGCAGGCGATGTACTTAAATTATTGGCAGGTTGATTATAATTACCGGCTGCACTACCACCCAATAATTGATACGTTACACTGGTATATGAATAAGGTCCGCCGCTAACTGTTTCACCAAGTGCGCGCGTGAGTGATGCCAACGATATATGTACTAAACCAGTATCATTAATATTCACATTACCATTCCATGTTACTACTGCTGGATTATTTATAACGCCATTTAAAATTACCGGAATTGTTGCAATGAGCGGATCACTTGCACCATAATTTTTACTTTGATTAGCAATAGTCGCTGACAAACTTGCTTTAGTAATAGCCAAGGTCGATCCAGCATTTAATGTGGTCATATTATAATTATTTGCAGCAGATCCTGTTAAGGCCGTGAATGTTGCAGAATTAATATTATAGCTATTTATACTTTCGCCCACTGCTCTACTTAATGAAGCTAACGCTGTATTCACATTGCCTACATCATTGACACCAACATTGCCATTCCATGTCGAAACAGTTCGATTAATAATTCCATTTAATGCCACACTAATGCCTGACAAACCTGGATCATTGGCACCATAAGTTTTGGTTTGATTTGCAATCGATCCCGTTAAGTTTGCTTTGTTAATAGTAAGAGTTGGCGAGCCAGCAAAGCTTGGTGCATTATAATTTCCCGCAGAGCTTCCTGTTAATGCATTAAATGTTGCGGCAGTAATATTGTAACTAGTAACATCTTCACCGACAGCGCGTGTTAATGAAGCGAGTGTTGTTCCAACATTACCAGTATCGTCAATCGATACAACTCCATTCCAAGTTGAAATACTTGGATTATTAATTATTCCACCCAAGGTTACTGAGATACCAGATAACAATGGATCATCTGCACCATATATTTTATTTTGATTTGCAATCGAACCAGTTAAGTTTGCTGGATTAATAGTAAGTGTTGGGCTGCCGCTAAAGCTTGGCGCATTGTAATTGCTTGATGCACCGCCTGTTAATGCATTGAAACTTGCCGCAGTAATATTATAACTAGCAACATTCTCACCGACAGCACGTGTTAATGAAGCAAGCGTTGTTGCTACAAGCCCTGTGTCATTCACACTGACATTGCCGTTCCAAGTTACTATTGCTGGGTTATTAATTATTCCACCTAAAGTAACACTGATACCAGATAACAATGGATCATTTGCACCATAAACTTTATTTTGATTTGCAATCGATCCGGTTAAGTTTGCTTTGTTAATAGTAAGCGTTGGGCTACCGCTAAAACTTGGTGCGTTGTAATTACCGGCTGAAGTTCCTGTTAATGCATTAAATGTTGCAGCGGTAATATTATAACTTGCAACGGTTTCGCCAACTGCTCTGGTTAAAGATGCTAATGTTGTTGCTACAAGTCCTGTGTCATTAATCGATACAACTCCATTCCAAGTTGAAACACTTGGATTATTAATTATTCCACCCAAGTTAACTGCTATACCAGATAACAATGGATCATCTGCACCATATATTTTATTTTGATTTGCAATCGAACCAGTTAAGTTTGCTGGATTAATAGTTAATGTTGGGCTGCCGCTAAAGCTTGGCGCATTGTAATTTCCTGCTGCACTACCAGCAAGTGAATTAAATGTTGCTGCAGTAATATTATAAGAAGCAACATCTTCACCGATAGCACGTGTTAATGAAGCAAGTGTTGTCGCAACACTGCCTGTATCGTTAACTGAAACATTGCCGTTCCAAGTTACTATTGCTGGGTTATTAATTATTCCACCTAAAGTAACACTGATACCAGATAACAATGGATCATCTGCGCCATAAACTTTTGTTTGATTTGCAATTGAACCCGTTAAGTTTGCTTTATTAATAGTTAATATTGGCGAACCAGTAAAGCTTGGTGCATTGTAATTACCCGCCGCAGTTCCGGTTAATGCATTGAATGTTGCGGCAGTAATATTATAACTTGCAACGGTTTCACTTACTGCTCTGGTTAATGAAGCCAATGTTGTTGCAACGTTACCAGTATCATCAACTGAAACGTTACCGTTCCAAGTAACAATCGCTGGGTTATTAATTATTCCGCCAAGTGTTACGCTAATTCCAGATAAACTTGGGTCATCAGCACCGTAAGTTTTGCTTTGATTTGCAATTGAGCCAGTTAAATTAGCTTTGTTAATAGTTAATGTTGGTGAGCCTGTAAAGCTTGATGCATTGTAATTACCCGCCGCTGATCCTGTTAATACAGTAAATGTCGCAGCGGTAATATTATAAGAAGCAACTGTTTCACCAACTACTCTGGTTAACGATGCTAATGTTGTAGCGACGTTGCCAGTATCATTAACGCTCACATTGCCGTTCCAAGTTACAATCGCTGGGTTATTAATTATCCCACCGAGTGTTACGCTAATTCCTGAAAGTGTTGGATCATCAGCTCCGTAAATCTTACTTTGATTTGCAATAGTCCCTGTTAAGTTTGCTTTATTAATAGTTAATGTTGGTGAACCTGTAAAGCTTGGAGCATTGTAATTACCCGCCGCTGATCCTGTTAATACAGTAAATGTCGCAGCAGTAATATTATAACTTGCCACTGCTTCACCAACTGCTCTGGTTAAAGATGCTAATGTTGTTGCGACGTTGCCAGTATCATTAACACTGACGTTTCCATTCCAGGTTGCAACTGTTCTATTGATGAAATTCAAATTAACACTAATGCCAGATAAGCTTGGATCGTTTGCGCCATAAATCTTACTTTGATTAGCAATCGAACCCGTTAAATTAGCTTTGTTAATAGTCAATATTGGACTACCGGTTAAACTTGCCGACGTACTGTAATTACTTGCCGCACTGCCTGAGTAATTCAATGTTGAACCAGTAATATTATAGCTTGCAACATTTTCACCTGCGTCTCTAATTAATGAAGCTAATGTTGCACTGACATTACCATTGTCATTAATTGGCGTTACGTTTCCATTCCAATCCGTAATACTTCTATTCACAATGCCGCTTAAATTTACAGTGACGCTTGCTAAACTTGGATCATCCGCACCATAAACTTTACTTTGATTTAGTATCGATCCCGTTAATGCTTTTTGTGTAATTGCAAGAGTTGGCGAACCACCAAATACCGGCGCATTGTAATTACTTGCTGCTGACCCTGTTAATGCGTTGAAACTTGCCGCAGTAATATTGTAGCTAGCAACCAATTCTCCAGGATCGCGAGTCAACGAGAATAATGTTGTTGCAACATTACCAGTATCATCAACCGAAACGTTGCCATTCCAAGTTGAAACAGTTCTATTAATAAAGTTCAAAGTTACACCAATGCCAGATAACGCTGGATCATCTGCGCCATAAACTTTTGTTTGATTTGCAATGCTGCCAGTTAAGTTTGCTTTGTTAATAATTAATGTTGGACTGCCGCTAAAGCTTGGCGCATTGTAATTACCTGCGGCAATTCCAGTTAAACTATTAAATGTTGCAGCGGTAATATTATAACTAGCAACGCTTTCGCCAACTGCACGAGTTAATGAAGCAAGAGTTGTTGCAACAAGTCCTGTATCGTTAACTGAAACATTACCGTTCCAAGTAACAATTGCTGGATTATTAATTATTCCACCGAGTGTTACGCTAATTCCAGATAACAATGCATCATCCGCACCATATACTTTATTTTGATTGGTGATTGATCCGGTTAAGTTTGCTTTGCTAATTGTTAATGTTGGTGAACCTGTAAAACTTGGTGCATTATAATTTCCCGCAGAGCTTCCTGTTAATGCATTAAATGTTGCGGCAGTAATATTGTAACTAGCAACATCTTCACCGACAGCACGTGTTAATGAAGCAAGTGTTGTCGCAACACTGCCTGTATCGTTAACTGAAACATTGCCGTTCCAAGTTACTATTGCTGGGTTATTAATTATTCCACCTAAAGTAACACTGATACCAGATAACAATGGATCATTTGCACCATAAACTTTATTTTGATTTGTAATCGATCCGGTTAAGTTTGCTTTGTTAATTGTTAACGTTGGGCTACCGCTAAAACTTGGTGCGTTGTAATTACCAGCTGAAGTTCCTGTTAATGCATTAAATGTTGCAGCGGTAATATTATAACTTGCCACTGCTTCACCAACTGCTCTGGTTAAAGATGCTAATGTTGTTGCGACGTTGCCAGTATCATTAACACTGACGTTTCCATTCCAGGTTGCAACTGTTCTATTGATGAAATTCAAATTAACACTAATGCCAGATAAACTTGGGTCGTTCGCACCATAAATCTTACTTTGATTAGCAATGCTTCCAGTTAAATTAGCTTTATTAATAGTCAATATTGGACTACCGGTTAAACTTGCCGACGTACTGTAATTACTTGCCGCACTGCCTGAGTAATTCAATGTTGAACCAGTAATATTATAGCTTGCAACATTTTCACCTGCGTCTCTAATTAATGAAGCTAATGTCGCACTGACATTACCATTGTCATTAATTGGCGTACTATTGTCATTCCAATCAACAATACTTCTATTCACAATACCACTTAAATTTACAGTGATGCTTGCTAAACTTGGATCATCTGCACCATAAATTTTATTTTGATCTGCTATTGATCCTGTTAATGCTTTTTGTGTAATCGCAAGAGTTGGCGAACCACCAAATACAGGTGCGTTGTAGTTACCTGCTGCACTTCCTGTTAATGCGTTGAAACTTGCCGCAGTAATATTGTAGCTAGCAACCAATTCTCCAGGGTCACGAGTCAGCGAGAATAATGTTGTTGCTACATTGCCAGTATCATTCACACTCACGTCACCATTCCATGTTGCAACAGTTCGATTGATGAAATCTAAATTTACACTGATGCCAGATAATGCTGGATCATCAGCTCCGTAAATCTTGCTTTGATTGGCAATAGTTCCAGTTAAGTTTGCTTTATTAATGGTTAATGTTGGCGAACCTGTAAAGCTTGGTGCATTGTAATTACCCGCTGAAGTTCCTGTTAATGCATTAAATGTTGCGGCGGTAATATTATAAGAAGCAACCGTTTCGCCAACTGCTCTCGTTAACGAAGCAAGCGTTGCTGCAACATTGCCAGTATCATTAACACTGACATTACCGTTCCAAGTAACAATGGCTGGGTTATTAATTACGCCAAGTGTTACGCTAATTCCTGAAAGTGTTGGGTCATTAGCTCCGTAAATCTTGCTTTGATTAACAATCGAGCCTGTTAAGTTTGCTTTATTAATAGCGAGTGTTGGGCTACCACTAAAGCTTGGTACATTGTAATTTCCTGCAGCTGATCCAGTTAATGCATTAAATGTTGCAGCGGTAATATTATAAGAAGCAACGGTTTCACCAATAGCGCGCGTTAACGAAGCTAATGTTGTTGCAACATTGCCAGTATCATTAACCGAAACATTGCCGTTCCAAGTAACAATTGCCGAGTTATTAATTACACCACCAAGTGTTACGCTAATGCCAGATAACAATGGATCATTGGTGCCATAAATCTTACTTTGATTTACAATTGAGCCAGTTAAATTAGCTTTATTAATAGTTAATGTTGGTGAACCAGTAAAGCTTGGTGCATTATAATTACCAGCTGAAGTTCCTGTTAATGTATTAAATGTTGCAGCGGTAATATTATAACTTGCAACAGCCTCACCAACAGCACGTGTTAATGACGCTAATGTGGTTGCAACATTACCAGTATCATTAACGCTGACATTGCCATTCCAAGTAACGATTGCTGGGTTATTAATTACGCCAAGTGTTACACCAATTCCAGATAAACTTGGATCATCGGCGCCATAAACTTTACTTTGATTAGCAATGGTTCCCACTAAATTAGCTTTATTAATAGTCAATATTGGACCACCGGTTAAACTTGCCGACGTACTGTAATTACTTGCCGCACTGCCTGAATAATTTAATGTTGAGCCAGTAATATTATAGCTTGCAACATTTTCACCTGCGTCTCTAATTAATGAAGCTAATGTTGCACTGACATTACCGTTATCATTAATTGGCGTACTATTGCTATTCCAATCTGTAATGCTTCTATTCACAATACCACTTAAGCTAACACTAATTCCTGAAAGCAATGGATCATCTGCACCATAAACTTTACTTTGATTTGCAATTGAACCCGTTAATGCTTTTTGTGTAATAGCTAGAGTTGGCGCACCACCAAATACTGGTGCGTTGTAATTTCCTGCAGCGCTTCCTGTTAATGCAGTAAATGTTGCTGCAGTAATATTATAAGAAGCAACGATTTCACCAACTGCTCTTGTTAACGAAGCAAGTGTTGTTGCAACATTACCCGTATCGTTAATACTTACGTTGCCGTTCCAAGTAACAATCGCTGGGTTATTAATTATTCCACCGAGTGTTACGCTAATTCCTGAAAGTGTTGGATCATCAGCTCCGTAAATCTTACTTTGATTTGCAATAGTCCCTGTTAAGTTTGCTTTATTAATAGTTAATGTTGGTGAACCTGTAAAGCTTGGAGCATTGTAATTACCCGCCGCTGATCCTGTTAATACAGTAAATGTCGCAGCGGTAATATTATAAGAAGCAACTGTTTCACCAACTGCTCTGGTTAAAGATGCCAATGTTGTTGCAACAAGTCCTGTGTCATTCACACTGACATTGCCGTTCCAAGTAACAATCGCTGGATTATTAATTACGCCACCTAAAGTAACGCTGATACCAGATAACAATGGATCGTTTGCACCATAAGTTTTAGTTTGATTTGCAATTGAGCCTGTTAAGTTTGCTTTGTTAATTGTTAATGTTGGTGAACCTGTAAAACTTGGTGCGTTGTAATTACCGGCTGAAGTTCCTGTTAATGCATTAAATGTTGCGGCAGTAATATTGTAACTTGCAACGCTTTCACCTATTGCTCTAGTTAATGAAGCAAGTGTTGTTGCAACAAGTCCTGTATCGTTAACACTAACATTACCGTTCCAAGTAACAATCGCTGGATTATTAATTACGCCACCTAAAGTAACGCTGATACCAGATAACAATGGATCGTTTGCACCATAAGTTTTAGTTTGATTTGCAATTGAGCCTGTTAAGTTTGCTTTGTTAATAGTAAGAGTTGGTGTACCAGTGAAACTTGGTGCGTTGTAATTACCCGCTGAAGTTCCTGTTAATGCGTTAAATGTAGCAGCAGTAATATTATAACTTGCCACTGCTTCACCTACTGCTCTGGTTAACGAAGCAAGCGTTGTTGCTACAAGTCCTGTGTCATTAACGCTGACATTGCCGTTCCAAGTAACAATAGCTGGATTATTAATAATTCCACCCAAGGTTACTGAGATACCAGATAACAATGGATCGTTTGCACCATAAGTTTTGGTTTGATTTGCAATTGAGCCAGTTAAGTTTGCTTTGTTAATAGTTAATGTTGGCGAGCCAGTAAAGCTTGGTGCATTGTAGTTTCCGGCTGAAGTTCCTGTTAGTGCATTAAATGTTGCTGCTGTAATATTATAAGAAGCAACGGTTTCGCCAACTGCTCTAGTTAATGAAGCCAATGTTGTTGCAACAAGTCCTGCGTCATTCACACTGACATTACCATTCCAAGTCGAAACAGTTCGATTAATAAAATTTAAAGTAACGCCAATACCAGATAATGTTGGATCGTTGGCACCATAAGTCTTACTTTGATTGGCTATGCTTCCAGTTAAATTAGCTTTGTTAATAGTAAGTGTTGGTGCGCCACTAAAAGTTGGTGCACTGTAATTACCGGCGGCACTTCCTGTTAGTGCATTAAATGTTCCGGCGGTAATATTGTAACTTGCAACAGTTTCGCCTGCTGCTCTGGTTAATGAAGCTAATGTTGCGGCAACATTGCTGGTATCATTAATTACTGTGTTATTCCCATTAATATCTGTCACGATCGCATTTACTTTTCCATTCAATGTTACCGCGATACCTGAAAGCGTTGGATCATCAGCTCCATAAATCTTACTTTGATTAACAATTGATCCCGTTAATGATTTAGCTGTAATTACAAATGGATTTGTTGCGCCATTAAATGTAATCGCATAATTATTTCCGCCGTTACCATCATTTACTGTCACAGTATTTTGTGTGAAATTATAATTACCTACGGTTTCACCAACCGCACGACCCATGCTGCCCGTCAAGCTATCTGTGAATATTGAACCTGCTGTTAATGAATAGGCTGTTGCGGCACCTGCAGGATCATTACTTCCATACACTTTGGTTTGGCCAGAATTTGAACTAATCGTAATTGGCGCTGCTGTAATAGTACCGATATTTGTTGTGCCACCTGGCGTGGTATTTAATTGATAACCATAAACAGTAGCTGAACCATTGGTTGCACTTAACGTACCTGAAACAGAATTAATATTAATATTGGTGCCAACATTTTTCGTTGCAAAAATACCCGAAAGCGTATTAATAACGATGCTGTCACTATCAACTGCACCTGACGTACTGAGAATATTACTTAATAATGATGACGTGGTGGTGGTTGCATTATAACTTCGGCTAGCCGTACCTGTTAGATTTGCGGTAATAGTTGGCGCAAGCGTATAAAGAAATCCATTGCCTGTTCCCAACACAGTTGATACACCATACGTTGCATTATATTGTTTGAAGTTATAAACAATGCCACCACGATTATCACTGGCCGGATTTCCTGACCACACTAAGAATCGACCCGTACCAGGACTTAATGCTGAAGCACCAGCAGTATTAGTAAAAGTTGTACCTGATAATACTAATGAATCACCAGCAGCACCTGTCGTAATAACACCGTTGACTGTAATACCAGCGCCTGCTGTTAATGTTAATGAACCATTCGCCGTGATTGCATTTAGCGCAATCGCATTAATATCATTAATCACCACATTATTCGCAGACGTAATGCCCAATGAATTAAAATTATTGGCGCCACCTAACGTAATATTATTTGCGGTGCCAGCTACTAATGTTGTACTACCAGGAACAGTCAGCGCACCGGTTTGTGTAATGGCACCCGTACTGTTAATCGTTAAATTATTACCGACTGTCGATGCTGCTAATACGGTCGCAATTGAATTCGTTAACGAAATATTATTCGCACCACTATTACTTAAAGTAATTGCACCCGTTAATACATTGGCGCTGCCCAATGTAATTGCATTCGCTCCCGCACTAAATAATGATGTGCCTGGAACTGTTAACACACCACTTTGTGTAATGGCTCCACCGGCTGTAATAGATGCATTACCTGCAGCATGCAATGTTGCTGCCGGCAATGCGATTGCTGCATTATCAAATTGTAAAGTTAAGTTTCTTAAACTTGTTAACGTAGATAATGTTGGCACACTTGCTGAAGCATTGATATTACGTAATGCAAAATCTCGAATATTGCCCAACGTTCCAGCAAAACTTACTGCACCTGTCAAATTATTCGCTTGTGTATTTAATAAAATATCTGAACCCGCGGCATTTACTCTAAGTGATGTCGTTCCTGGAATGGTTAACACACCTGATTCAGTAATTGCACCACCTGAGATTAGTGTTAAATTTTGACCAATGGTTGATGCAGCTAATATTGTTGCAAGAGAATTCGTCAAGGAAACATTGTTTGCACCGCTATTACTTAACGTAATTGCGCCTGTGAAACTATTTGCACTACCTAAGGTAATTGCATTAGCACCCGCCGTAAAACTTGATGTGCCTGGAACAACTAACGCGCCGGTTTGTGTAATTGCGCCAACGCTCGTAATAGTTAAATTTTGTCCAACGGTTGAAGCAGCTAACGATGTTGCTCTATTGTTAGTTAATTGAACTGCATTAGAACCACTATTACTAAATGTTATTGCACCCGTTAATGAATTTGTTGCGGTCGTTAACGTAATAGGATTTGCGCCAGCCGTAAATGATGACGTACCACTGAC
Source organism: uncultured Pseudomonadota bacterium (assembly GCA_963712965.1). Lineage (GTDB taxonomy): Bacteria > Pseudomonadota > Gammaproteobacteria > DASZBR01 > DASZBR01 > CAVQJZ01. Next base: position 14,625 of record CAVQJZ010000003.1, on the reverse strand, counting down.
TGTCATGGCACCGCTTTGTGTAATCGCACCCGTATTAGCAATTGTTAAATTACCTACACTTTGCGCAATACCGGTAATATTTAATGCGCCGCTATTGGTAAAAGAAATATTACCACTGGTTATATTTGTCGCATTAAAATTACTGACTGTATTTGCTCGTGTGAGCGTCGTTCCACCAACAGATGACGTAGTTAATGTCGTACCAGAAATAATGGCGCCTACCGCTTGCGTAATAGTACCGCCAGAGGACAACGTTATATTTAACACACCGGACGAAACAGAAATACCCGCATTTAAAATAATATTACTTGCAGCAGTTAACGTTAATAACGCGGTATTTGCTCCTGTTGTTTTAGCAATCGCATTACTTACGGTAATCGTACCGGCTTGCGCACCTGTGCTACCGGTATTAATAGTTACATTGGTAGAACCCAATGCGGTATTTAATGTCGTAACATTTACAACAGCATTATTACCTGTAGGAGTAAATGTATTGGTTGGCGAACCTCCATTAAATGCACCATTGCTTGTTGCTGATGAACTAATAGTCACATTGCGTGGGTCTAATAACCATGTACCTGCTAAACCATTGGCAGCACTTGCATTCACCAATCCAAATGCTTGTAAATTATCGTGACTTGATGTTTCAACAAATCCACCGTTACCACCTAATGCACCACCTTGTGCTGAAATATTCCCATAAAAACCTGTGTAATCATTACTCCATAAAATAACTTTTCCACCATTACCATAATCAATAGCATCCGCATTAATTATTGCCGTTGGGCTCATATAAACAGCCGATGCATTTTGTTCTGGACCTTGGCCTTGATAATTACCACCAATTAAAACTTCGCCACCACCACCAACACCTGATGCATCAATCACTGCACCATCCATTAATCCTACTTTGTCACCCAATACTTTTACTGTGCCTGATTTTATTTTTCCTGACACAGTCACAATACCTTCATCACCACCACTTAAAATAACCGATCCATTTCCATCTACACTTGCTTTGACTGCTTGAATATAACCTCTGGTATCAATCACACTATCTAAAATATCGGAAGCAGCATTAGCAGTTAATAATACCTTTCCACCATCCGCATAAATTGATCCGTTATTACTTACCGCATGTTTCATGGGTTTACCATCAGGACCAATAGGCGCTTGTAAAATTTTACTGCCTGTTCCAAATTGAATTAATTGATCACCATACATATCAATAATGTATGAAGTACCTGAAGCCAAAACAACTTTTCCAAAAGTAGCGTGAATCACACCATTGTTCATGACACCAGGTGCGACAAGTCCTACAAAACCATTGGCATAAATTTCACCTTCATTGACGACCGAATTAAATGAACCTGGTGCTTGCTGAAATTGATAATGACCATTCATGAAATTTTGATTTTGAATATCTGCCGTTGTTGCCAAAATCCCACCGACATCGATTCTTGAAGAGGCGCCAAAAAATACGCCGGCGGGATTGACAATAAAGATATGACCGTTAGCAGTTAACGTTCCAAAAAATTGTGTGGGTAATCCAGAATTAATTCTATTTAATGCAGCAGCATTTGCGTTAGGCTGAATAAAATTAACCGCTTCATTTGAAGCGGTATTAAATTCTTGCCAATTGATGACAACATTTTGTGTTGTTTGATTAATCGTTGTGGTGGTTCCTGCTTGATTAATGTTTGCACTACCTGCTGCAACATCTCCACCAACAGGTGCGGCATTGACTAAACCAAACCAACAAATCCCCAGCGCTACAATAACGCTAACCACCATCTTCCTTAACGGATAACGATGAGTTGTTTGATGCATTTTGGCCGCCTCTGGCTAAGTAACATTTACTTAACTTCATAGGTGTAAGTTTAGACCAGGGATTGCCTACCCGCTGGGCGCTATGAGGGCTTTATGATGGGGCAGAGACAGGTTTAAAACCTGTCTCTGCTAAGAACCACTCGCTAAAGTGACGCATTGTTGGCCGCTGGTTTGATTACCACCCGCGCTGCCAGCACAAATAACGTTTTTAACCACAGGTTTATTAAGATTAACGATATCAACTGTTTCATCAGCATTCTGCGTAGAATTATACGTTTGATTATTTACTACACTGTAAATCAAACTAGTATTTATTATATCTGCAACCATAGCGGGATCAGGTAATGAAATAGGTGACGCAGGTGGCGTATCTGATTGAATAGTTAACGCCGTTGCATTACTTGGCGCTTGTATAAAATTATAATTATTAAAATTAGCAATTAACCCAGAGCCATTAATTGCATATAAACCTGCTGGACTTGTGATAGTTGCAGACGTGGTGAAATCTAATATGCCTGTCGTTGCATTACTCATATTTTCACCAGGAATAAAACCTGTCACTGTTCCTGATAATGCAGGTATTGGATTACCCCATAAAATATTCACCGCATTTGCTACATAACTTAAATTAAGCGGCAAAATATTTAATGCAGGCGATGTACTTAAACTATTGGCAGGTTGATTATAATTACCGGCTGCACTACCACCAATTGGTTGATACGTTGCGCTGGTATATAGATAAGGTCCGCCGCTGACTGTTTCACCAGGTGCGCGCGTAATTGATGCCAATGCGACACTCACTAAACCAGTATCATTAATATTTACATTACCATTCCATGTTGAAACAGCTAGGTTATTAATGACGCCACTCAAAATCACTGGATAAGCAACTGCATCGCTCGCACCATAATTTTTACTTTGATTAGCAATAGTGGCTGACAAGCTTGCTTTAGTAATAGCCAAGATCGATCCAGCATTTAATGTGGTCATATTATAATTATTTGCAGCAGATCCTGTTAATGCAGTGAATGTTGCAGAATTAATATTGTAGCTATTTACACTTTCGCCCACTACTCTACTTAATGAAGCTAACGTTGTATTCACATTACCTGTGTCATTGACACCAACATTGCCATTCCATGTTGAAATAGTTCGATTAATAATTCCATTCAATGCCACACTAATACCTGACAAACTTGGATCATCTGCGCCATAAACTTTACTTTGATTAGCAATTGAGCCCGTTAAGTTTGCTTTGTTAATAGTTAAGGTTGGTGAACCTGTAAAGCTTGGTGCGTTGTAATTACCGGCTGAAGTTCCTGTTAATGCATTGAATGTTGCGGCAGTAATATTATAACTTGCAACGACTTCACCAACAGCACGTGTTAATGACGCTAATGTTGTTGCAACGTTACCAGTATCATCAACTGAAACATTACCGTTCCAAGTAACAATCACTGGATTATTAATTATTCCACCGAGCATTACGCTAATTCCTGAAAGTGTTGGATCATCAGCTCCGTAAATCTTGCTTTGATTAACAATCGAGCCAGTTAAATTAGCTTTGTTAATAGTTAATGTTGGCGAACCTATAAAGATTGGCGCATTGTAATTTCCTGCAACGGTTCCAGTTAATACATTAAATGTTGCGGCAGTAATATTATAACTTGCAACAGCTTCACCTACTGCTCTGGTTAATGAAGCAAGCGTTGTTGCAACATTGCCAGTATCATTAATACTTACATTTCCATTCCAAGTAACAATCGCTGGATTATTAATTATTCCGCCTAAAGTAACGCTAATTCCTGAAAGAGTTGGATCATCTACTCCATAAATTTTACTTTGATTTGCAATGGATCCAGTTAAGTTTGCTTTATTAATAGTAAGTGTTGGCGTGCCTGTAAAGCTTGGTGCATTGTAATTTCCTGCCGCACTACCAGTTAAACTATTAAATGTTGCACCAGTAATATTGTAACTAGCAACAGTTTCACCAACAGCTCTAGTTAACGAAGCAAGCATTGTTGCAACATTGCCAGTATCATCAACAGTTACATTACCATTCCATGTCGCAACCGTTCTATTAATAAAGTTAAGCGCAACACTAATTCCAGAAAGTGTTGGATCATCTGCACCATAAACTTTACTTTGATTTGCAATTGAACCCGTTAATGCTTTTTGTGTAATAGCGAGAGTTGGCGCACCACCAAATACTGGTGCATTGTAATTACTTGCTGCTGATCCAGTTAGCGCATTAAATGTTGCCGCGGTAATATTATAAGAAGCAACCGTTTCACCAACAGCACGTGTTAATGAAGCAAGCGTTGTTGCAACAAGTCCTGTGTCATTTACACTTACATTGCCGTTCCAGGTTGCAACAGTTCGATTAATAAAATCTAAATTTACACTGATGCCAGATAATGTTGGGTCGTTAGCACCATAAACTTTACTTTGATTGGCAATTGAACCTGTTAAGTTTGCTGGTGTAATCATTAAAATTGGGCTGCTAGTTAAACTTGCCGTAGTACTGTAATTTCCTGAAGCACTGCCAGAATAATTAAGCATTGAACTAAGAATGCCATAGCTTCCAACATTTTCACCAGCTGTTCTTGTTAATGCTGCTAATGTTGCACTGACATTACCAGCATCATTAATTGGTGTAATATTTCCATCCCAATCAGTTACACTGGTATTAACAACACCGCTTAAGTTCACACTAATTCCAGATACGCCTGGATCATCCGCACCATAAACTTTACTTTGATTTGCAATTGATCCCGTTAATGCTTTTTGTGTAATAGCAAGAGTTGGTGCACCACCGAATACCGGCGCATTGTAATTACCTGCTGCACTTCCTGTTAATGCGTTGAAACTTGCCGCAGTAATATTGTAGCTAGCAACCAATTCTCCAGGATCACGAGTCAACGAGAATAATGTTGTTGCAACATTACCTGTGTCATTAATAGGTGTTGAATTGCCATTGGCATCGGTAACTATCACATTAACTACTCCATTTAATGTCACAGCAATGCTTGCAAGTGTTGGATCGTTGGCGCCATATATCTTACTTTGATTAGCAACCGATCCAGTCAATGATGCTGGTGTAATCGCAAATGTTCCAGCAGTCAAACTAGTAACATAATTACTTGGTGCGCTAACAGCAACTGATCCAAGATTGTACGCATAGCTGCCAACATTTTCACCAGCGGTTCTGCCTAAATTTCCAGAAAGTGTATCGTTAATCGTTGTGTCATTTACTAATGTACCCGTTGCATCCCAATATTGTGGCGTTACGCCATTTACTAAACCAGTGCTTGAATATATAAATCCTAACGCAGGATCATTGGTTCCATAAACTTTGTTTTGACCAACATCTGGATTAATACTTAATGCGGCTTGGGTAATTGCAAATGTTCCAGCTGTTAAACTGGTAACGTAATTACTTGGCGCGCTTACTGCAACTGAGCCTAATACATAATTATAATTACCAACGTTCTCTCCAGCCGCTCTGCCTAAATTTCCAGAGATGGTGTCATTAATCGTTGTGTCGTTAACTAACGTACCTGTGGCATCCCAATATTGTGGTGTAACGCCATTTACTAAACCAGTGCTTGAATACGTAAATCCTAACGCTGGATCATTGGTTCCATAAACTTTGCTTTGTCCGACATCTGGATTAATACTTAATGCAGCTTGGGTAATCGCAAATGTTCCAGCGGTTAGACTTGTAACGTAATTGCTTGGCGCACTAACAGCAACAGAGCCTAATACATAATTATAATTACCAACGTTCTCTCCCGCCGCTCTGCCTAAATTTCCAGAGATAGTGTCATTAATGGTTGTGTCATTAACTAACGTACCGGTTGCATCCCAATATTGTGGTGTTACGCCATTTACCAAACCAGTATTTGAATACGTAAATCCTAATGCTGGATCATTCGTTCCATAAATCTTACTTTGTGATGTTGTTGGATTAATACTTAATGCCGCTTGCGTAATTGCAAATGTTCCAGCTGTTAAACTGGTAACGTAATTACTTGGCGCGCTTACTGCAACTGAGCCTAATACATAATTATAATTACCAACGTTCTCTCCCGCCGCTCTGCCTAAATTTCCAGAGATGGTGTCATTAATGGTTGTGTCATTTACTAATGTACCCGTTGCATCCCAATATTGTGGTGTTACACCATTAATTAATCCTGTGCTTGAATAGGTAAATCCCAACGCTGGATCATTGGTTCCATAAATCTTACTTTGTGATGTTGTTGGATTAATGCTTAATGCGGCTTGAGTAATCGCAAATGTTCCGGCGGTTAAGCTAGTAACATAATTACTTGGTGCACTTACGGCAACAGAACCTAATACATAATTGTAATTACCAACATTTTCACCAGCGGCTCTGCCTAAATTTCCAGAAATGGTATCGTTGATTGTTGTGTCGTTAACCAATGTACCAGTGGCATCCCAGTATTGTGGCGTTACGCCATTTACTAAACCTGTATTTGAATAAGTAAATCCTAACGCAGGATCATTGGTTCCATAAACTTTGTTTTGGCCAACATCTGGATTAATACTTAACGCCGCTTGAGTAATGGCAAATGTTCCTGCAGTTAGACTGGTAACGTAATTACTTGGACTGCTTACTGCCACTGAACCTAATACATAATTATAATTACCAACGTTCTCTCCCGCCGCTCTGCCTAAATTTCCAGAGATAGTATCGTTAATCGTTGTATCATTTACTAATGTACCCGTTGCATCCCAATATTGTGGCGTTACGCCATTTACTAAACCTGTATTTGAATATGTAAATCCTAACGCTGGATCATTGGCTCCATAAACTTTGCTTTGACCAACATCTGGATCAATACTTAACGCTGCTTGGGTAATCGCAAATGTTCCAGCCGTCAAACTAGTGTTGTAATTACTTGGTGCACTAACAACTACTGATCCAAGATTGTACGCATAGCTGCCAACATTCTCGCCAGCAGCACGACCTAAATTTCCAGAGATAGTATCGTTAATCGTTGTATCATTTACTAATGTACCCGTTGCATCCCAATATTGTGGCGTTACGCCATTTACTAAACCAGTATTTGAATAAGTAAATCCCAACGCAGGATCATTGGCTCCATAAACTTTGTTTTGGCCAACATCGGGATCAATACTTAATGCTGCTTGGGTAATCGCAAATGTTCCAGCCGTCAAACTAGTGTTGTAATTACTTGGTGCACTAACAACTACTGATCCAAGATTGTACGCATAGCTGCCAACATTTTCGCCGGCGGTTCTGCCTAAATTTCCAGAGATAGTGTCATTAATCGTTGTGTCATTTACTAATGTACCCGTTGCATCCCAATATTGTGGCGTTACGCCATTTACTAAACCAGTATTTGAATAAGTAAATCCTAACGCAGGATCATTGGTTCCATAAACTTTGTTTTGGCCAACATCTGGATTAATACTTAACGCCGCTTGAGTAATGGCAAATGTTCCTGCAGTTAGACTGGTAACGTAATTACTTGGACTGCTTACTGCCACTGAACCTAATACATAATTATAATTACCAACGTTCTCTCCCGCCGCTCTGCCTAAATTTCCAGAGATAGTATCGTTAATCGTTGTATCATTTACTAATGTACCCGTTGCATCCCAATATTGTGGCGTTACGCCATTTACTAAACCTGTATTTGAATATGTAAATCCTAACGCTGGATCATTGGCTCCATAAACTTTGCTTTGACCAACATCTGGATCAATACTTAACGCTGCTTGGGTAATCGCAAATGTTCCAGCCGTCAAACTAGTGTTGTAATTACTTGGTGCACTAACAACTACTGATCCAAGATTGTACGCATAGCTGCCAACATTCTCGCCAGCAGCACGACCTAAATTTCCAGAGATAGTATCGTTAATCGTTGTATCATTTACTAATGTACCCGTTGCATCCCAATATTGTGGCGTTACGCCATTTACTAAACCAGTATTTGAATAAGTAAATCCCAACGCAGGATCATTGGCTCCATAAACTTTGTTTTGGCCAACATCGGGATCAATACTTAATGCGGCTTGGGTAATCGCAAATGTTCCAGCAGTCAAACTAGTGTTGTAATTACTTGGTGCACTAACAACTACTGATCCAAGATTGTACGCATAGCTGCCAACATTTTCGCCGGCGGTTCTGCCTAAATTTCCAGAAATAGTGTCATTAATAGTTGTGTCATTTACTAATGTACCCGTTGCATCCCAATATTGTGGTGTTACACCATTAATTAATCCTGTGCTTGAATACGTAAATCCTAACGCAGGATCATTCGTTCCATAAATCTTACTTTGTGATGTTGTTGGATTAATACTTAATGCGGCTTGGGTAATCGCAAATGTTCCAGCAGTTAAACTAGTAACATAATTACTTGGCGCGCTAACAACTACTGATCCAATGTTATACGCATAGCCGCCAACATTTTCGCCTGCTGCTCTACCTAAGTTTCCAGAAATGGTATCGTTAATCGTTGTGTCGTTAACTAACGTACCCGTGGCATCCCAATATTGTGGCGTTACGCCATTAATTAATCCTGTATTTGAATAGGTAAATCCTAACGCAGGATCATTGGTTCCATAAACTTTGTTTTGGCCAACATCAGGATTAATGCTTAACGCGGCTTGAGTAATGGCAAATGTTCCGGCGGTTAAACTAGTAACGTAATTACTTGGTGCACTAACAACTACTGATCCAAGATTGTACGCATAGCTGCCAACATTCTCGCCAGCAGCACGACCTAAATTTCCAGAGATAGTATCGTTAATCGTTGTATCATTTACTAATGTACCCGTTGCATCCCAATATTGTGGTGTTACACCATTTACTAAACCAGTATTTGAATAAGTAAATCCCAACGCAGGATCATTGGTTCCATAAACTTTGTTTTGGCCAACATCGGGATCAATACTTAATGCGGCTTGGGTAATTGCAAATGTTCCAGCAGTTAAGCTTGTGATGTAATTACTTGGCGCGCTAACAACTACTGATCCAATGTTATACGCATAGCTGCCAACATTTTCGCCGGCGGTTCTGCCTAAATTTCCAGAAATAGTGTCATTAATTGTTGTGTCATTTACTAATGTGCCCGTTGCATCCCAATATTGTGGTGTTACGCCATTAATTAATCCTGTGCTTGAATACGTAAATCCTAATGCTGGATCATTGGTTCCATAAATTTTATTTTGACCAACATCAGGATTAATACTTAATGCCGCTTGTGTAATCGCAAATGTTCCAGCGGTTAAGCTTGTGATGTAATTACTTGGTGCACTAACAACTACTGATCCAAGATTGTATGCATAGCTGCCAACATTCTCGCCAGCAGCACGACCTAAATTTCCAGAAATGGTGTCATTAATTGTAGTGTCGTTAACTAACGTACCCGTTGCTATCCCAATATTGTGGTGTTACGCCATTAATTAATCCTGTGCTTGAATACGTAAATCCTAACGCTGGATCATCAGTTCCATAAATCTTACTTTGTGATGTTGTTGGATTAATGCTTAATGCCGCTTGCGTAATTGCAAATGTTCCGGCAGTTAAACTAGTAACATAATTACTTGGTGCGCTAACAGCAACAGAACCTAATACATAATTGTAATTACCAACATTTTCTCCAGAGATACGACCTAAGTTTCCAGAAATGGTATCGTTGATTGCAGTATCGTTAACTAACGTACCCGTTGCATCCCAATATTGTGGCGTGACGCCATTTACTAAACCTGTATTTGAATATGTAAATCCCAACGCAGAATCATTGGTTCCATAAACTTTGTTTTGTCCGACATCTGGATTAATACTTAATGCGGCTTGGGTAATCGCAAATGTTCCGGCAGTTAAACTAGTAACATAATTACTTGGTGCGCTAACAGCAACAGAACCTAATACATAATTGTAATTACCAACATTTTCTCCAGAGATACGACCTAAGTTTCCAGAAATGGTATCGTTGATTGCAGTATCGTTAACTAACGTACCCGTTGCATCCCAATATTGTGGCGTGACGCCATTTACTAAACCTGTATTTGAATATGTAAATCCCAACGCAGAATCATTGGTTCCATAAACTTTGTTTTGTCCGACATCTGGATTAATACTTAATGCGGCTTGGGTAATCGCAAATGTTCCGGCAGTTAAACTAGTGTTGTAGTTACTTGGTGCGCTAACAACTACTGATCCAATGTTATACGCATAGCTGCCAACATTCTCGCCAGCGGTTCTGCCTAAATTTCCAGAGATGGTATCGTTGATTGTTGTGCCATTTACTAATGTACCTGTGCTATCCCAATATTGTGGCGTGACGCCATTTACCAAACCAGTATTTGAATAAGTAAATCCTAAAGCTGAATCATTGGTTCCATAAACTTTGCTTTGACCAACATCAGGATTAATACTTAATGATGCTTGGGTAATGGCAAATGTTCCAGCAGTTAAACTAGTGTTGTAATTACTTGGTGCACTAACAGCAACAGAACCTAATACATAATTGTAATTACCAACGTTTTCACCCGACGATACTGCCCAAATTTCCAGAAATGGTGTCATTAATCGTTGTGTCGTTAACTAATGTACCCGTGGCATCCCAGTATTGTGGTGTAACACCATTAATTAATCCAGTGTTTGAATACGTAAATCCTAACGCTGGATCATTGGTTCCATAAACTTTATTTTGTCCAACATCGGGATTAATACTTAATGCGGCTTGGGTAATCGCAAATGTTCCGGCAGTTAAACTAGTAACATAATTACTTGGTGCGCTAACAGCAACAGAACCTAATACATAATTGTAATTACCAACATTTTCTCCAGAGATACGACCTAAGTTTCCAGAAATGGTATCGTTGATTGCAGTATCGTTAACTAACGTACCCGTTGCATCCCAATATTGTGGCGTGACGCCATTTACTAAACCTGTATTTGAATATGTAAATCCCAACGCAGAATCATTGGTTCCATAAACTTTGTTTTGTCCGACATCTGGATTAATACTTAATGCGGCTTGGGTAATCGCAAATGTTCCGGCAGTTAAACTAGTAACGTAATTACTTGGTGCACTAACAGCAACAGAACCTAATACATAATTGTAATTACCAACGTTTTCACCTGATATACGTCCTAAGTTTCCAGAAATGGTGTCATTAATTGTTGTGTCATTTACTAATGTACCCGTTGCATCCCAATATTGTGGTGTAACGCCATTAATTAATCCTGTATTCGAATACGTAAATCCTAAAGCTGGATCATTGGCTCCATAAACTTTATTTTGGCCAACATCGGGATTAATACTTAATGCGGCTTGGGTAATGGCAAATGTTCCTGCAGTTAGACTGGTAACGTAATTACTTGGTGCACTTACGGCAACAGAACCTAATACATAATTGTAATTACCAACATTTTCTCCAGAGATACGACCTAAATTTCCAGAAATGGTGTCATTAATTGTTGTGTCATTTACTAATGTACCCGTTGCATCCCAATATTGTGGTGTAACGCCATTAATTAATCCTGTATTTGAATACGTAAATCCTAATGCTGAATCATTGGTTCCATAAACTTTGCTTTGCCCAACATCTGGATTAATACTTAATGCGGCTTGGGTAATCGCAAATGTTCCGGCAGTTAAACTAGTAACATAATTACTTGGTGCGCTAACAGCAACAGAACCTAATACATAATTGTAATTACCAACATTTTCTCCAGAGATACGACCTAAGTTTCCAGAAATGGTATCGTTGATTGCAGTATCGTTAACTAACGTACCCGTTGCATCCCAATATTGTGGCGTGACGCCATTTACTAAACCTGTATTTGAATATGTAAATCCCAACGCAGAATCATTGGTTCCATAAACTTTGTTTTGTCCGACATCTGGATTAATACTTAATGCGGCTTGGGTAATCGCAAATGTTCCGGCAGTTAAACTAGTAACGTAATTACTTGGTGCACTAACAGCAACAGAACCTAATACATAATTGTAATTACCAACGTTTTCACCTGATATACGTCCTAAGTTTCCAGAAATGGTGTCATTAATTGTTGTGTCATTTACTAATGTACCCGTTGCATCCCAATATTGTGGTGTAACGCCATTAATTAATCCTGTATTCGAATACGTAAATCCTAAAGCTGGATCATTGGCTCCATAAACTTTATTTTGGCCAACATCGGGATTAATACTTAATGCGGCTTGGGTAATCGCAAATGTTCCGGCAGTTAAACTAGTAACATAATTACTTGGTGCGCTAACAGCAACAGAACCTAATACATAATTGTAATTACCAACATTTTCTCCAGAGATACGACCTAAGTTTCCAGAAATGGTATCGTTGATTGCAGTATCGTTAACTAACGTACCCGTTGCATCCCAATATTGTGGTGTAACGCCATTAATTAATCCTGTATTTGAATACGTAAATCCTAATGCTGAATCATTGGTTCCATAAACTTTGCTTTGCCCAACATCTGGATTAATACTTAATGCGGCTTGGGTAATCGCAAATGTTCCGGCAGTTAAACTAGTAACATAATTACTTGGTGCGCTAACAGCAACAGAACCTAATACATAATTGTAATTACCAACATTTTCTCCAGAGATACGACCTAAGTTTCCAGAAATGGTATCGTTGATTGCAGTATCGTTAACTAACGTACCCGTTGCATCCCAATATTGTGGCGTGACGCCATTTACTAAACCTGTATTTGAATATGTAAATCCCAACGCAGAATCATTGGTTCCATAAACTTTGTTTTGTCCGACATCTGGATTAATACTTAATGCGGCTTGGGTAATCGCAAATGTTCCGGCAGTTAAACTAGTAACGTAATTACTTGGTGCACTAACAGCAACAGAACCTAATACATAATTGTAATTACCAACGTTTTCACCTGATATACGTCCTAAGTTTCCAGAAATGGTGTCATTAATTGTTGTGTCATTTACTAATGTACCCGTTGCATCCCAATATTGTGGTGTAACGCCATTAATTAATCCTGTATTCGAATACGTAAATCCTAAAGCTGGATCATTGGCTCCATAAACTTTATTTTGGCCAACATCGGGATTAATACTTAATGCGGCTTGGGTAATGGCAAATGTTCCTGCAGTTAGACTGGTAACGTAATTACTTGGTGCACTTACGGCAACAGAACCTAATACATAATTGTAATTACCAACATTTTCTCCAGAGATACGACCTAAATTTCCAGAAATGGTGTCATTAATTGTTGTGTCATTTACTAATGTACCCGTTGCATCCCAATATTGTGGTGTAACGCCATTAATTAATCCTGTATTTGAATACGTAAATCCTAATGCTGAATCATTGGTTCCATAAACTTTGCTTTGCCCAACATCTGGATTAATACTTAATGCGGCTTGGGTAATCGCAAATGTTCCGGCAGTTAAACTAGTAACATAATTACTTGGTGCGCTAACAGCAACAGAACCTAATACATAATTGTAATTACCAACATTTTCTCCAGAGATACGACCTAAGTTTCCAGAAATGGTATCGTTGATTGCAGTATCGTTAACTAACGTACCCGTTGCATCCCAATATTGTGGCGTGACGCCATTTACTAAACCTGTATTTGAATATGTAAATCCCAACGCAGAATCATTGGTTCCATAAACTTTGTTTTGTCCGACATCTGGATTAATACTTAATGCGGCTTGGGTAATCGCAAATGTTCCGGCAGTTAAACTAGTAACGTAATTACTTGGTGCACTAACAGCAACAGAACCTAATACATAATTGTAATTACCAACGTTTTCACCTGATATACGTCCTAAGTTTCCAGAAATGGTGTCATTAATTGTTGTGTCATTTACTAATGTACCCGTTGCATCCCAATATTGTGGTGTAACGCCATTAATTAATCCTGTATTCGAATACGTAAATCCTAAAGCTGGATCATTGGCTCCATAAACTTTATTTTGGCCAACATCGGGATTAATACTTAATGCGGCTTGGGTAATGGCAAATGTTCCTGCAGTTAGACTGGTAACGTAATTACTTGGTGCACTTACGGCAACAGAACCTAATACATAATTGTAATTACCAACATTTTCTCCAGAGATACGACCTAAATTTCCAGAAATGGTGTCATTAATTGTTGTGTCATTTACTAATGTACCCGTTGCATCCCAATATTGTGGTGTAACGCCATTAATTAATCCTGTATTTGAATACGTAAATCCTAATGCTGAATCATTGGTTCCATAAACTTTGCTTTGCCCAACATCTGGATTAATACTTAATGCGGCTTGGGTAATCGCAAATGTTCCGGCAGTTAAACTAGTAACATAATTACTTGGTGCGCTAACAGCAACAGAACCTAATACATAATTGTAATTACCAACATTTTCTCCAGAGATACGACCTAAGTTTCCAGAAATGGTATCGTTGATTGCAGTATCGTTAACTAACGTACCCGTTGCATCCCAATATTGTGGCGTGACGCCATTTACTAAACCTGTATTTGAATATGTAAATCCCAACGCAGAATCATTGGTTCCATAAACTTTGTTTTGTCCGACATCTGGATTAATACTTAATGCGGCTTGGGTAATCGCAAATGTTCCGGCAGTTAAACTAGTAACGTAATTACTTGGTGCACTAACAGCAACAGAACCTAATACATAATTGTAATTACCAACGTTTTCACCTGATATACGTCCTAAGTTTCCAGAAATGGTGTCATTAATTGTTGTGTCATTTACTAATGTACCCGTTGCATCCCAATATTGTGGTGTA
>CAVQJZ010000002.1:0-175519 GCA_963712965.1 uncultured Pseudomonadota bacterium | reverse complement strand
ACTTTGCCGAAAAAGGTGCTGTTCAATGCGGTTTTTGTTCGCCAGGTATGATAATGCGTGCTAAAGGGCTATATAATGTTAACAAAACCCCTACCCGACCCGAAATCGTAAAAGCAATCACCCCTAATATATGTAGGTGTACAGGATATGTCAAAATAGTTGATGCAATTGACGAGACCTTTAAGGAGTTAAATGGGAAAGGTTCTGAAAACAAAGCAAAATCAGCACTTAATAGGTAAACCATACCCCAAATATCAAGCCGTTGAAACAGCTTTAGGCGATAGAGATTTTGTAGATGATATGCACTTCGATGGAATGGTGCATGGAGCTTTGAAGTTTAGCGATCATCCTAGGGCAAAGGTTCTTAAAATTGATTTCACTGAAGCAGTAAAGGTTGAAGGTGTTATTAGAGTATTTACATCAAAGGATATCCCTGGCAATAAGATGATTGGTATTGTTTACCACGATTGGCCAATGATGATTGGCGAGGGTGAAATAACCAACTATACTGGTGATGTTATTGCCGGAGTTGTTGCTAAAACCGAAGCCATTGCTCGCAAAGCGGTTAAACTTAATCAAAATTGACTACGAAGTTTTGGAGGCAATTACTGATGTTCATGAAGCCGTAAAACCTAATTGTACTCGAGTTCATGCCGATCACTCTAATATTCTTGAAACATGCAGCATTCGTTTCGGAGATGTTGATAAAGCATTTAAAGAGGCTGCTTACGTTTCAAGTGGACACTACGAAACACAACGTATTGAGCATGCTTTCCTTGAAACCGAGACAGCCATTGCTCTTACCTGAGGATGATGGTGTTCGCCTATACTCTCAAGGTCAAGGTGCTTATGTAGATAGAAGACTTGTTGCCAAAGTTCTTGGATTAGAGAAGAAAAAGTTAAAGTGGTTCAAGTTCAGAATGGCGGTGGTTTTGGAGGTAAAGAGGATCCAACCGTTCAAGGACATGCTTCGCTATTTGCATATATACTAAAACTACCTGTTCGGGTTCATCTCAATAGAGATGAATCGATAATTATGCACCCAAAGCGCCATCCTGTTTGGATGGATATCAGCCTTGCTTGCGATAAAAACGGAATGTTCACTGGCATTAAACTTAGCGCTATTGGCGATTCAGGTGCATATGCATCGGTTGGAACAAAGGTAATGGAACGAGTTGTAGGCCATGCAACAGGTGGTTACACAGTACCATGCAGTTGATGTTAAGGCAGATACCGTTTACACAAACAATGTTCCTTGCGGTGCAATGCGTGGATTTGGTGTTCCTCAGGCTGTATTTGCCGTTGAAAGTTGTATTGATGAGATTTGCAAAATGGGAGGTTTTGACCGTTGGCAAATTCGTTACAATAATGCCCTTGAAGATGGTAAGAAAACTGCTACAGGTCAAGTATCTGCGTGGTGTTGGACTAAAGAAAACCTTATTGGCAGTTAAAGATCAATTCCAAAGTGCAAAATATGCTGGAATAGCCTGTGGTATCAAAGAATACAGGAGTTGGTAATGGAATGACCGATGATAGTGATGTAATAATCAATATAGTTTCCGATAAAAAGGTGATAATCCATCATGGTTGGACTGAGATGGGTCAAGGGGTTCATACAATGGCAATTCAAACCTTCCATCAGGAAACAGGAATATCATCCAGAAATTATTGAGGTTAAAGTCGAAACCGAAGTAAATATTCCAACAGGAATGACAACCTCATCAAGGGCTACAGCCCTAGTTGCAAATGCAATTATTGATGCATCAAAAAGAATCAGGAAGATTTAAAGAATAGTACACTTAGCCAACTTGCTGGTAGAATCATACAGAGGTAAATTTGTTTGCGATTGGACCTGCAAGCCTGGTGCTGATACCGAAGAACCAATTATCCACTTTGCTTATGGATATGCCACTCAGGTTGTTATTCTTGATGATAAAGGCGAAATCAGCAAGATAATTGCTGCCCACGATGTTGGAAAAATCATGAATCAAATGCTCTTTGAGGGTCAGATTGAAGGTGCTCTGCACATGGGTATGGGTTATGCCTTGACCGAGGATCTACCCATGAAGGATGGAAGACCTATCAGCCTTAAATTTAAGGATATTGGAATTCTCAGAGCCAATGAGATGCCCGAAATGGAGATCATTGGTATAGAGGAGAAAGATCCTGTTGGACCTTATGGCGCAAAAGGAATTGGTGAAATTGGCTTAGTTCCTACTGCTGCTGCAGTTGCCAATGCATTTTATGCATTTGATGGTGTAAAGCGGACTAAACTTCCACTAAGAAGAAAATAAAATCTCAACTAACCCCTCCTGAACGCAAAGGACGGGGATTTGTTTTGAATATTGTTAATGTCTAACCTTAATTTGAGGTTTACAAGATTAAATCTATAAACATATGTCAATACTACTAAAAAACGCCACCTATATCGACTGGAAAACCCTTGAATTCAGTCAAAAGAATATCCTTGTTGAACAAGATAATAATACGATTCAATTCGTTGAAAATATTGAGCAAATTGCCAATAAAGCCAACCTCGAAGTTACTTGATTGCACTGGTAAACTAGTAACTAAATCATTTGCGGTTGGACATCATCATGTATACTCTGCCTTATCGCGAGGAATGGGTGCTCCAAAGAAAAATCCAGAGAATTTCTACGAAGTTCTTAAATATGTTTGGTGGACACTCGATAAATGTCTCGATCTCGAGATGGTTGAATCAAGTGCATTGGTAACCGCAATTGCTTGTGCAAAAGCAGGTTCAACCTTTGTTATCGATCATCACGCCTCACCTTTTGCTGTAAAAGGTTCGTTGGAAACAATTGCTAAAGCATTCGATAAGGTTGGAGTCTCACATCTTCTTTGCTACGAAATATCAGATCGCGATGGATTTAAGGCCGGTAAAGAGGGATTAGATGAAACAGAATCATACCTTAAAAATCGTCAAGGATTAGTTGGTTTACATGCATCATTTACCGTAAATGATGATACATTGGAGCAATCGGTGGATATAATGAATCGTCTAAATTCAGGTATCCATATTCATGTTGCTGAGGATTTATACGATCAGGATTTCTGTATCAAAAAGTATGGTAAAAGAGTAGTTAATCGATTAAACGAATCTGGAGTTTTAAAATCACTCAAAAACAATTCTTGGACATTGCCTTCATTTAGAGGAGGATGAAAAGGATATTATCAGAAATTCACCATGCTGGGTGGTTCAAAATACAGAAAGCAACCTGAACAATAACGTTGGTTACTTCAACGGAGAATTCCTAGGAAAGAATATTATGCTTGGCACTGATGGTATGCACAGCGATATGCTACAAAGCGCAAAGGCAGCCTTCTTTGTTGGACAAGGATTTGATACAATAACCTACCCTGGCATTATATCAACGATTCAGAAATGTTCATCGATATATCGAAACAATGGCTTTGTTGGCGATGGTGATAATAACCTTGTTGTATTGGACTACAACTCGCCTACTGAGATAAATCAGAATAACTTTTTAGGACATTTCGTATTTGGAATAAACTCAAACCATGTTTGCGATGTTATATCGAATGGCAAGTCTGATTGTTAAAAACAGACAAATCATCACCATTCACATGAAGAATAGGTGCTTGCACTATTTTTGCGACATCAGTGCAATAAAATGTCGAGCGCGCATCACGTGCATCCGTGGTAAACCCTACTTGATTATTCACAACAATATGCACGCTTCCGCCAGTACCATGTCCGCGTGTTTGCGATAACGCGAACGTTTCCATCACAACACCTTGACCGGCAAATGCGGCATCACCATGAATTTGTACGGGCAACACACCATTGCCATTATGTCGTTGTTGTCTTGCTTTAACCGAACCTTCCACCACAGGTGCAACAATTTCTAAATGTGACGGATTAAATGCTAAAACAACATGCACGTTGCCTTTGTCAGTAGTTACATCAGAAGAAAATCCCAAGTGATATTTCACATCACCGGAACGTTTTTCTTCAGAAAGTTTTCCTTCAAATTCTAAAAATAATTGTTGTGGTGCTTTACCAACAATATTCACTAATACATTTAGACGACCACGATGCGCCATGCCAATAACAATTTCTTTAATCTGTTGATTGCCGGCACGTTGGATTAATTCATCTAGCATTGGAATTAAACTATCGCCACCTTCTAATGAAAAACGTTTTTGCCCAACATATCTGGTGCCCAAATATTTTTCTAATCCATCCGCCGCCGTTAAACATTGCAAAATACGTTTCTTTTGGGCCGCTGAAAATGCGGCGCGAAATTGTGGCATTTCTAATCGTTGTTGTAGCCAACGCAATTCGTTGGGTGCCGTAATATGCATGTATTCAAAACCAATGGTGTTGCAATACACTTCTTTTAATTCACTTAAAAGCTTTCTTAATGTGCGTGGTTTACCATCGGAGAAATGATCAGGAATAAATTCTTTCTCCAAATCAGCTTCTGTTAATCCGTGATAATTTAATTCGAGTTCTGCAATGGGTGGATTAGGTGCTAAACCCAATGGATCTAATTTGGCTTGAAAATGTCCGAAATCACGATAAGCATAAATTAATTCTTCAACCGCAGATTGTTTATTGTTGTCGCTGCTAACACTGACCGTTTTATGTTGCTTAGCGAGTTCGGCAAAATAATGACGAATATCGGTATGTGAAACATCTTGTTTGTTGGCGACTGATTCAAAATAATTTCGCCAGTCTGCATTAACCGATGATGGATCTTGCAAAAACTTTTCATACATTTCTTCTAAATAATCAGCGCTACCACCCGTTAAGTACGAGTCTTTGCGCATTAATTCCATTGAGTTTTCAACAGTCATCTTATCTTTTAAACCTGCTCTTTTAATAACATGGAACGAATTTTACCAATCGCTTTGGTAGGATTTAATCCCTTCGGGCAAACACTCACACAATTCATGATGTTGCGACAACGAAATAAACTAAAAGGATCATCGAGTGCGTCGAGTCTTTCGCGTGTTGCCGTATCACGACTATCCGCAATAAAACGGTAAGCCGCTAATAATCCGGCGGGGCCAATAAATTTATCTGGATTCCACCAAAATGACGGACAAGCGCTTGAACAACATGCACACAAAATACATTCATAAAGACCGTCTAGTTTTTCGCGCTCTTTGGGTGACTGCAATCTTTCTTTGGCAGGCACTGGATCATTATTTATTAAGAATGGTTTTACTTTTTCAAGTTGTTGATAGAAACTAGTCATATCAACTACCAAATCACGAACGATGGGAAATCCTGGTAATGGTCTTAATGTGATGGGTGTTTTTAATGACAGTAATGACGTAATACATGCCAATCCATTTTTGCCATTAATATTCATGCCATCTGAACCGCACACGCCTTCACGACACGAACGACGAAAACTTAATGTTTCATCTTTGGCTTTGAGTAATACCAATGCATCAAGCAACATCATGCCGCTTTTTTCAGGAACCTCTAAAAAATACTGCTGCATACGCGGCTCAGCATCTTTTTCACTGTCGTAGCGATAAACAGAAAACTCAATTGTTTTGTTCATAATTCTCACTTAACAAAAGTTAATCTTTTTTGCCATGCATAGCTATAGTCTTATGCACCGCCGAACTTCCTTTAGGCGGACGCGAGGTATCTAATTTCTCTTTTGGCCTATATCCCTCTTCAATAATTATTCTTGGTTTGGGTAGGCTTCTGTTAGTTTTATTTGTATTCATAAGATCCTCACATATCAAAAAATTCTATTGAAGAAATATCTTTGCCTAAAACAATAACACCTTTTGAACCATCAATCGGCGCTTTAAAAAAACCTGCGTCTAACTCCCACGCTTGTTCAATATAAATTTGCTCTTCCAATGGAAAAGATGAAGCGTATGACTTATCAGAAAACACTCCGCCTATCTTAGTACCATCCAACAAATTAACAATCACCCATACAGCTCTATTTTTGGAAAAAAACCAATCCCATGGTCTTCTTATGGGATCCACAACATGTCCAGTTAAAAAGGCTGATCGCAATAACTTTATATAAAGCGCTGGCAATAATACTGGTGATACAAATAACCCAAAATAAACAAGTATCACAAATAAAGCTTTATTGTTATGCAAAACCCAAATTATTGGAAATACAACTCCAAAATTAATCGCACCATAAACAACCGCATCAAAAAACGATCTAGAAAAATCTCTCTGCTTATTTGCTATTAAAAGATCATATACTTTTAATGAAATAAACCCCGGCACAAAAAACAAAATAAAAATTATTACTTTATTACTCGTGAATATATCCATGCTCTCTCCTTTTTTATTATAAAATAAACTACTAATTTTAATATTTAATAAACTCTTTCTTTCGGTTCAAATGGCGCAACAGTTAACGGCTTCATATTCACGGCACGCTCTTTTAACTGTCCATCAACAAATACCAACAAATGTTTTAACCAGTTAGCATCATCACGCTTCGGATAATCTTCGCGACTATGTGCGCCACGACTTTCTTTGCGTGCCAATGCAGCAACTGCCGTTACATAGGCAACCGCCATTAAATTATCTAATTCTAATGCTTCGATACGCGCGGTATTAAATACTTGGCTATGATCTGTTAACGACGCATGTTGTAACCGCTCGCGCAATTGCGTTAATTTTTGTAACCCTTCTTGCATTACTTTTTCAGTACGAAATACGCCGAAATCATTTTGCATGGTTTTGTTTAATTCCGTACGGATATCAAATACGCTTTCACCTTTCACGTTATTATTCCAACGATGCAATCGCGCAAATGCCGCACTAATATCTTCTTTGCTTGGATCTTTTTGCGATAGCCCTTCTTGTTTTAAACTTTGTTCTACATGTAATCCGGCGGCACGACCAAAAACCACTAAATCCAATAAAGAATTTCCGCCTAATCGATTAGCACCATGAACAGATACACAAGCACATTCGCCAACAGCATATAAACCTTCGACAATTTTATCTTTGCCATCAGCACCAATAGTAATAGCTTGACCATGTACGTTGGTTGGAATACCACCCATCATATAATGACATGTTGGTACCACAGGAATAGGTGTGGTAATAGGATCAACGTTGGCAAATGTTAATGATAATTCACGAATGCCGGGTAAACGCGATTTAATAATATCAGCGCCTAAATGATCTAGTTTTAATAATACACATTCAACGCCATTAAAATTAATGCCGCGACCTTCTCTAATTTCAAGTGCCATGGATCGCGCCACCACATCGCGCGATGCAAGATCTTTCGCATGTGGCGCGTAACGTTCCATAAAACGTTCGCCGTCTTTATTAATTAAATAACCGCCTTCACCGCGAGAACCTTCGGTCACCAAACAACCAGCCCCGGCAATACCCGTCGGATGAAATTGCCACATTTCAATATCTTGTACTGGAATTCCCGCACGCAATGCCATGCCTACACCATCGCCTGTATTAATAAGGGCGTTGGTTGTTGATTGATAAATTCGCCCCGCACCACCGGTTGCAAAAATAGTAGCTCTGGCATTGATAAAAACAGTTTCGCCTGTTTCGATACAAATAGCGGTTACACCTGAGATAGCGCCATCGGCTGTTTTAACTAAATCCAAAGCATACCATTCATTAAAAAAGTGAGTCTTTGCCTCAAGATTTTTTTGATAGAGTGTATGTAACAACGCGTGCCCGGTTCGATCCGCCGCCGCACAAGTGCGTGATGCTTGCGCACCACCAAAGTTTTTAGATTGGCCGCCAAAAGGACGTTGATAAATTTTTCCATCA
This sequence comes from uncultured Pseudomonadota bacterium, assembly GCA_963712965.1. Classification (GTDB taxonomy): domain Bacteria; phylum Pseudomonadota; class Gammaproteobacteria; order DASZBR01; family DASZBR01; genus CAVQJZ01. The sequence goes on along the minus strand of CAVQJZ010000002.1, from coordinate 167,727 downwards.
TCGGTGCGGGAAAAAGGCAATCCCATGTGTTCAAGTTCATAAACTGCTTCGGGACCCGTCTTACACATATATTCGATAGAATCTTGGTCACCCAAATAATCCGAACCTTTGACCGTGTCATACATATGCCAACGCCAATCATCTTCAGGATCTGCGTTACCGAGCGCGCAAGTAATGCCGCCTTGGGCAGAAACGGTATGTGAGCGCGTGGGAAATACTTTTGAAAGTAATGCCACTTTTTGGCCGGAATTTGCAAGTTGTAATGCGGCCCGCATGCCAGCGCCACCAGCTCCGACAATAACGGCGTCAAAATAATACGTTGCGATACCCATTAATTATGTACTCCAAAGAATCTGTATGCCCCAAATCAAACAGGCGATTAATACGAGAGAAATCAGTAACAAAAAGGTAATGCGCACCGTAAAGTTTTTGAAATAGTCGGTCGCAATCGTCCATAAACCAATTCTTGCATGTAATACCAAAAGAAAGATAAAAAGTAGCGTAGCGATACGCATGAAAGTGCCGGTGAATAGGGCTTGCCAGCTATAAAAGTCATTCACTGGATTAAAGAAAAGATAACCTACGAAACCAATAACATAAATGGCCATGAAAAAAGCAGAAAAATGCTGAATTACCCAATCACGCAGACCATTACGGGTAAGGCTGCTAACACTTTTTACCATAGCCAAACTCCAAAAATAATTGCCATACCAATCGCCAAACACAATGTAATACGCGCGCCCCAACGACCGCCTTTAAGGCTTTCGCCAATTCCAGCCACCATAATCAAGTGACGAATACCGGCGATAAGGTGATACGTAAATCCCGACAAAAACAACCATAACAAAACTTTGACCCAACTCATCTGAAAATCGCTTTGTACATTAAAAAAGCTTTCTGGAGAGTTCAGTGACCGTGAGAAAATCCATAAAACAAAGGGGATAAACAAGAAAATTAAAAACCCAGAAATACGGTGCAAGATAGACACAATCGCCGTGAGAGGGAAACGCATCGTCATGAGATTCAGATTCACTGGGCGTACGGCATTTGGTTTTGTTAACGACATAACGATCGATACTCCGCTTTAGGAACCGGCGATTATAAACACTCAGTGAATAAGCTGTACATAACTTTGGTATAAAAACGTAATGGCGGTAAACCTCAAAATTATCCCCTGCTTCTGCCATTGTAACTTACAGTTTATCCACAGAATGTTTTTTACCCTAACGTATTGATTTCATAAACCAAACGAATAGCCCGCTGCAATTTCTGTGTCCTTAATAACAATAAGTATCTTTATAAACTAAATACTTAATTATTAGACCTTCGTGCTTGACCCAAGCTATTTCATTCCCTATCATGGCGCCCCTCTTAGCTATCCGGAACAGGTTTTATTAGTATGAAAAGAACGTATCAACCCAGCAACACCAAACGCAAACGTACCCATGGATTTCTTGTTCGTATGAAAACAGCCAATGGTCGTAAAGTTATCAAACAAAGACGTGCCAAAGGCCGCGCCTCACTGAGTGTTTAAACTTGTAGAGCAACAGGATATTCAGCTCGTTTATCGCCAAGGCAAACGACTTAGCACTCCTTACTTTATTCTCGCGTTCCATCGCAACACCGTAGATAATCCGCGACTATGTATTTCAGTCGGTCGCAAGCATATTGCACGAGCTGTCGATAGAAATCGCATCAAGCGAATCATTCGCGAAAGTTTTCGTCAACACCGAGCAACCTTAAAAAATATTGATATCATCATTATTATTAACAAGCGTGTGTTAACGCTGGATAAAAAAGCGTTACGTCAATGGATAGATCAGCAATGGCAAAAACTGTAACAACGTGTATTCTTGTCATCCGCGTTTATCAGCGGTTGGTTAGTCCGTTGTTAGGAGACTGTTGTCGGTTTACGCCGAGCTGTTCTGAATACACGCAAGAAGCAATAAATAAATTTGGTGCGTGTCGTGGAATATATTTAGGCGTTAAAAGATTATTACGTTGCCATCCCTTCTGTAAAGGCGGGCAAGATTTAGTTCCAGAGAAATGATAGAAATGAAAAGGGTAGCTTATTAAATGGAAACACGTCGCGTTATATTAATTATTGCTTTGTTGTTCGTTTCATTTATGTTGTGGAATGCATGGCAAACAGAAAATGCGCCATTAGCGCCTGTGGTTGCAACAACAGCTACAACCACGCTGACAACCGTTTCGACGTCGACACCTACAACAATAAATATGACAGCACAAAAAAACATTTCACTTAAAGATCGTTACATTCAAATCCATACCAATGTTTTTGATGCAACGATTGATAAAGTTGGCGGTGATTTAGTTAATGTTAAATTATTAAAATATCCTGTTACCGCTAAGAATCCCAATCAACCTATTAATTTATTAAATAATAATCCCGATACTTTTTACGTGGCTAAAAGCGGCATTGTTAATCAAGCATTGATTTACCAATCAGCCAAAGATAATTACACCGTCACACCCGGGCAATCAGAATTAACCGTAACACTAACAGCAAGAACACCGACGGGCGTCGCCGTTACCAAAACGTATCAATTTGATACTAATAAATATTTGGTTCATGTAAATGAAGAAATTAATAATCAATCGAATAAATCCTGGCAAGGGCAATTATTTAATTCGCTAGAGCGCAAACAAGTGGCCGCACACAACGGCGGTCCGTTTCACTTTGCAAGCTTCTTGGGTGCGGTATTTTCCACACCACAAAAACGTTATCAACAATTAAGTTTTGAGAAAATGCATGAGCAGGATTTGAGTGCAGAGGTTCAAAATGGTTGGGTGGCTATGGCGCAACATTATTTCTTGAGTGCGTGGGTGCCTGATTCTTCACAGACATATCATTATTACACCAAGAAATTACCGAACGATGTTTATAGTATTGGATTTATTAGTCCCATATTAACCATCGCGCCAGGGCAACAAACAACGACTAGCAATAAACTTTATGTTGGTCCAGAAATTGCTAAAAATTTAAAAGCAGTCGCGCCCGGGTTATCTTTAACCATTGATTATGGCTTGCTGTGGTTTATTGCTGTGGTGTTATTTGCCATCATGCAAAAAATTCATATGGTTGTTGGTAATTGGGGTTGGTCGATTGTATTAGTTACCTTATTAATCAAAATAGTTTTTTACAAATTAAATTCTATTAGTTTTCAATCAATGGCTAACATGCGCGAGCTACAACCTAAATTACAACAATTGCGCGAACGTTTCGGCGATGACAAACAAAAAATGACGCAAGCGACGATGGAACTTTATCGTAAAGAAAAAATTAATCCGATGGGCGGGTGTTTGCCCATGATTGTACAAATCCCCGTGTTTTTATCGCTTTATTGGGTATTGGTGGAAAGTGTGCAATTGCGCCAAGCGCCATTTATTTTTTGGATTCATGATTTGTCGACCAAAGATCCGTTCTACGTGTTGCCATTATTAATGGGGCTAACTATTTTTATTCAGCAAAAATTAGCACCCAAAGCACCTGATCCTATGCAACAAAAAGTGATGATGATTTTGCCTGTGGTGTTTACAGTATTGTTTTTAAGTTTCCCTGCAGGATTAGTCTTGTATTGGGTCGTGAACAACAGCTTGTCTATTTTGCAACAGTGGTATATCAATAAACACGTCGTTCCTCGCGTAAGAGCAAAAAAGGCAGAAAAAAAAGCGAAGAAACGGTAAGTGATATGTTTCCTGAAGCGAAAGAGGAAACGATCGTTGCACAAGCAAGCGCGCAGGGTAAAGCCGGCGTGGGTGTTATCAGAGTTTCAGGTGCCGAAGTAAAAAATATTATTAATCAAATAATAGGAAAATTACCCGCACCAAGAATAGCAGAATATTCTCGATTTAAAGCAAACGACCATTCCATTATTGATATTGGATTAACACTTTTTTTCCCACATCCACATTCTTTCACCGGCGAAGATGTCGTTGAATTTCACACGCATGGTAGTCCTGTGGTGATGGATCAGTTGATCGCACGCGTTATTGAATTAGGTGCACGCCTAGCGCGCCCCGGTGAATTTTCTGAGCGGGCCTTTCTCAATAATAAAATAGATTTAACACAAGCTGAAGCGGTGGCTGATTTAATTGATGCCACCTCTCAACAATCCGCGCGCGCCGCCTTGCAATCTTTACAAGGTGTTTTTTCAACATTAATTCACGAGCTTTTGCAGCAATTAATTCATTTGCGCGTGTATGTGGAAGCCGCGATTGATTTTACCGAGGAAGAAATTGATTTTTTAACCGAAGGTAATGTGAAAGAAAAATTACAACAATTATTAAATCAAACCGAAAAGATTCAACAAAGCGCGCATCAAGGTAGCCTGTTGCGCGAAGGAATTACCGTGGTTATTGCCGGCGAACCGAATGCAGGTAAATCAAGTTTATTGAATGTGTTGAGCGAAAGAGACTCAGCTATTGTGACTGATATTCCAGGAACTACGCGTGATCTATTGCGCGAACATATTCAAATTGATGGCATGCCATTACATATTATTGATACGGCAGGATTAAGAGACAGCGTGGACCCTGTAGAACAAGAAGGAATAAAAAGAGCAAGACTTGCTATTGAAAACGCCGATCTTGTATTGTTAATTGTCGATGCGACACAAAAACAAACAACGCTTTCTATTACTCATCCACAATTAATCACGGTGTATAATAAAATCGATCTGACCGGTGAAAAACCAAGTGCTGATAAAGACAATATAAAAGTTTCAGTAAAAACGGGCGCGGGAATTGATGTATTAAAAAAATATATTAAAGATGTCGTTGGTTTTACTGGCGAACACGAAGGGATTTTTAGTGCGCGTCGTCGACATTTAGAAGCATTAACAAAAGCGCATCGCGCTATTGAAAGCGCGTTAGGACAAAAAGCCCCGGAATTAATTGCTGAAGATTTACGCCAAGCGCAACACGCCTTAAATGAAATTACCGGCGAGTTTACGACCGATGATTTATTAGGCAATATTTTTTCAAGTTTTTGTGTGGGGAAATAGGAAAATAAGCAATGACGAAATCACATGATCTTTTTCAAGAAGCGCAACAATATATTCCTGCGGGCGTGAATTCTCCGGTGCGCGCGTTTCGTAGTGTCGGTGGCGAACCACTATTCATTAAAAAAGCGCAGGGCGCTTATATGTTTGATGAAGAAGGGAAAAAATACATTGATTATATTGGTTCATGGGGCCCGATGATTGTAGGGCACGCACATCCAGAGGTTATTAAAGCGGTAAAACTAGCGGTAGATAATGGGTTAAGTTTTGGTGCACCAACAGTTATCGAAATAGAAATGGCTAAATTAATTACACAATTAATGCCGTCGATAGAAATGGTTCGCATGGTCAATTCTGGAACGGAAGCAACTATGTCGGCTATTCGGTTAGCGCGCGGTTTTACTGAGCGCAATAAAATTATTAAATTTGTGGGTTGTTATCATGGCCACAGTGATAGTTTATTAGTGAAAGCCGGGTCTGGTGGTTTAACCTTTGGGCAGCCTGATTCATTAGGTGTTCCTGCGGACATTGCACAACATACATTAATTGCCGAATATAATGATCTTGATTCCGTTGAAAAATTATTTGCTCAATATAATAAAGATATTGCGGCGGTGATTGTTGAACCGATTGCAGGAAACATGAATTTTGTTTTACCCAAAAAAGACTTTTTATTGGGCTTGCGCAAACTGTGTGATCATTATCAAAGCGTATTAATCTTTGATGAAGTGATGACAGGATTTCGCGTTGCGCTGGGTGGCGCGCAAGAAAAATATGGCATCAAAGCGGACTTAACTACGTTAGGAAAAATTATTGGTGGTGGTATGCCTGTCGGTGCGTTTGGTGGTAAACGTGAAATCATGGAAAAAATTTCACCGTTGGGTGGTGTTTATCAAGCCGGTACATTATCAGGCAATCCTATTGCAATGGCGGCAGGATTAGCTACCTTAAAATTAATTCAACGGCCTGGGTTTTATAACCAATTAGAAAAATATACAAAACTATTATTGGATGGCATGCGTGAACGCGCTAAAGCACACGGTATTTCTTTATTGACACAACAAGCGGGAAGTTTCTTCGGATTTTATTTTACTGATGCAAATAAAATTGAATCACTGTCTGATGTTCAACAATGCAATATTGAATTATTCAAAAAGTTTTTCCATTACACATTGGCCGAAGGCATTTATTTTGCCCCTTCAGCGTATGAAGCGGGATTTTTGTCCAGCGCACATCACGAACATGAAATTCAATTGACATTAGATGCAGTAGAAAAAGCGTTTGAAAAACTCGAAAAAATATCATGATAAAATCAGAGCACCGACCGCAAGAGAGGTGGCAACTGCACTTTGATTTCCAAATAAAATTTGAAGAACCGGATAATTCATTTGACCGCTTGCTTACGCGCGCGGCTCTGATATTAATTTTTAAGAATCTTTATCCGCAACGCATGAATCGCATTTTTCATTAAATCATCAAGCGCGCTGTAAACTAAGCGATGGCATTGAACTAATGATTGGTTAGTAAATAAAGGTGAAGCAATGTGTACCGTGTAATGACCCGCGCCTTCGTGTGCGTGCCCATGATGTTGAGCGCTATCATCTTCGACGGCCAACTGCGATGGTTTTAACGCCGTAGTTAACTTTTCTTCCATGACTTTCATGCAATCAGCGTGATTCATGTTTCATATGCCTTGCTAAATAAAGCGCTTGTGCAAAAACAAATACTAATGTGAAACCCATCATGCCGAATAATTTAAAGTTGACCCACGCATTGGTACTGAAATGATAAACAACATATAAGTTCGCAAGCCCGGTCAGAAAGAAAAATAATACCCAACTTAAATTTAAATTTTTCCAAACCAAAGGAGGTAACTGAATTTGTTTTTGCATGATGCGTTGAATAAAAGGTTGTTTGCCGAAAAACTGACTGCCTAAAAATAACAAACCGAAGATCCAATTGATCACGGTAGGTTTCCATTTAATAAATAATTGATTATGTGAAATTAATGTTGCACCACCGAGTAGTGCGATCATGGCCAGCGTAATGACTTGCATGCTTTCAAAGCGACGATGTCTAAACCAAAAAACAGCGACTTGGATAAACGAGGCCAAAATGGCAACAGCGGTAGCGACATAGATCCCTAGAAACTTATACGCGGCAAAAAACAGTAAAACGGGGAAAAGATCAGCTAATACTTTCATTAAAAACTCTCATCTACTTGCTCATGGCTCAATGGCTACTTATGATAGCGAGTTATTCACTCGTGTCGAGCGTTTTCTATGAGCATCCTATTACAGATTCACCCGCAAAACCCACAAGAACATTTGTTGCGCAAAGCCGTGGCAGTAGTGCGTCAGGGTGGGGTGATTATTTATCCAACAGATTCTGGTTATGCACTTGCTTGCCAAATGGGACAGAAAAAAGCACTGGATCGTATTCGTCGTATTCGGCACTTAGATGAAAAACATCATTTTACGCTGGTTTGTCGCGATCTTTCTGAATTATCAACGTACGCGGTAGTAAATAATCCGGTCTATCGTTTGTTAAGAGAAAATACGCCTGGGCCTTATACTTTTTTACTTCCTGCGACACGCGAAGTACCGAGACGTTTGATGCATCCAAAACGTAAAACCGTCGGTCTGCGTATTCCGGATCATGCTATTGCATTGGCGTTATTGGAAGTCATGGATGAGCCATTGATGAGCACAACACTAACATTGCCTGGCCAAGAAGTGACATTTATGGAAGCGCAGGCAATTCGTGATGTCTTAGGCAACAGCGTTGATTTAATTATTGATGGCGGTAATTGTGGTCTAGAACCAACAACTGTGGTTGATTTATCCGGCGATAAACCTGTGATTGTGCGTCAAGGCAAAGGAGATGCCACACCATTTTTATGAGAATAATCGTTGTGTTGTTTACATGTTTATTATTGGCAGGATGCCAAAGCCTGACACAAACGGCCGCCAAAAGTTTGGTCAGTCAATTACAATCAGCGTCTGCCACGGAAACCGTTTACCCTTCAGCAAAAGCGCAAAATTCACAATTATCGCAACATCCACCGCAAGTTGATTTATCTCAATATCAATCTGTGCAATCACCCATCGGTCGACCACATCAACGACCCGATATTGCTATTGCAGTGGCTGCTTCTGGTGGTGGTTATCGCGCGGCTAATTTAACCGCAGGTGTGTTGATGGGATTGGAGCAAATTACCAACCCTAATTTAAAAGGTAATTTATTAGAAGAAGTGGATTATTTTTCTACAGTGTCGGGTGGTGGTTTGGGTGTAGGATATTATTTAGCGAGTCAGTTTCACTTTATGCAATTGCATGGCAATGATCCATTCGCCGCACAATTTTCGTTTACCAATACCATGAATCAGTTGCCCGCACATAATGTGTTGAATAAAGATTTCAATGGCGAATTATTTTTTACGAATGATCGCGGTGCGGTATTTGAAAAAGATTTAGCAAATTCTATTTTGCAAACAGATCAAGGAACGTTAACGTTAGGCGATATTTTTATACCCGCCAGCGGCAATCCAGCCCAAGTGAAATTACCGTATTGGGTAACCAACAGCACTATTTATCAAAATGCCGCGTTTTTACCGTTTACACCAGATGTATTGGCAAAATATAAAGTAGACAGCTACGAACATGATAAGAAAATTTATTCCGTGGATAATAATTATTTTGCTATTCCTGTTTCGGTGGGTGCGGCAGCGAGCGCTAGTTTTCCGTTTGCATTAACACCCGTGACATTGGGTAGTAGCGGTTGCCAAGATGGTCAATGTTATTTGCAATTATTAGATGGTGGATTAAGTGACAATTTGGGAATTTATACTGCATTGAACTTGTTGCGCCAGGACAAAGCTAAAATAAAAATATTAATAGTGATTGATGCCTACTCTGGAACAGAACAGCCATTTTCTAAAGAAAAAACAGTGCCAGAAAGCTCTACTTTATTTTGGCGCGTTCTTGATATGTCGACGGATGCTTCGCGCCAACAAGAAAAAGCCAACTTAAATGGTATCACTCGTGCGGAATTGTGTCGTCGTGGCACGAGTAATGTATTAGTGATTTATTTAGATTTGGAACACTACAAAAAAGCGCAACAAATTAGTACCGGATTTTTTATTTCGCCACAGCAACAACGATTATTGTTAGCGGTTGGCCAAGATCTCGTGTTAGAAAACCCCCAAATTTTTCAGCAATTAAAAGCGATGCTCGATGGTGATAATGCCATTGGGCGTTGTCCCAGTGGACACTAGTAGGCTTGACTTGCATTAAATCTTCCTTGAAAATTGTAAGTCATGGTTACAATTTTCAAGGATAAATATGCAGCGGCCTGGCTATATAGAGTACATTGAACAAGCGTTTAACGTTCATCCCGTTATCGCGCTGCTTGGCCCGCGCCAGTGTGGCAAAACCACTCTGGCTAGAGACTATCTGAAACAAATACCTGGTACCTTTCAAGAAAGCAATTACTTCGATTTAGAAAAAAATTCCGACTTAGCAAGGTTACATAATCCACAATTAGCCTTTGAACATTTAACGGGGTTGATCGTTATTGATGAAATACAGCGTCGGCCGGAATTGTTTCCATTATTACGTGTATTAGTTGATGAGCCAGAGAAAAAACAACGTTATTTGATTTTAGGTAGCGCGTCGCGCGATTTAATTAAACAGTCTTCTGAAACACTTGCAGGGCGCATTCAATACATTGAAATCAATCCATTTTCTTATGCAGAAACACAAGAAACAAAAAATCTTTGGTTGCGTGGTGGTTTTCCTCGTAGCTATTTGGCAAGAAATGATCGTGAAAGTTTTCAGTGGCGCGATTCTTATGTGCAAACTTTTCTTGAAAAAGATATTCCAAACTTAGGTATTCAAATTCCACCGCCACAGTTACGTCGTTTTTGGATGATGCTCGCACACTATCATGGCAATATTTTTAACGCGTCGGAAATTGGTAAATCATTAAATCTTTCACACAATACCATTCGCTATTATACCGACATTTTGGCTGGTACATTTATGATTCGCCAATTACCACCCTGGTTTGAAAATATCAGCAAACGCCAAGTTAAATCACCAAAAATTTATTTTCGTGATAGTGGTATTTGGCATTTTTTGCTGGGTATCGACAATATGAATAGTTTGCATCTTCACCCTAAATTAGGCGCTTCCTGGGAAGGCTTCGCATTGGAAGAAATCTTACGAGTTCACCGTGCGATTGAAGGCGAATATTACTTTTGGGCGACTCATGGGCAAGCGGAGCTTGATTTATTTATTATCAAACACGGTAAACGTTTAGGGTTTGAATTCAAATATACGGACTCGCCTAAGATAACCAAATCCATGCTTATTGCTATGGAGGATTTAAAACTGGACCAACTGGTTGTCATTTATCCTGGCAAAGAAACTTTTCCATTGAATAAGGGCATTACTGCCTGTGGTTTAGAAGCTTATTTAAAGCAAATTGAATAACGTCATTATAGAATTTTTGTTATGCTTGGCGCTATTTAATCACGTTGAGTCATTACATATATGCAATTAGCAACAACGACCCCCCTGCGCGTTCTTTCCGGTATGCGCGTGACTGGCAAATTACACTTAGGTCATTATCATGGTGTGTTGAAAAACTGGGCAAAGCTGCAGTATGAATACGAGTGTTTTTTCTGTGCCGTGGATTGGCATACCTTAACCACACATTATGAAACACCAGAAATTATCCATGAAAATATTTGGGATATGTTTATTGATTGGTTAGCCGTTGGCATCAATCCGGGGTCTGCGCATTTATTCATTCAATCACATGTTCCCGAACATGCCGAATTACATCTTTTGTTATCGATGATTACACCGTTGCCTTGGTTGGAACGTGTGCCAACTTATAAAGATCAACAAGAAAATTTACGTGATAAGGATTTGGCTACCTACGGTTTTTTGGGTTATCCCATGTTACAAAGTGCGGATATCCTAACTTACAAAGCAGGGTTAGTGCCGGTGGGCGAAGATCAAGTCTCGCATATTGAATTAACGCGAGAAGTGGCCAGACGGTTTAATCATTTATATGGCCAAGAAAAAGATTTTGCAGAAAAATCTGAATTAGCCATTACTAAAATGGGCAAAAAAAACGCCAAGCTTTATCATCAATTGCGCAAACGTTACCAAGAGTCAGGCGAAGAAGAAGCATTGGCAACGGCGCGAGCATTGTTGGAAGCGCAACAAAATATTAGTTTGGGTGATCGCGAACGGTTGTTTGGTTATTTGGCAGGAACCAGTCGAATTATTTTGCCAGAGCCACAAGCGTTGTTAACGCCGCATTCTAAATTAGTAGGGCTTGATGGCCGTAAGATGTCGAAGTCTTATCAAAACACAATTAGCTTGCGTGAAGAGCCTGAAGTGATTGAAGAGAAAGTGCGTAAGATGCAAACGGATCCTGCTAGAGTGCGTCGTAGTGATCCAGGCACACCTGAAAAGTGTCCCGTGTGGTCATTACATCAAGTATACTCCGACGAGAATACGCAGCAGTGGGTACAAAAAGGTTGTCGTAGTGCGGGCATTGGTTGCTTGGAATGTAAGCAACCTGTGATTGATGCCATTAAAAAAGAAGTCGGCGAAATTCGTGAGTGCGCAAAAGAATACGAAGAAAATCCACAGCTGGTAAAACATATCGTTGCCGAAGGTTGTGAAGCAGCGCGTGATGTGGCTAAACAAACGTTAGAAGAAGTGAAAGAAGTCATGGGGTTAAATTATTGATGGATATGATCGCTGTTGTACAAGGTCAACCGTTTACGGAAATGCCGCTAGACTTATATATCCCACCTGATGCGTTAGAAGTTTTTCTCGAAGCATTTCAAGGCCCGTTGGATTTATTGCTGTATCTGATTAAGAAACAGAATCTTGATATTTTAGATATTCCTGTTGCTGAAATTACACGTCAGTACATGAGTTATGTTGATTTGATGAAAGAAATTCGTTTTGAATTAGCCGCAGAATATTTAGTCATGGCCGCTATGCTGGCTGAAATCAAATCGCGTTTGTTGTTACCACGTCCCGTGGAAGCAAATAGTGAAGAGCTTGACCCACGCGCTGAATTGGTAAGACGTTTGCAAGAATATGAGCAAATTAAAGTAGCCGCAGAACGTTTAGATCAAGCGCCACAAATTGGCCGAGATATTTTCATTGCACGCGCAGAAATTCCAGAACTTGATATTCCGCGTCCTTTACCTAAGGTCGATTTAAAAGAATTAGTTATGGCGTTTGCAGATGTGATGCGACGCATGGCTTTAACCAAACATCATGCAATTCGTGCAGATTCATTGTCGGTACGTGAACGTATGACAGAAGTATTAGCACGCATTAAACAAGATAAGTTTGTTGAATTTAATCAATTGTTTTCTGTTGAAGAAGGCAAGCTTGGTGTTGTTGTTACATTCATCGCCATTTTAGAATTATTAAAACAAGCGCTCATTGATATTGTACAACATGAACCGTTTAGCCCGATTCATGTCAAAGGAAAACAAGAGACACAGGTTGAGTTAGTTTAAAGTGAGGAAATACGCGTGACAGAAGAAACCAATTCGTTAAAGTTTATTATAGAAGGCGCTCTTTTTGCTGCCGGTGAACCAGTGACAATTGAACGCTTGCAACAGCTTTTTGCTGAAAGTGATCGTCCAACAACAACGGAAGTTCGTGAAATCATGAGAGAATTAAATCAAGATTATGAATCACGTAGCTTAATCATCAAAGAAGTGGCCAGCGGTTATTGTTTAGAAGTTAAACCAGAGTATGCGCAATGGGCCATTAAATTATGGGAAGAACGCCCTCCACGTTATTCGCGCGCTTTTTTAGAAACGCTTGCCATTATTGCTTATCGCCAACCAATTACACGTGGCGAAATTGAAGATATTCGTGGTGTGAGTGTGAGCTCTACGATTGTGAAAACATTAATTGATCGTGAGTGGGTACGTGAAGTAGGTCATCGCGATGTGCCAGGGAGACCGGCATTACTCGCAACCACAAAACAATTTTTAGATCATTTTAATGTGAAGAGTTTGCAAGAATTGCCTTCATTAATTGAACTGCAAAATATTGATGAAATTATGTTACCCACTATAACAGGTACCGGTGAAGAAAATAATGTTGAAAACCAAACGAACTAAACGTTTTACTCCAGACGTCATTCCGGCCAAGTCGACAAAGCATTCGCGCAGTCGACGCGAGCCGGAATCCAGAAATGTTGAAAATTCCCAAATCCCGGATATTTCCCCCAGCGCTACGCGCACTGGCAAATTCCGGGATGACACAACCGAAAAATTACAAAAAGTATTGGCGCGCAGTGGTCTTGGTTCGCGTCGTCAATTAGAAGAATGGATTCAAGCAGGGCGCGTGAGTGTAAATGGAAATCTTGCCAAATTAGGTGATCGTGTCACCGCCAAAGATAGAATTCTCGTGGATGGTGATCCTATTGCGGCGCATGCATTAGAAGATAAAAAAACACGCGTGTTGCTATATCACAAACCCGAAGGTGAAATTTGTACGCGTTCGGATCCCGAAGGTCGCCCCACTGTTTTTGATCACTTACCTTTATTACGTTACGGCCGCTGGATTTCTGTCGGACGTTTAGATATTAATTCCGCCGGCTTACTTATCTTTACCAATGACGGTGAATTGGCCAATCGCTTGATGCATCCTTCAGCGAATCTTGAACGCGAATATGCAGTACGTGTATTCGGCGAAGTGGATGACGCGATGTTGCGACGTTTGAAAAAAGGCGTTGAACTTGAAGATGGCGTAGCTAAATTTACGTCGATTACCGATAAAGGTGGCGAAGGCAGAAATCATTGGTATCACGTGACGATTGGCGAAGGACGTAAACGTGAAGTACGTCGTCTGTGGGAATCGCAAAGCGGTATTAAAGTTAGTCGTTTAATTCGTATTCGTTTCGGCAAAGTATTATTGCCACCACAATTGCGCAGCGGCAAATGGGTTGAATTAGAGGTAACCGAAATTTCGGAGTATTTTGATGAGCATTCAAGAAATCATTGAGAAAGTTGAGAAAAACGACAAGAGTTTAAATCAAATAAACCTTAGTTCCGCAGATAAGATAGAAGACGGCGAGCTAAATAAATTAGTTGAAGTGCTGAAGAAAAATACTTGTGTTCAAATTCTAGATTTTTCTAGAATACTCCTAAATGATGAATGGACAATTTGGGCTATTAAAGTGTTGTCTGCTAATAAAACTATAACGAAAGTCATTTTTGGAAATTTAAAAAATTACGACATGTTCCTCAAAGAATTAGAAAATGTTTCTCGCTTCACTTTTGATTTAGTTGTCAACGCATATCAGTCGCGGCAACCAATCTCCATGCTTATTCAGAGAAACAAAAAGCTAGAAGCTCTAGCGGCTTCTAAAGCAACGAATATTGATTTGGGATTTGATTCTCATGTAATCACTACCGCTATGATCGATGTGATTATAAAAAACCTAGAAAAAATTAGCATTCTTAATTTAATTAATTGTATTTTTCGCTGTGAATTAAAAACGCTGATTGAAGCGTTAAGCAAAAATCAGACGGTGGGAGAAATCAACCTTTCTGGTATTAAATCTATTAATGTGCTTGAGTGTGTCACTACTTTGTCTTTAAATACAACACTTAAAAAAGTAGCGTTTGACACAATGGCGCTTAACGCTGAGAAACTAGATAAGTTGGAAGATTTAACGGCGCCAACTTTCAAGATTGATTTTATTTCTCTTCCCTCCAGTTCTCATTACGGGTTTTCGTCTAGCCCAGAAAAAGAAGATATTTCTAGGAGAATTGGTGCTATTTATGCAAGAAACATAGAGTTAAAAACTTTAATATACTCCGAGAAAAAAAGCGTTGGTTTAAATCTTAGTAACTGTGCAATCACCCTTGCCGTGATCGATAAAATTGTAAAAAATTTGGAAAAAATTAGCGTTCTTAATTTGAGTAGTTGTACTTTGCGCTGTGAATTAAAAACGTTGCTTGATGCCTTAAACAACAGTCAGGCAGTGGAAGAAATCAATTTTTCCGGTATTAAATCCATTGATGTGCTTGAATGTATCGCTGCCTTGTCCTTAAATACATCACTTAAAAAGGTAATATTTGATAAAGAAGCAATTAATGCTAAACAATTAGATAAGCTGGAAGAGCTGGCTCCATCGATGTTTAGCATCGATTTTTCTCCGCGACAAAAGTCTTATGGGTTATCAAAATCAAAATCAGAATCAGAAGATGAGCGTAAATTTTTTGAAAAGGTTGATGCTGTTTCTTTAAGAAATCAAAGTTTAAAAAGCTTGAGAGGCGCTGAGGAAAGAAGTGTTGATCTAAAAATTAGTAACTGTACCATTACTAATAGGGTGCTTGATAATATTATTGAAAATAGAACTAGCATTAAATCTATCAGCCTTATTTCATGTGTCTTCAAGGAAGATGTTTTAAAAAAGCTTAAATACGATATCTCATTATGTTTTGAAACCAAGAGCTATGATTCAGGCAATAGTTTTTTTCGAAGGAATCAAACTCTGCGAGAATTGAAGACTTATGAAGATGCTGATAAGGTTTTGTCTTTCGAAAACACTTTTATTACAGAAGAAGCCCTTAATATAGTCATTGAAAATCTTCACAAAATTAAAGTGCTTAAGTTTCGTGGATGTGAATTTGAAAATGGGTTGCTGAAAGAGTTAATGAGGGAGTTAAAAAATAATAAAAATATTCGAGAGGTTTCTATATCAAATACAGAAATACCCGCAGATGTTGTTGATGATTTTCTTTCTTTGTCTTGCAAGCTAGTGTTTACAAGTAGCTGCTTTGATGAATCAACCGAAAAAAAGGTTGTCGACTTTTTGAGGTTACAAACAGATCTTTCTCGCTTTGATTTTAGAAATTATGAAATAAAGGGTTTTTCAGAGAAAAGAGGGCAAGGTCCCGAGGAAATATTTTTTCACAATCGAGCTATTGATGAAGTCGATCTTTTTCTTCTGTCTAGAATGGTTTTTGGAAAGGGTGTGGAAGTTAAAAAGTTAAAATTTGATGAGTGTTCATTTGAAAATAGGTTGCTGAAAGAATTAATTGAAGAGTTAAAAAATAACGAAAATATCCAAGAAGTTTCTATATTGAACACACATATACCATTAGATGTTGTTGATGATGTTCTTTCTTTGCCATGTAAATTGGCATTTACAAAAGATTATTTTGATAAAACAGGCAGAGATAAAGTTGTTGCTTTTTTGAAGCAACAAACAGGCCTTTCTCGGTTTAGTTTTGGAAATGATAAAATAAAGAATTTTTTAAATAACAAAGAAGTAAATCCTCAGGAAATAAATTTCAGTCAGCTGGCTATCAATAGCTATCCATCGGTCATTGATGAAATTGATGTTTTGCTTCTATCTGAAAGGTTAAAAAGTAATCTGAATCTAAAAAAAATGGATTTTAGTAGTTGCCAACTGAATCTCGCAGCGCTGGAAATAATTGTTGATATTGTAAAATCTTGCGTTCATCTTGAAAGTTTGGACTTGGGTGGAAACCGTTTTGGTAATAGATCTCTTCTGCTGCTGGCAGAAATCATAAGAAATGGCTCGTTAACCTCCCTATCAATAGACTCTAATGAGATTAGCAATATTGCTGATCTAGAAGATGCTCTGGCAGACAATCAGAAGTTAGAGATGATTGATTTGTCACGTAATGGTTTTACTAACATAGAGTTTATCAAGTTTGCCAACATGCTAGAGAAGAATAAAACACTAGCTACTATTAAGCTCGGGTATGTTAATTTGCCCAGTAATGCGAGCGATGAGGAAAAAGTTGGGTTGGGTGATGCGCTCAGCAAAATAATTTTAAGGAAAGAGACACAGCAAGTAAGCTTCGCTGGCAGCATGGACGATTTTTTTCGTCGGTTTGTTAATATTTTCCTAAAGTTTTATAAGAAAAATCTATTGAAAAAAATTGAGCTTGAAGAACCTGGCACTCCAACTTCAGGAGCTAATTCAAATTCAAAAGAAGAAAGTATTAATAAAAGAGATAAATTTTGTGTGGATCTATCTAAATCTTCTCTGGGTGTGAATCATATTAGGGTAATTATCGCTTGCTTGGAGAACAATCCTCAAATTAACGATGTGAATTTGTCAAATAATGATTTAGACGACACGGCTGCGGAGCTTTTGTTTAATGCTATTAATGAGAAAAACCTCGTTATTAGCCGATTAAATTTAAGTGGTAATAAAATCAAAGACCATGGTGTGGCTGTAATTGTAAATGTTTTAAAGAGAAATAGGACACTGATCCGCTTATATTTGGGAGAGAATCTGTTTTCTAAAAGTGCTTTACTCAATTTGGCCGATTTAGGAGAAAATAAAACATTAATGAAGCTGTATCTTGAAAACTCGGATTTCGATCATCCAAGTATTATCGAGTTTCTGCAAAGGCTTTTTGGAAAAAATAAGTCTGAGAAACGCAATAAGAATAAATCTATCATTGGTTTAAGTTTTGGCGATGTATTCGGCCCATATTTTCCTGCTATGAGTGAAGCAGATCGTAAAATAAATTCAACTTATTTTAAACCAGTAACATACAGCAAGATCGACGTTGCCTTAGCAGATAATATTTCCGCGGCATCTAATTTGTATGATGTACTTTTAAGTGGGGATTTAAAAAAGTTTAAAGTTTGCTTTAAAAACGTTAGTCCTTATTATTCAAAAGATGCAAAAGAAAATACTTTACTGCATATCGCTGTGGAAAAAGAATGTAAGGAAATTATTGAATTTTTATGGGATGAAGGCGTTAGAGATATACCCAACAAAGAAGGAAAAACCGCGTTGGATTTGGCGCGTGAAAAAAATAATAATGAATTAATTTCTTTGTTGTCTCAGACAAGACAACTAAGTGTTGTGAACACTAGTGTGGCGGAGACTCCAAAATCGAATAATAGCCTTAAACGTAAAAACACATCTGTCGCGACAGATGGTTCGGTGCTAAAAAAAATGAAGGTAGCTGAAGATGAAGATAATAATGTTGAACAGGAAGAAGTGCAGGAAGAGTCTTTTTCGGCTGCTCCTTCTAGTTTGCATGATGCTGTTGAGCGCGGAAACTATAGGGATGTGAAATTATGTTTACGTTCTGGGGAGTGTGACGTTAATGCTAAAAATACTAAAGGTCAGATAGCTTTATGGATAGCGCTTTCGCAACGAAATGCGGACATGGTGCATCGTTTGCTTGCAGAGCCTGCGTTGGCAGAAGGTGTTTTGAGAGATGCGCGAGATTTTTTTAGAGAGGAAAGGAAAACAGATAATTATTTGAATGAGTTATTGTTATTGGTCGAGCAACGAATATCGAATGAGCAGCCGGTTGAACCTGGATTGCAGTGGGTGAAAAGTTTAAATGTTGTTTACGGTGGGCGCGGAAATAAATCAATTGTTATTGAAGGCGACAAACAGTTAGCGTGGTTAACGCTGCAAAATAAATTTACTCAGCAGCGTTTATCGCAACCACTTGAGTCAAAAGAAGGCGAGACAGAAAAAGACGTTAATGGTAATCCCGTGACGGCAAATCTGACGTTTGTGGTTTCCAAAGGCCGGCATTATCAACATCAGCACAATGAACGTACGACGATCACTATTCCACTTGATTTTACCCTGGAATTTCATATTACCCACGGGAATGAAAACTATACTGATAGGCTCAAGAAACGTATGCGAGTAGCCGATGACAATCACATGGACATTGATTCGCAGCATTCTATGTTTGCCAATACTTATCATCATGGTGAACAGGCCTTGTTGGAATATCTTGAGCAACAAGACACGGTCAACAAAATCGTCGCGCAATTACTGAAAAATCCTGGCATGCGTGGCGCAAAAGTTTATGGCGTGGTTTTAGATATCGCGACGCCAAGATATCCCTGCAGCAATTGCCAGATAGCAATAAGTGGCGAGCAGCGTTCGGATTCAGAATTTTTGAAAAAGCTAAAATCAGGATTGCAGCGTGCAGGAATGCAAATACCTAAATTTAGTGATCTGCGTATGATAACTCGAGTTGGTAGTTATCAAGCTTTTGAAATTAGTGCGGTTACCGCAGAAGAACACCAAAAAATGTTAGTTGATATGCGTACTTGTGGAAATAAAATTATTTTGGCGAAAGATTTGGCAGCAGTGCAGTCAGATCATACTCAGTTTACTTCGAGGGCATGATGCGTCAAAAATTTATTATTGGATGTATGTTTTTATTAAGTTGTTTCTTCAGTATTTCTGCCTTTGCACAAACTCCTGCGGTATTAATCGTCAAAAAAGTAACCATTCAAGTGAATGGCAAACCAGCGCGAGTATTTAAAATTGAGCAGCCCGATGGCACATGGGGTTATCAAGGCGTGAAAGGCCAAGATTTTAATGTGTTGGTGAAAAATGAAACGAATGTGCCGACTGTTATTCATTGGCATGGATTAATTGATCCGAATAATCAAGACGGTGTGCCGTATGTAACGCAATTACCTATTCCTCCTGGTGGGCAATATCATTACGATTTTAAATTAAAACAATCTGGTACGTATTGGATGCATTCGCATTATGGATTTCAAATACAGCAATTGTTATCTGCACCACTTATTATTACGGATCCACAAAGTAAGTATGCGGATGATCAAAATGTGGTGATGTTGCTGACAGATTTTAGTTTTAAAAACCCGAAAGCAATTTTTGCGGATTTAAAAAAGCCTGTCATGCAAACAAAAAAAGATTTGAATGATGTGAAGTACGATGCGTTTTTAACGAACTATCATGATTTAAATCAACCACAAATTGTTAATGTCACACCTGGCAAAAAAATTAGGCTCCGAATTATTGATGGTTCGGCGGGAACCAATTTCTTTATTCATTTGGGGGTATTAAAAGGAACGCTCATTGCCGTTGATGGCGAACATGTGAAACCGATTACCGGCTCAACATTTACGATGGCAATAGGACAACGTGTTGATATTGAAGTTGCCATTCCAAAAGACACGGGTGCTTACCCTATTTTGGCGCAAGGCGAAGGCAACACTATGCAAACTGGATTAATCATAGTAACGCCTGGCGCTAAAATTCCAACAGTAAGTGAAAAAGCGGCAACTGTTGCAGGCGCTATTACCGATCAACAAGAATTATCCTTAAGAGCGGCACATCCATTGCCCGTTAAAAAAATTGAGCGCGTACTCACGGTTAATATGCAAGGCAATATGAAAAAATATAGTTGGACGTTAAACGGCCAAGCTTGGCCGAATGTCACGCCGTTAGAAGTAAAGAAAGGCGAACGTGTCGAAATGGTTTTTAATAATGAAACGTCGATGTCGCATCCTATGCATTTACATGGACATGTATTTGAGGTGACTGATATAAACGGCAAAAGATTCCAGGGCGCGATGCGTGATACGGTTTTGGTTCCTGCACATGGGACGGTAAAAGTTATTTTTGATGCAGACAATCCAGGTAACTGGATGTTGCATTGTCATGTGCTTTATCATGAGGCCGCCGGCATGATGACGATTGTTAATTATAAAGGATATCCGGAACCGAATTGGTCATTAATTCGTAAGGAGAGTAGTCACTGATGCAAAATACTGTAAAAAAAATTCCGAATCTGATTTTTTTTAGTCGATGGTTACAAGCACCACTTTATATAGGCCTTATTTTAGTTCTTGTCGTTTATGTATATGAGTTTGGTTTAGGGTTATTTCATTTAATTGAAAGTGCGAATAATTTAAGCGAAACAGCCATCATGTTGCAGGCATTGGATTTGATCGATGTCGTGATGGTCGCGAACTTATTAATTATGGTGATCATTGGCGGTTATGAAACATTTGTATCGCGCATGCATTTGCGTTCCCATCCTGATAATCCGGAATGGTTAGATGAAGTGAATGCCGGTACGATGAAAGTAAAACTTTCGTTATCGTTAGTCAGTATTTCTTCTATTCATTTGTTACGTACGTTTATTGATGCGGGTCATAAATCTAGCGTGTCTATTATGTGGCAAGTGATTATCCATTTAACATTAATTGTGTCAGCCATGGCGATTGCTTTTACTAATCGCTTAATGGCAACCGATCATCAACGTAAAGTTAGAGTTGACGTATGAAAGTAAAACCTTTTGTATTAATTATTTTAGATGGTTGGGGTTATCGCGAAGCGAAAGAACATAATGCTATTGCTGCAGCACACAAACCACATTGGGATAAGTTGTGGGAAAAATATCCACACACCTTAATTGAAGGTTCTGGCCCATGTGTGGGATTACCTGAAGGGCAAATGGGTAACTCTGAAGTGGGTCATTTGAATATGGGTGCTGGTCGCGTGGTCTATCAAGAATTAACACGTATTGATAAGGCGATTGAGACAAAAGAATTTTTTGAAAATAAAGTGTTTATGAATGCGTTTAAAAAAGCGAAAAATAAAAAGATTCATATTTTGGGATTATTATCTCCCGGTGGTGTACACAGTCATGAAAATCAAATTCAGGCGATGATTCAATTAGCGGCGCAACACAATCCAAATAATGTTTATGTGCACGCCTTTTTAGATGGTCGTGATACACCTCCGCAAAGCGCATTAGCCTCATTAGAAAAATTAAATCAATTACCCTGCAAAGTGGCTTCACTCATGGGCAGGTATTATGCAATGGATAGAGACAAGCGTTGGGATCGCACCGAAAAAGCTTATGATTTATTAACGCAAGCTAAAGCAGACTTTCAAGCAACGTCAGCAGTTGAAGCATTAGAAAAAGCCTATGCACGCGGCGAAACGGATGAGTTTGTTAAACCCACGAGCATTCATCACGTGACGATTGATGATGGTGATCTGGTTATCTTCATGAATTTTCGTGCTGATCGTGCACGACAATTAACACGCGCTTTCACTGAAAAAGAATTTAGCGGATTTGTAAGACAAAAAACTCCTGCGTTGGTGGAATTTGTTAGCCTCACGCAATACGCGGATGATATTGACGCCGCTGTTGCTTATCCACCACAAACATTAAAAAATACTTTAGGTGAATATATTGCTGCGCAACATTTACAACAATTACGGATTGCTGAAACTGAAAAATACGCGCACGTCACATTCTTTTTTAACGGCGGTGTTGAAGAACCGAATGCGCATGAAGAACGTTTATTAATTCCTTCACCTAAAGTTGCAACGTATGATTTGGCGCCAGATATGAGCGCGGTTGAACTCACTGAAGCATTGGTGAGCGCAATTCAATCGCAACACTATTCGCTGATCATTTGTAATTACGCTAATCCCGACATGCTTGGACATACGGGAAATTTCAAGGCAACTGTTAGAGCAATTGAAACCATTGATGATTGTTTGGGCAAAGTAGTAAGCGCGTTAAATGACGTGAATGGCGAAGCGTTAATTACTGCTGATCATGGTAACGCGGAATTAATGTTTGATGAGAAAACATCACAACCCCACACGGCACATACAAGTGAATTAGTACCGTTGGTTTATATTGGTCGTAAAGCAAAGTTTGTTCGCAATGATGGCGCGTTGTCAGATCTCGCACCTACGTTGTTGTATTTAATGAATTTATCTAAACCAAAAGAAATGACGGGCAATAATTTGTTGGAATTGATTTAATGAAGCGTTGGGTGTATTGGACAATTATTTTCCTATTAACAAGTTATATTGCGTTTTTGCAATATCGTCAGCATCAACTCAATACTTTTTTGAGCGCTTATCACGCCATAAAAAATAATTATGTCACCAAACTCTCTTCTCAAGAATTACAGATCAACGCTATTGATGGCATGTTGCATGGATTAGATGCTCACTCGCATTACTTAGATAAGGCGAATTTAAAACTATTAAAAGAAAAAACAAAGAGTGAATATGGCGGTATTGGTCTGCGCATTATGCATGTGAATAATATACTGACAGTCATCGCGCCATTGGATGGCGGTGCTGCACAAAAAGCCGGTATTCAACCTAAAGATGAAATCATTAAAATTAATGATAAAGGTATTAATGCGCTACCCACAGCAAAAATTATGCAGCTGTTGCATGGCGTTCCTGGAACAACAGTGACGTTAACGATCATGCGCCCGGCAACGAAAAAAATATTTGATGTGGTGATTACAAGAGAAAAAATACACACAAAAAATGTTATTGCTAAACGTTTAGCAGGCGATATTGGTTATATTCGCGTTGCTACGTTTCAAGATAATACGGCGCAAGAATTGAGAAGCGCGACTAATGAATTACAAAAAAATGGTCCGTTACGTGGGTATGTTTTAGATTTGCGTAATAACCCTGGTGGATTATTAACAAGCGCTATTCAAGTCAGTAATTTATTTTTAGACAAAGATTATTTAAAACAGAATAATTGGATTGTATATACCAAAGGACAACATGAAATAACCTATTATAAAACAAATAAAAATGATCATGATATTTTACAACACAAGCCTTTAGTAATATTAGTGAATGGTGGCACAGCATCGGCGGCTGAAATTGTAGCAGGGTGTCTGCAAGACCATCATCGAGCTATTTTAGTAGGGAGTAGAACGTTTGGGAAAGGTTCCGTGCAAAGTATTATTCCGCTCAACAAAGAATCAGCCATTAAATTAACGACCGCACTGTATTACACGCCGTCAGGAAAATTAATTAATCATGTTGGTATTGTGCCGGATGTTAGAAAGACTTCAAAAATTCTTGGCTTGCATTATCGATTACAATGATTTCAAATGTCGCTCCCGTTTATTCGAATGGAGAACTCATGTTGAAAAAGTGGTTGATGTTGTTGGGCTTAATAATATCAGTATCTGCGTATGCCCAACCCGCTTACATTAGCATCATTATTGATGACATGGGAAACAATCATAGAGCAGACGCCAAGGTAATTAATTTACCTGGTGATGTAGTTTGTTCAGTGATGCCAGATACGAAAGATGCTGTGTGGTCTGCAACTGAAGGGCACTTGGATGGCAAGCAAGTGATTGGTCATATTCCTATGCAACCGTTGAAATATCATCATCTTGGACCCACAGGGTTAAAGGTTAATATGTCGAAACAATATTTTGATGAAGTTTTAGAACAAGACATTAGTGATATTCCTTATATTGAAGGCATTAATAACCACATGGGAAGTTTGCTCACGCAGCAACCAAGGCAAATGAATTGGGTAATGCATGTTATTAAGCCAGATGATTTATTTTATATTGATAGTTTGACGATTAACAAAAGTGTTGCAGGGAAAGTGGCTGATATTGAGGGCATACCCAGCATTCGACGTAATGTATTTTTAGATGATAATCCAACGGTTCCCGCGGTGGCTAAACAATTTAATCTGTTGATTCGTATCGCGCGCAAATATGGGATGGCAGTAGCGATAGGGCACCCTTATCCTGCAACGATTCAATTCTTGCAACAAGAATTACCTAAATTGCAGCAGCAAAATATTGAATTAGTGCCCGTGTCAGAGCTCGTCGCTGATCGCGAAGCTGTGCGCAACTTAACACAGCCTTTTTAAATTATTCACGTTCCTTCATGGGAACGTAGTCACGCGTTGTTTGACCAACATACAATTGTCGTGGTCTTGCAATACGATGATCAGGGCTACTAATCATTTCATTCCAATGCGAAATCCAACCAACGGTTCTTGCCAGTGCAAAGATCACTGTGAACATGGTGGTTGGAATACCCAGCGCACTTAATGTGATGCCGGAGTAAAAATCGACATTGGGATAAAGTTTACGTTTGACAAAATAATCATCTTCAAGCGCAATTTTTTCTAATTTCAATGCAATCTTAAACAATGGATGGTCATGTGCGCCCACCTCTTCTAATACTTCATGGCAGGTTTTGCGCATTACAGCCGCGCGTGGATCATAATTTTTATATACACGATGGCCAAAGCCCATCAAACGGAAAGAGTCATTAGGATCTTTGGCTCTGGCGATGAATTCACCGATACGCGATTCATTGCCAATTTCTTTTAGCATGTTGAGCGCTGCTTCATTCGCACCACCATGAGCCGGCCCCCACAACGCCGCAATGCCGGCAGAAATACAAGCAAAAGGATTGGCGCCAGTTGAACCTGCCAAACGCACGGTAGATGTCGATGCATTTTGCTCGTGATCAGCATGCAAAATAAAAATTCTATCCATCGCTTTAACCAGCACTGGATTAGGCGTGGTTTTTTCACATGGCGTACTGAACATCATATTTAAAAAGTTTTCCGCGTATTGCATATGATTTTGCGGAAACATAAATGGTTGGCCAATAGAATATTTGTAACACATGGCGGCAATCGTCGGCATTTTAGCAATCAAACGAAATGCAGAGATATCACGGTGTTGTGGATTATTGATATCCAATGAATCATGATAAAAAGCAGAGAGTGCGCCAACGACACCTACCATAATTGCCATCGGGTGAGCGTCACGTCGAAAGCCATTAAAAAAATTACGCATTTGTTCGTGGACCATGGTATGGTTATTTACGGTCTTGAAAAATTGTGTTTTTTCTTTTTCTGTGGGTAGTTCGCCGTAAAGTAAAAGATAACAAACTTCAAGAAAGTCAGAGTGCTCAGCCAGTTGTTCGATAGGATAACCACGATATAACAAAACGCCTTTATCGCCATCGATGAAGGTAATGGCGGATTTGCATGCAGCGGTGGACATAAAGCCAGGATCGTAAGTGAATAGTTCGTTTTTCGCTAACTGTGTAACATCGACAGTATCTGGGCCAAGTGTTCCTTCGTAAACGGGTAATTCAAATGCTGCAACGGGTTGGTTATCTTGCTCGATCGCTAATCGAGCTTTTTTGGTAGACATGGTTATACTCCTAAAGAGTAGCTTGAATGATGATGCGTCGCGCATGCTATCTGGTTGAAATTTAAGCGTCAATGTTGGGGACAGATTTGTGTTAAGTTTGTGGGAATATTGCTTAGAAAATTTACGTCAGGAACTCTCTGCTCAAGAGTTTGATACGTGGATTAAGCCTTTACAGTTTCATAATGATAGCGTGGCGGAAAAACTTTGCCTTTTAGCACCTAATCAGTTTGTGTTAGATCACGTTAAAAAGAAGTTTTTGCCAAAAATCGAAGCCTTGTTAGAGCAAGACAAGGAAAATAAAACCAACATAAAAGTAGCTTTGCAGGTAGGTACCAATGCTGCTGCCGCTACTTCAAGCCATAAAACCGTCAAACGAGTCACGAAATCCTCCTCCAATAAAGCGAGCAATTTAAATCTAGCATTTACTTTTGCTAATTTTGTGGAAGGTAAATCTAATCAACTGGCTAAAGCGGCTGCTTGCTGGGTAGCAGAAAACCCTGGTGATGGTGGCTATAACCCCTTCTTTTTGTATGGCGCCGTAGGTCTTGGCAAAACACATTTAATGCATGCGGTGGGCAACGCCATTTTGCAAAAAAATCCTGAGGCAAAAGTATTGTATTTGCATTCGGAAGGATTTGTGGCGGATATGGTCAAAGCATTACAAAGCAATACGATTAACGAATTCAAAAAATATTATCGTTCTTTAGATGCGTTGCTTATTGACGACATTCAGTTTTTTGCTGGCAAAGATCGCTCACAAGAAGAATTTTTCCATACATTTAATGCTTTATTAGAAGGTCAGCGCCAAATTATTTTAACGTGTGATCGTTATCCCAAAGAAATTAATGGTTTAGAAGAACGTTTGAAGTCACGCTTCGGTTGGGGATTAACCATTGCTGTTGAGCCACCCGAATTAGAAACGCGCGTGGCCATTTTGATGAGTAAAGCTGAGCAAGCAAAAATTAATTTGAATCCTGAGGTTGCGTTCTTTATTGCGAAAAGAATTCGTTCAAATGTGCGTGAATTAGAAGGCGCGTTAAAACGCGTGATGGCGAATGCGAATTTTACTGGGCGTGAAATTACGCTTGATTTTGTGCGTGAAACTTTAAAAGATTTGATTGCACTACAAGATAAATTAGTTACTATCGAAAATATTCAGAAAACGGCAGCAGAATATTTTAAAATTCGTGTAGCAGATTTATTGTCCAAACGTCGTAGTCGTTCGATAGCGCGGCCAAGACAGATTGCGATGGCATTGGCGAAAGAGTTAACGAATCACAGCTTGCCAGAAATTGGTGATGCATTTGGTGGTCGTGACCACACGACGGTATTACATGCCTGTCGTGCCATTGAGGAATTAAGAAAAACGAATGCAGCGTTGCAACAGGATTTCCAAAATTTATTACGTATTTTATCGACTTAATGAGATTAGGTGACCATTTATGAAATTTGCTATTGCGCGTGAACAATTAACGAAAGCATTACAATTTGTTGGTGGTGTGGTTGAGCGTAAACAAAGTTTGCCTATTTTATCCAATGTTTTATTTAAATTAGATGATCAACAGTTATTTGTTGTTGGCACAGATTTGGAAGTGGAGTTAACGAGTCAGGTAAATGTTTTGCACAACGACAAAAAAGAACAAACAAACGAAATCACTATTCCCGGGCGTAAATTATTGGATATCTGTCGTTCATTGCCAGAACAAGCTAAAGTGGAAGTCTCTATTGTTGGAGAAGGAAAGTTAACGGTAAGTTCCGGACTTAGTCGCTTTAGTTTATCTACACTTCCTGCCGATGATTTTCCTTTGATGAATGTTGATTATGGCAAAAATAATTTTTCTATAACGCAAAAAGAATTGCATCAATTATTGAATGCAACACATTTTGCGATGGCGCAACAAGATGTACGGTATTACTTGAATGGGTTATTTTTTGAATTAAATCAATCAGTTATAAAAACTGTTGCAACAGATGGTCATCGTTTAGCTCTGCGTTCACTACCCTTTGATTCTGCGGTTTCTGTGCAACCTTGTATTTTGCCACGCAAGGCGGTGTTGGAATTATTGCGCCTTTTAAACAAAGACAGTGAAGATATGGTGCAAGTATCGGTGGGAACAAATGCCATACGTTTAGTTTGTTCAGATTTTGTATTTGTTTCGCGGTTGGTGGAAGGAAATTTCCCTGACTATCGTCGAGTGTTGCCCAAAAATGGTGACAAAATAGTGCTGATAGATAAAGAAATATTTAGACATATGTTGAGTCGAGTGGCGGTCTTATCCAACGAAAAATATCACGCTGTTCATCTGCAATTAAAACCAGGGTTACTTAAAGTGTCGGCAAATAACAATGAACATGAAGAAGCACATGACGAAATTGCTGTTGATTACCATGGCCCAGATTTGGAAATCGTTTTTAATGTGAATTATCTTCTAGACGCCGTTTCTGCAATTCCTGATGTTAATGTGAAAATGATTCTGGCCAACAACGACAGTAGCGTTTTAATCGAGCCAGAGACAACGCCTAATATGACTTATGTTGTCATGCCAATGTGTTTATAGGTTATTGTGAAGGGATTTATTTCACATCTCAGTATCACTTCATTAAGAAATTTATTCTCAGTTACTCTTGAACCTATTGCCGGATTTAATCTTTTTTTTGGTGAAAATGGTAGTGGAAAAACGAGTGTTCTTGAGGCAGTTTACCTTTTGGGATTTGGTAAATCTTTCCGCCAATCGCATCATAGTGCGGTAATCAATTTTGACAGCAATGCCTATACCATCTTTGCGCGCTTGACAGCTAAAGACAGCAATGATCGTTTGTTTGGTATCGAAAGAGCTCGTGATGGTAATGCTAAAATCAAGTTAGATGGCGAATCCATGCGTTCAATGATGGATATTATCGAGCTATTACCAATGCAGCTGATTAATCCTGATAGCCATGAGCTTATTTTGGGTTCGCCAAAGCTGCGCCGACAGTTTTTGGATTGGGGAGTGTTCCACGTGGAACAACAGTTTTTGCCAGTATGGCAACAAGTGCAAAAAACTTTGCAACAGCGTAATGCCGCTCTAAAAAGAGGGTTACCTAGGGCTGAAGTCATGCTTTGGGACAAAGAGTATGTTAGCAGTTCTTTAGTTATTGAGGATTTCAGGCAAAAATATCTAGTGGAACTGCAAGCTGTATTTAATGTAATTGTTAAAAAATTATTAAATTTCAATGAGTTAAATTTAATCTATGAAAAAAGCCATGGTGAGCAAGACTTGGCACAATTATTAGAGCGCAATTTTTTTCGGGATTTGCAGCTTGGTTACACCTACTACGGCCCACATCGTTCGGATTTGTTGATTAAAGTCGATGACCGGCTTGCTAAAGATGTTTTATCTCGTGGCGAGCAAAAACTTGTAGTGATTGCATTGCGTTTGGCGCAGGGAATGCTGCTTAAAAAAATGACAGATAAAAAGTGCATTTATTTGATCGATGACTTAGCGGCTGAACTAGATGTCAATCACAAGCACCAATTGGCTGAAATTTTATTGACACTAGATAGTCAGGTATTCGTTACAGCAATAGAAAAACACGATTTACATATGCTTACTGAATTAACGAATACAAAATTGTTCCACGTGGAACAAGGAAAAATACGTGTAGAATAAAAGACACTATAAAGTGGTTTTTTTATAGTGATTTCACTGTTAGAATCGATGTCTTTAGTTAGCGGATGAAGGCAAAATTAATGACCATTGCAGAAACGTATGATGCGTCGAATATTAAAGTTCTTAAAGGGCTAGATGCAGTTCGTAAACGTCCTGGTATGTACATTGGTGACACAGACGATGGCACTGGTTTGCATCACATGGTTTTTGAAGTTGTCGACAATGCTATAGATGAAGCGTTAGCAGGTTATTGCCATTCTATTGATGTAATTATTCGCACAGATGGATCAGTTACCGTTAAAGACGATGGGCGCGGTATTCCAGTTGATATGCACCACGAGGAAGGCCGTTCTGCTGCTGAAGTAATTATGACCGTCTTGCATGCTGGTGGTAAGTTTGACAGTAATTCTTACAAAGTTTCTGGTGGTTTGCATGGCGTGGGTGTTTCAGTAGTCAATGCGTTATCTGAAAGTCTTGATTTAGTTATTCATCGTAATAACAAGTTACATAAACAAACATATAAAGATGGTGAGCCACAAGGACCATTATCTATCGTTGGCGATACGCAACACACAGGTACCGAAATTACCTTTAAACCAAGCCATGTCATTTTCTCGGATACCGAATTTCATTACGATATTTTAGCCAAACGGTTACGTGAATTATCTTTCTTAAATTCCGGCGTGCGTATTGTGCTTACTGATGAGCGTAGTGGTCGTAGTGAGGTTTTTGAATATGAAGGTGGTATTGGTGCTTTTGTTAAATATTTGAATACCAATAAAACACCTGTTCATCCTTCTGTGTTCTATTTTTCCGTTGAAAATGAAGGAGTTACTGTTGAAGTTGCCATGCAATGGCACGATGGATTTCAAGAAAATTTATATTGTTATACCAACAATATTCCACAAAAAGACGGTGGCACTCACTTAATTGGGTTTCGTAGTGCGTTGACGCGAACATTAAATAGTTATATTGAAAAAGAAGGCTATGCTAAAAAGTTCAAAGTTGAAACTACGGGGGATGATTCGCGCGAAGGCTTAACGGCAGTGTTATCTGTCAAAGTGCCTGATCCAAAGTTTTCGTCACAAACCAAAGAAAAATTGGTTTCTTCCGAAATCAAACCTATCGTTGAATCAATTACCGCAGAAAAATTAGAAGAATTTCTTTTAGAAAATCCCAATGAAGCAAAAGCTATTGTTATTAAAATGATTGATGCGGCGCGCGCGCGCGAAGCTGCACGTAAAGCACGCGAAATGACTCGCCGTAAAAGCGCTTTGGATATTGCAGGGCTTCCTGGAAAATTGGCAGATTGCCAAGAACGTGATCCAGCATCGTCCGAATTATATTTAGTTGAAGGTGAATCTGCTGGTGGTTCGGCTAAACAAGCACGTGATCGTCGCAATCAAGCAATTTTGCCATTGAAAGGTAAGATTTTGAATGTTGAAAAAGCGCGTTTTGACAAAATGTTGGGTTCAGCAGAAATTGGTACTTTAATTACCGCATTGGGCTGTGGCATTGGACGTGATGATTACAACCCAGATAATACTCGTTACCATCGTATTATCATTATGACAGACGCAGACGTTGATGGTTCGCATATTCGAACTTTACTGCTCACGTTTTTTTACCGTCAAATGCCAGAATTGATTCAGCGTGGTTATGTGTATGTGGCACAACCGCCCTTATTTAAATTGAAAAAAGGTAAACAAGAACAATATCTGCGTGATGAAGATGCGCTGGAAGAATGTTTGATTCAGGGTGCGCTTGAACAAGCAGCATTGTTTTCTTCAGCACACCAATTGCCCATTTCTGGTGTGGGTTTAGAAAAATTAGTGACGCAATGTCGCGAAGTGGAAAAAATTATTCGACGCTTGTCTAGACGTTATCCTAAAGAATTTTTGCAAGAATTAATTTATGTGGACAAAGTAGAAACAAAAGATTTAGTTGATCAAACTAAAATGACACAATGGTGCGAACAATTACAAAATCGTATTCAACAAAGTTTAGCTAAGAATGAACACGTTAAAATAAAACCTATCCATCTTGCAGATCGTGGAATTTATATTCCTGAATTAATATTTGAATTGCACGGTGTTGCTCATCCTTATCGTTGTGAAGCAGAGTTTTTTAGTTCGCACGAGTATGCAAAATTAAAAGAATTACAACCGGTATTCCATGATTTATTGAGCGCAGATGCTTATATTCAGCGTGGTGAAAAACAACAAGCAATTAAAAATTTCGGTCAGGCATTGCATTGGTTGTTGGAAGATACTAAACGCGGACAAAGTATTCAACGTTACAAAGGTTTGGGAGAAATGAATCCAGATCAGTTGTGGGAAACGACTATGAATCCAGAAACACGCCGTTTATTAAAAGTTAATATTGAAGATGCCGTTGCAGCTGATTTATTGTTTACGACATTAATGGGTGATCAGGTTGAACCGCGACGTCTTTTCATCGAACAAAATGCACTGGATGTGAGCAATTTAGATGTCTAATTTTTCTTTTACCTCAGAATCAGTTTCTGAAGGTCATCCGGATAAAATTGCCGATCAAATTTCTGATGCTATTTTAGATGCTATTTTGGTACTTGATCCGGTCGCCCGCGTGGCATGCGAAACATTTGTAAAAACAGGTATGGTATTAGTTGGTGGTGAAATTACCACCAGTGCGTGGGTGGATATTGAACAAATCGTTCGCGATACTATAAAAAATATTGGTTATAACAGTTCAGAAATGGGTTTCGATTATAATTCGTGTGCTGTGTTAACCGCGATTGGTAAACAATCGCCGGATATTGCCTTGGGTGTTGATCAAACATCTACACATCAATTAGGTGCAGGCGATCAAGGATTAATGTTTGGTTATGCGAGCAATGAAACAGATGTATTAATGCCAGCGCCAATTATTTATGCACATCGTTTAATGCGACGCCAAGCAGAATTACGAAAAAAAGGTATATTAAATTGGTTGCGTCCAGATGCAAAAAGCCAAATTACATTACATTACGCGCACGGCAAGCCACATTGGGTAGAATCAGTTGTTTTATCGACACAACACGCGCCCGACATTAAACACAAAGATTTGGAAGAGGCGGTCATTGAAGAAATTATTAAGCCTGTATTACCGAAGGCGTGGATAAATGAGAAAACCAAATTTTTGGTTAATCCTACTGGGCGTTTTGTGATTGGTGGACCCCTAGGTGATACAGGATTAACAGGGCGCAAAATTATTGTCGATACCTACGGTGGTATGGCGCGTCACGGTGGTGGTAGTTTTTCTGGAAAAGATCCTACCAAAGTTGATCGCTCTGCTTCTTATGCGGCGCGTTATGTTGCAAAAAATATTGTGGCCAGTGGTTTAGCAGATCGTTGTGAAATTCAATTGGCTTACGCTATTGGTGTTGCCGAACCAATCTCTATTCATGTCGAAACATTCGGCACAGGGAAAGTTCCTGAAACGATTATCGTAAAATTAGTGCGTGAACATTTTGATTTAACGCCGCGTGGAATCATTAATAGTCTAGATTTATTAAAACCGATTTATTTACCAACAGCCGCTTATGGTCATTTTGGCCGAGAAGAAGAACATTTTTCTTGGGAAAAAACCGATAAAGCAGAGAACTTAAAAAATGGCGCACACTAAAAACGATTATCATATTGCCGATATTGCACTTGCGGATTGGGGTCGCAAAGAGATTTTATTGGCAGAAAAAGAAATGCCAGGATTAATGGCATTGCGCAAAAATTACGCCAATCAAAAAAATAAAAAACCATTAAAGGGCGCGCGTATTGCAGGTTGTTTACACATGACAATTCAAACAGCGGTGTTGATTGAAACATTAATTGAATTGGGCGCTGAAGTTCGTTGGTCATCCTGTAATATTTTTTCTACACAAGATCATGCCGCCGCCGCCATTGCTAAAAAAAATATTCCTGTGTTTGCGTGGAAAGGCGAAACTGAAAAAGACTATTGGTGGTGCGTGGACCAAACTATTGCGGGGCCAGATAATTGGCATCCTAATTTATTGCTCGATGATGGTGGCGATTTAACATTGCGTTCGCATCAAAAATTTCCTGCGTTATTAAAAAATATTAAAGGCTTAACAGAAGAAACCACCACGGGCGTGCATCGTTTGTATGAGATGTTTGCTAAAGGCGAATTAAAAATACCAGCGATTAATGTGAACAATTCAGTTACTAAATCAAAATTTGATAATTTATATGGCTGTCGTGAGTCGTTAATGGATGGCATTAAGCGCGCGACAGATGTCATGATCGCCGGAAAAATTGCGTTGGTGGCAGGTTACGGTGATGTAGGTAAAGGGTGTGCGCAGGCATTTCGTGGTTTAGGCGCTACCGTTTGGGTGACAGAAATTGATCCGATTAATGCATTGCAAGCAGCAATGGAAGGTTATCGTGTGGTAACGATGGATGAAGCGGCGGTTGCCGCTGATATTTTTGTTACCGCGACGGGTAACACGGATGTCATTACGCACGAGCATTTATTGCAAATGAAAGACCAAGCTATTGTTTGCAACATTGGCCATTTTGACGCTGAAATTGATATTGCGTCACTGAAAAAATATCGTTGGGAAAATATAAAACCACAAGTCGATCTCGTGCATTTACCGAAGCGCAAAAAAATTATTGTGTTAGCAGAAGGTCGGTTAGTTAATTTAGGTTGTGCGACAGGGCATTCGAGTTTTGTGATGTCAACATCGTTTACCAATCAAGTGTTAGCCCTTATTGAATTATGGCAACATACAGAGCGTTATCCTTTAGGTGTGCATATATTACCAAAAAAACTTGATGAACAAGTCGCGCGTTTACATTTAGACAAATTAGGTGTGAAATTAACGCGCTTAACAAAAAAACAAGCGCAATATTTAAGTATTGATGTTAATGGGCCGTACAAACCTGAGCATTATCGATATTGAATATGGATTTTATTTCAAAAATTATTCCGCCGGAAAAATTAACCGAACCCGCGCTTTGGTTTGTTTTTCATCAAGGGCAATTATTGCTCAATAAAAATGATCTGATCCAACCTATTCCATTATTAATGGATTTACAGGATGCTGGTTTTGTTCCTGCAGTAAAAAATTATTTAGGTGTATGGGAAAACCAACATTGTTTTTGTGCTGAAATTGATCAATTACAAAGGTTACCGCCCGAATTTGTTTTTGAACCACTGCGCCAAGCCGCCATGATGCTTAATCAAATTAGCGAAACATTGTTTAACCTCGCAGGGCGCGCGATACAAATTTTGAATTGGGATAAAAATCATCAATTCTGCGGACGTTGTGGTGAAAAACTACAACCTAAACATAATGAGCGCGCAAAAGTTTGTCTGCATTGTGACTTATCGTTTTATCCACGATTGTCACCCACCGTCATTGTGTTAATTAAACGCGGTAAGGAAATTTTACTTGCGCGTTCA
Source organism: uncultured Pseudomonadota bacterium (assembly GCA_963712965.1). Taxonomy (GTDB): domain Bacteria; phylum Pseudomonadota; class Gammaproteobacteria; order DASZBR01; family DASZBR01; genus CAVQJZ01. The sequence continues at coordinate 132,774 of CAVQJZ010000002.1, read as the reverse complement.
CCGCATTTTCCCGCAGGAATGTATAGTACATTGGCCGGATTTATTGAACCGGGTGAAACCGTGGAACAAGCGCTCGAGCGTGAAGTATTTGAAGAAGTCGGTATAAAAATTAAAAATATTCGTTATCGATTTAGTCAACCATGGCCATTTCCCGATTCACTCATGTTAGGATTTACTGCAGTACATGCGGCTGGTGAAATACAAATTGATGGTGTGGAAATTGAAGATGCGGGTTGGTTTACACTTGATCATTTACCACCATTGCCTTCAAACATTAGTATTTCGCGTCGCTTAATTGATCTTTTTATCACACAAAAATTTTAACGGGAGGTTTTTATGGCTAATGCATTTTATGCACAATCTGGTGGTGTAACAGCCGTCATTAATGCCAGTGCGTGTGGTGTGATTGAAACAGCTCGCCGCCATAAAAAAATAATTAATAAAGTCTATGCAGGGCTCGATGGTATTTTAGGTGCATTGCATGAAAATTTAATTGATACCAGCAAAGAATCAATACAAGCGATCAAAGCATTACGTCATACACCCGCGGGTGCTTTTGGTTCTTGTCGTTATAAATTAAAAGGCTTAGAAGAAAATCGCAAAGAATATGAACGTTTAATTGAAGTATTTTCCGCACATAATATCCGCTATTTTTTTTACAACGGCGGCGGTGATTCACAAGACACTGCTCACAAAGTATCGCAATTAAGCAAAAAATTAGGTTATCCACTAACTTGTATTGGTATTCCAAAAACGGTTGATAATGATTTAGCGTTTACGGATAACTGTCCTGGTTTTGGGTCCGTTGCAAAATATGTAGCGGTTTCTATTCGCGAAGCAGGGTTGGATGTAGCATCAATGGCTTCTTCATCAACTAAAGTATTTATTCTAGAAGTGATGGGGCGTCATGCGGGTTGGATTGCAGCCGGTGGTGGATTGGCAGCTGAAAAATCAAGCGATGCACCGCACATTATTTTATTTCCAGAAATTGCTTTTGAACCAGAAAAGTTTTTGGCGCGAGTGAAGCAATGTGTAGAAAAATATGGTTTTTGTGCCATCGTAGTTTCTGAAGGCGTGAAGGATAAAGCGGGTAACTTTCTTTCTGAAACAGGTTTGCGCGATGCTTTTGGCCATGCGCAATTAGGTGGTGTGGCGCCTGTGATCGCACAATTAATTAAATCCTCGTTAGGATATAAGTATCATTGGGCAGTTGCAGATTATTTACAACGTGCGGCGCGTCACATTGCTTCAAAAGTGGATGTCGAACAAGCCTATGCTGTAGGAAAAGCAGCGGTGGAATTTGCTGTGCAAGGCAAAACAGATATTATGCCAACGATTGTTCGTGTTAAAGGTAAAAATTATCGTTGGAAAATTGGTGCGGCGCCTCTGGCTAATGTCGCCAATGAAGAAAAATTTATGCCACGCAGTTTCATCACGAAAGATGGTTTTCACATCACTCGTCAATGCCGCGAATATTTGTTGCCTTTGATTCAAGGAGAAGACTATCCTCCATATCAACAGGGTTTGCCGCAATACGTGCAATTAAAAAATGTTTTAGTGCGTAAAAAATTATCCTCATTTATTAAATAGGAGCATCAATATGCAAAATAAGTTAATTGTTGGGTTAGGCGCATTATTCTTAAGTACAGCAGCATTTGCTTACGGAACCGAAGCTGGCAGTGTAACGGTTACTCCAGGTGTGGGTGCGTATATGTTTGATAGTGCGCGTGATATTTCAACCGCTCCGATGGGAAGTTTAAGTGTAGGTTATCATTTCAATCAACATTGGGGTGCAGAAGCATTATTAGGTGGCATGCATCCAACAACCAAAAATGATAGTAATGAATTTAATGGCCGTTTAGTTTTACTTGATGGTGTTTATCATTTTGCCAATAAAACAAATTTTGAACCATTTTTATTAGCAGGCATTGGTGAGCTCACATTACATCCAACACAATCGTTACCCGCATCCAATGGTTCAAGTTCAGAACCAGATTCGCAAACTAACGTAAATGGTGGTTTTGGCGCGCAATATTTCTTTAGTAATTTTGTGGCGTTGCGTGCAGATGTACGTGATCTTTATTCAACCACAGCGAATACAGGTAAAAATGATGTGTTGGCAGATTTGGCTGTGAGTTTTCAGATTGGTTAATGTGTGAATTTACCCAGAGTTGATTTTTATCTATTAAATGCGCAAACGACCGATGCACGTTATACGACGATGTGTCGGTTTGTTGCAAAAGCGTATGAGCAACAACATTCAGTATATATCCATTGCGCTGATCAAAAAGAAGCGATGGATGTTGATCGATTACTGTGGACCTTTAACGATACGGGTTTTTTGCCGCATCAGTTATTAGACAATCATGCGGTATCACCTGTTCTTATTGGGTATACATCAGTTGCGATGATGAAAGATTTTGATATATTATTGAACTTAAGTTTAACGCCACCAGATTTTTTTCTACAATTCAAACGCGTTGTTGAAATAGTCTCTGCTGATTCTGCCATGCGCGCAAAAGCAAGAGAAAATTATCGTTTTTATCGCGCACAAGGGTGTGAAATAAATTCGCATCATCTATCGTAAGTATTATCGAGCCATTTTTTTATGAACAAGTTTTCCGCACGTAGCGAAGCAAAACCGTTGCTTCTTCTTGCTTTACCCGTGATCGGCACTGGTTTGGTCGATAGCTCATTGGGTTTTATTAACACTGTGATGACAGGTCATGTGAGTCATCTTGCACTTGCCGCATCCGTATTGGTCAATACATTAATTGCCACCATTTTAGTGGTTTTTTGGGGTTTGCTATCAGCCATCAGCATTAATATTTCGCATCATCATGGCGCTAACAATAAAGAAGCGATTAGTGCTGTATTTCGCAATGGTATTTATTTAACACTGGGCTTATGTATACCTATTATGTTTTTGTTATGGCATATGGGAATTGTTTGGCATTGGTTAAATGAAAGTAGCCTCATTATTCGTCCTGCGATTGCTTATCTGCACGCCATGGTTTGGGCCATACCATTTGATTTTATATTGGTTGTGTTCATGCAGTTTTTTCAAGGTATTGGACAACCACGTATTACATTATTGATTTGCCTTGCTTACGTGCCGCTGACTATTTTTGCTAATTATATTTTTATGTTTGGCAAATTTGGATTACCCGCCTTTGGTTTAGTCGGTGCAGGTTACGGTGCTATTGCAGCATTTGGTTTGGGAAATCTGTTATGCGTCATTTTTATCATGACAACCTCGTACCGTTCTTATGTGCAGTTTAATCGTTGGCCAGAGATAGTGCATATCAAAGAATTACTACGCGTGGGATTACCCATGGGCATGATGTATAGCTTAGAACTAGGTTTTTTTGCGGCCGGCGCATTAATCATGAGTAAAATTGATAGCGTAGCGCTTGCGTCTTATCAAATTGTTTTACAGTACTTATGGCTCATAATGACTATCAGCGGAAGTTTTTCTCAGGCAGTTTCGATACGCGTGGGATGGTCAATGGGGCGTAAAGAACCTGGGCGGATTCCGAGCATTTTAATTATCAGCCAGACGTTATGTACTATTTATATTGGTGTCGTTGGATTATTTTATTGGTTTTTCCCCAAACTATTGATCTCTCTTGATTTAGGAAAAACGACTAACGCGCATTTGCCAATTATTACGTTGGCCACAACAATGTTTTTCTATGCGGCCATTTTTCAGCTCGTTGAGGAAGCGCGCTTCATGCTATACGGTGTGTTACGTGGGATAAAAGACACTAAAGTCCCTTTATATGTTTCAGCGCTTACCTGGTGGGGGATTATGTTTCCGTTGGGTTACTATTTAACATTTGTTTTGCATCACAATAATCCAGAGGGTTTATGGCAGGCGATGATTATCGGTGCTACCGTCAATTTTTTGATTTTTGCAAAACGATTGCATCATCAGCTGCGTGTTTTATATTGATGTAATTGGTGCTATCGTCGCGTTTTAATTCTCAAGGAACGAAACCCATGCGACGCTTGCTATCTCTATTCGTTTTGATGTTTTTGGCTATTGGAATCGCTAAAGCTCAGTCATTGAACATGCCAGAATTATATCAACCCGCCGGCAATGCTATAGCAGGTAATCCCAATGGAAAAATTACTGTCGTTGAGTTTTTTGATTACAACTGTGCTTTCTGCCGCAAAATTTATCCTCAGTTACAACAGTTGATCGCACAAGATCATAATATTCGTTTGATATACCGTGAGTATGCCATTTTAAGTGAAAACTCCATTCCCCCCGCACAAGCGGCGTTTGCTGCACAAAAGCAAGGCAAATATTTAGCCATGCACAATGCCATGATGACCGCTACCAAGCCTCTCGATGAAAAAGAAATTTTGTCGCTTGCACAAGGTGTTGGATTAAATACGAAAGAATTAAGTATCGATATGTCTTCGCCTTCCGTGCTTAAACAAATCGATGCCAATTTATTATTAGGCAAAATCATCGGCTTGCGTGGCACCCCTACATTTCTTATTGTTAAAACACCGCCTGAAAAAACTGCACATCCTGTGATGGTTTCTGGACCATCAATTGATGAATTAAAAAAATTGATTAACCAAGTAGCGAGCGAGAATTAATCAATGCGCAATTATTTTTTCAGAAAGTTATTTTTATTTCTATTATGTTTTTTACCTTTTATTGCTCACGCAGATACTCATCAGCCATTGTCGGTAGATAAAGCGTTTCAATTATCTGTGACAAAAGCAAATAATAAGCAGATCAGTTTGCAATGGAAAATTGCTAACGATTATCATTTATACCGTGAGCGCTTTAATTTTAAATTAATGTCACCTGAGCATGTGACATTAGGAAAAATTGTGTTACCTAAAGGTATCCCGCAAGAAGATCCCATTTTAGGTAAATACCAAATATATAGAAATAAAGTGCAAATTAGTTTGCCGCTGAATCATGTCGATAAAAGCACGAAAGTAGTAACATTATTAGTGGGTTATCAAGGATGTTCTGATGCCGGATTTTGTTATCCACCGGAAACGAAAAAATTATCAGTTGATTTAACATCAGTAGCGCATAGTGCCGTGGCAGCTTATTCAATACATGAGCCAACAACATTGCCTATGGGTAAAACAGATAACAGTGCACAAAATAAAATTACGCATCTATTAGAAGGTAAACATTATTTTTGGATTGCATTAGCCTTTTTAGGGTTTGGTGTTTTGTTGAGCTTCACTCCATGTGTGTTACCGATGATTCCAATTTTGTCAGGCATTATTGTCGGACAAAATAAAAAAGAAATAACGACGCGTCATGCTTTTATTCTATCGTTGTCGTATGTGATTGGTATGGCAATAACTTATGCGCTTGCGGGTGTGTTAGTTGCATTAGCTGGCAGTCATTTAACGACAGCATTTCAGGCGCCATGGGTTATTGTGTTATTCAGTTTGTTATTTGTAGTGTTGGCACTTTCATTATTTGATTTTTATGAATTGCGTTTGCCATCTTTCCTAGAACAATCTGTTACTGAATTAAGTAATCGCCAAAGTCGTTCCTATATTGGCAGTGCCATTATGGGCGCGCTTTCTGTATTAATTGTATCGCCTTGTGTTACTGCACCACTCGTTGGCGTATTAACATTTATTGCGCAAACAGGTAGCGTATTTTTAGGCGCATTAGCTTTATTTATGTTAGCAGTTGGTATGGGGTTACCTTTATTATTAATTGGTACATCCGCAGGAAAATTATTACCGAAAGCTGGTCCTTGGATGAGCATGGTTAAAGCCAGTTTTGGTGTGTTGTTATTAGCCGTTGCTATTTATTTGTTACAACGTGTATTGCCTGGATTAATTACGATGTGGTTATGGGCTGCATTGTTTATTATTTCCGCTGTTTATTTGTGGAAAAATGCAAAAGTATTTTTTAAAGGCATGGGCATAATATTTTTAGTGTACGGCATTATTTTATTAGTCGGCAGTGCAGCGGGTAATACAGATCCTTTGCAACCTTTAATGAGTTTCCATAATAATCATCATGCAGCAGTACAAAAATTACCCTTTCAACGTGTTAAAACAGTCGCCGATATTGATGCTGCAGTGAAGCAAGCAGCGGCGCAACATAAAATCGTCATGCTCGATTTTTATGCAGATTGGTGTATTTCATGCAAAGAAATGGAGCGCAATACATTCTCTGATCCTACCGTGCAACACGCATTGAGCAATGCAGTGTTGTTGCAAGTGGATGTCACCAAAAATGATGCGCAAGATAAGGCGGTTGAAGAACATTTTAATGTCATCGCGCCACCCACCATGATTTTCTTTAAAGCAGGAAAAGAGTTGAAAGAGGCGCGAATTGTTGGTGAAATGGGCCCGCAAGATTTTTTAAAACATATAGAGGTTATTGAACATGAGTGAACATATTACAGCCGTTAGTGATGCATCTTTTGACAAAGAAGTTTTGCAATCAGGTCAGCCAGTATTAGTCGATTTTTGGGCAGAGTGGTGTGGCCCTTGTCGTATGATTGCACCTATTTTAGAAGAAGTGGCTACTGCGTATAAAGGTAAATTAAAAGTCGCTAAAGTAAACGTCGATGAAAATAGTGATATACCTGCCAAATATGGTATTCGTGGTATTCCAAGTTTGTTGTTATTCAAAGATGGCCAAGTTGTTGCCACCAAAGTGGGCGCGTTATCTAAATCGCAACTCACCGCTTTTGTCGATGGGCAGTTGTAATTTTTAGTTTCAGAGCCGCGCGCGCGAGCAAGCGGCTTTTTGTTTATGTGTGCCCAGCAAGATGAGAATGGCTGTTATGAGTTTCGAAGGATTTTCCAAGTTAAATCGTGCGCAGCGCTATCAGCGTTTATTAGAAGCGGGTGTGATTACCCAAGAAGATATCACTTATTTGGAACAATCCGTTGATCCAAATGTCACCGCACTTGCCGAGCATTTAATTGAAAATGTGATTGGTTGTTTTCCACTGCCGTTAGGTGTTGCTGTTAATCTTAAAATTGATCAACGTGATTATGTTGTGCCTATGGCGATTGAAGAAACGTCAGTAATTGCTGCGGTAAGTTATATGGGTAAATGGATTCAACGACACGGTGCAATTACGACGAGTGTTGAAGGTGATAGTATTATTGGTCAAATTCAAATCGCGAAAGTTAAAAATCATTTAGCGCTTAAAAATACCATTGAAATGGAAGCGCCAGAATTAATTCGTTTGGTGAATGAACAAGTGGTTCCTAATCTTGTCGCGCGCGGTGGTGGTGTAACCAGTATTCAAGTGCGCGAAGTTCCGCATGAAGATGGTTCTGCGATGGCAGTGATTCATGTGTTTTTAAATCCTTGCGATGCGATGGGTGCTAATCTTATTAATCAAGTGTGTGAATTTTTGCGCGAACCGATTGAACAATTAACACAAGAAAAAATTAATGTATGTATTTTATCTAATTTAGTGGATAGCAAAGTTACCAAAGCGTGTATCAAATTAACCAATATTAATTCAGAAGTGGCACAAGGTATTGTTGAAGCGTCGCGTTTTGCTGAACAAGATCCATATCGCGCCGCGACGAATAATAAAGGTGTATTAAATGGAATGGATGCCGTGGTGATTGCCACAGGTAATGATTGGCGCGCGGTGAGCGCGGGTGTGCATGCGTACGCAGCGCGCAGTGGACAATATCGTTCGATTACGCAATGGCGTTTACATGACAATGAACTTGTTGGAACGTTAGAGGCACCAATCATGATTGGTACTGTGGGTGGCGTAACGCGTCTACATCCTACCGCGCAATTATGTTTGCGCATGTTAAAAATTGAACGTGCTGATGAGTTAGCGCGCATTGTTGCCGCTGTGGGTTTGGTGCAAAATTTAGCAGCGATTAAAGCTATTTCTGGTGTTGGTATTGTGCATGGCCACATGAAATTACATATTCGTAATATGTTAATTGCCGTTGGCGCGAACTCAGAAGAACAAATAAAAATACGTCCTCTAGTCGAGCAAGCATTTAAAAAGCAGAAAAAAATTACTGAAAGCGATGTGAGAAAAATAGTTATGCATTATCGTGAGCAAGTATCAAAATGAATTTGTCTGTTCCCAGTAAAACATTTTTATTAGGCGAATACAGTGTATTGTTCGGTCACCCAGCGATATTAATTAATACACCACCGCGATTTTATATTCTTGATGTCATCCCGGAATCCGCCGTAGCGAAGCAAAGGCGGATATCCGGGATCCAGGCAAAAAATATTCCACTCGAAAGCCCAGCCGGTAAACTTTACCAAGATTACTTGAGTTTTTTTTCAAAAAAAGAATATTACTTTGTTGATCCATATGCAGGCCGTGGTGGATTTGGCGCGTCTACCGCACAATTTATTTTGTTAGCAAATTTATTGGGATTAAAAGATCCTTGGCAAGTGTGGGAAAAGTATCGAGAATATACAAAACAAACAGATTCTATTTCGCCCAGTGGCGCGGATATTATTTCACAAATGGTTGGTGGAATAGTTTTTTTTCATGCTAATAATAAAATAATTGAATCTTTGGTTTGGCCATTTCCTGACGTTGAAATTGCGTTAATTCATACGGGGAAAAAATTAGCGACGCATGAATATTTAAAAGACGTGTCACCCCGCACTTGTTGCGGGGTCCAGTATAGCGAAATCGTTTTTTCTGCGTATGAAGCAATTAAAAACAAACAATTAGATTCGTTTGTTAAAGCAATTAATAAATATGCAGGTGCGCTAAAAGAAATACATTGTGTGGCACAACACACAGAAGTTTTGTTAAAAAAGGTACAAGATGAATTAACCGTTTTAGCTGCCAAAGGCTGCGGCGCCATGGGCGCTGATGTTATTTTGGTGTGCATTGAGCAGCGCGAAAAGCAGGCTTTAGTTGAATGGGTAAAGAAACAACAATTAGACTTAGTATTTTGTGGTAATCATTTTAGTCAAGGAATTTCAGTATGAACCAATGGCAAGCATCTATGCCAACCAATATCGCCTTAATTAAATATATGGGCAAAAAATCGGGCCAAAAAAATGTGGCTGAGAATCCATCGTTGTCTTATACGTTGAATGATTTGTGTAGTACGGTAATATTAACCGAAGTTTCCGATGTCATCCCGGAATCTGCCGATGCGCGTAGCGCTAAGGCAGATATCCGGGATCCAGGACAACAAAAATCAATTTGCCTGGATTCCGGCTCGCGCGCTGGCGCGCTTGGCCGGAATGACAATGAAGTTAATTTAACAACAGATGAAAAATTACGTTTTATAAATCACCTAGAGTTTTTAAAAAACCAATTTGGTGTGACTAAACATTATCAAATTTCTTCCGAAAATAATTTTCCTTTGGGTTGTGGTTTGGCAAGCTCCGCATCGAGTTTTGCAGCACTGACAGAATGCGCGCTAAAAGCATTTGGTAAAGATAACTTGCCAGCATCAGAAAAAGCACAATTAAGCCGACACGGTTCTGGTTCATCGTGCCGTTCTTTTTTTTCACCGTGGGGCTATTGGCATGGTGATACAGTTGAGGCGATTGATTTGCCATATAAAAATTTGATTCATCATGTCGTCGTTGTATCGAAAGAAAAAAAATTAGTCAGTTCCAGTGAAGCGCACCAACGTGTAGCGTCGAGTTTGTTATTTGCAGACAGGCCACAGCGCGCAACGAAACGTTTAGATTTATTATTAAAAGCCTTTGCGCAGCAAGACTGGTTGCGCATTAAACAATTAGTGTGGCAAGAATTTTGGGATATGCATGCATTGTTTGAAACCGCCGAAATTTCCTTTCGTTATATCACTGAAAATTCGTATAAAGTGTTATTGATGCTCGAGAATTTTTGGCATGAACATCATGATGGCCCTGTTATTACACTGGATGCGGGGCCCAATATTCATTTGTTATTTAGACCTGATCAACAAAAAATGTGTAATGAGATTATTCATGCAACACAATTTTAAAGTAAAAGCGCACGGTAAATGTATTTTAGCAGGTGAGCATGCTGTTATTCGTGGTAATCCCGCGTTGGTCTTTCCCATTCCTAGCAAATATATGGAATTACATTATTGGGATGATTCACAAAACCTCGTCGTCGATGAACCAATACAAAAAATATTTTTTGATGTATTAAAACAAGGATTAATATTGGCCAAGCAAGAAAATCAATTGATTACGGGCCGTTTTCATTTTGACAATCATATTCCACCCGGTGCAGGCATGGGTTTTTCTGCCGCTTTTTGTGTATGTTTAACACGATGGTTTATTTGGCGTGGATGGGTGAATGAAAAAGAATGTTTTCAATTTGCTAAACAATTAGAAAATTATTTTCATGGTACCAGTAGTGGTGTGGATATTGCTGGCGCGTTGTCAGATCATGGTGTGCGTTTTTATACCGATGGACGCACGGTTCCTTTAACACTGCATTGGCGCCCAAAATTATATATTTCGTATACTGGCACAAAAAGTATTACCGCTAAATGTATTCAGCTAGTCAATGCTTCAGGGCAGATGATGGATGAGATGATGACACAAAGTGTTTTATTGGCCGAACAAGCATTGGCAGAAAATGAAGCGCAAGGGTTGACGCATTTAAAAGAAGCATTGCAATTGGGGAATACGTGCTTCGAACGTTGGGGGTTGATTAATGCGAGTGTTGAACAACATGCTAAACAATTAATAGACGCGGGCGCGTTGGCTACGAAACCAACTGGTGCTGGTGATGGTGGTTATTTATTGAGTTTGTGGGATAAAACACCCAAACTACCGTTTGAGATGATAGGGTTATTTTCATAAGGAGTTTGCCTATGAGTTTTTTAAGTGAGTTTAAAGCATTTGCCATGCGAGGTAATGTTATTGATTTAGCGGTTGCTGTTGTGATTGGTGCCGCATTTGGCAAAATCGTTTCATCTTTAGTGAGTGGCATCGTTATGCCATTGATTGGTTTGTTGTTAGGTGGCGTTGATATTGCAGGAAAGGCATTTACGGTAGGTGGCGCGGTAGTTAAATGGGGATTATTTTTGCAATCTGTTATTGATTTTACAATCATTGCCTTGGCAATTTTTATAGTGATTAAACTGTTGAGTAAATTACAAAAAAAGAAAGAAGCACTTCCGCCTGAGCCGACGGCACAAGAAAAGTTATTGATGGAAATTAGAGATTTATTGAAGAAGTAAAAAAGGATTAAACTACAAAATCCCCAACTGCAATTTCGCGGCCTCAGTCATTTTTTCTTGTGTCCACGGTGGATCCCAGACTAATTCAACTTTGGCATCAGTTATGCCGGCGACAGCTTTGACAGTTTCCTCAACGGTTTGTGGAAATGTTTGTGCTACTGGGCAACCCGGTGTGGTGAGTGTCATTTGTATATTGGCATTGCCTGCGGCATCAATATCAACTGCATAAATTAAACCCAAATCATAAATATTCACCGGAATTTCTGGATCATAGACAGTCTTGAGTGCGGTAATCACCGCCTCTTTTAATTGCTCGATGTCTAATTTTCCGTACATGGGTTACTCAGTCGATGTAGGTTGTGGTTGATGATGCAATGCGGCATCGAATGTATGCCACGCTAATGTTGCGCATTTAACGCGCATCGGAAATTCACGCACGCCAATTAATGCTTGTAATTTACCAAGATCTTTAGACGTTGCTGGTAATTCTTTAGCGGTGAGTGCCGCATGAAATGTTTTAAATAATTTTTGCGCTTCTTTAATAGTTTTGCCAAGTAACGCTTCTGTCATCAATGATGCTGATGCAGTGGAAATAGCGCAACCTTCACCTTGAAAAGCAATATTTACAATTTGATCACCTTGAATTTTAAGATACAACGTTAATTGATCACCACATAATGGATTACATCCTTGCGCATGATGTGTGGCATCTGCCATCGCATGACAATGTCGTGGTTGGCGATTGTGATCAATAATGACTTCTTGATAAAGCTCTTGCAGATCAGACATTAGTGAAACACCTTCTTTACTTGTTCAAGTGCATTTAAAAAGTGATCAATTTCTTCTTTAGTGTTGTAGAACGCTAGCGAAGCACGCGCAGTAGCGGGCACTTGCATGCGTTGCATCAATGGCATATTGCAATGATGGCCACTGCGAATAGCCACACCTTGTTGATCTAAAATAGTGCCAATATCATGCGGATGAATATTGCCCATGACAAAAGAAACAATAGCCGCTTTATTTTTTGCGGTGCCAATTAATCGCACATCGGGAATGGTTTGTATTTGTTGTGTTAAATAAGCGAGCAGATTTTTTTCATATTGCATGATGCGCTCAAGACCAATATTTTTAATGTAATCAAGTGCTACTTTTAAACCAATACTGCCCGTAATATTCGGTGTGCCTGCTTCAAATTTAAACGGTAAAACGTTGTAAGTCGTTTTTTCAAATGTGACACGTGAAATCATTTCACCACCACTTTGATACGGCGGCATTTTTTCGAGTAAATCCGTTTTGCCATATAAAACACCAATGCCCGTAGGGCCAAACAATTTGTGGCCTGAAAAAACGTAAAAGTCACAATCTAAATCGCGCACATCAACTGGCATGTGTGGTACGGCTTGCGCGCCATCAATCAAAACAGGAATATGCAATTTGTGCGCTGCTTTAATAATTTGTTTGATAGGGTTAATTGTTCCCAACGAATTAGAAATATGTGTTAGCGCGACAAATTTGGTTTTCGGCGTGAGTAACTCTAAAAATTTATCTAGAATTAATTCGCCTTCATCATTAATAGGCGCCACTTTCAATTTTGCGCCCGTTTGTTCGCACAATATTTGCCAAGGCACGATATTTGAATGATGTTCCATTTCGGTAATTAAGATTTCATCTTCCGCTTTAATAAAAGTACGACCATAACTTTGCGCGACAAGATTAATTGCTTCTGTGGTGCCGCGTACAAAAATAATTTCACGACTTTCTTTCGCGTGAATAAAATCACGTACCGCCTCGCGCGACTCTTCATAAAGTTCCGTCGCTTTTTCGCTTAGCTTGTGTACGCTACGATGAACATTGGAGTAATGATGCGTGTAAAAATTACTAATGGCATTAACAACGGAAAAAGGTTTTTGCGCGCTGGCTGCGTTATCAAAATAAATTAATGGTTTATCGTGTACTTTGGTTTGTAGAATCGGAAAATCACTGCGAATGCGTGCAATATCTTGAGTGGTTAATTCAGACATAAAGCTACCTGTAGTTGTTGATGAAAAAGTTTTTGTATGGAGGCATCAGGAATTTTTTCGATTAGTTGTTCAGCAAACGCATTAAGTAATAATGTTTGTGCTTCTTGTTTGGATAATCCACGCGAACGCAAATAAAACAAGGCGTCTTCATCAATTTGTCCTACTGTTGCTCCATGCGCACATTGTACTTGATTGGCATAAATTTCAAGTTCTGGTTTGGTGTCAATTTCTGCTTCTGAAGACAACAATAAATTATGGTTATGTTGTTCGGCGATGGTTTGTTGTGCCTCAGGCCGCACAATAACTTTACCATTAAAAACGGCATGTGCTTTGTGATTAGCGATACCGCGACAATGTTCCATGCTTTTAGTGTTTGGGTGTTGATGATCAATCAACGTGTGTAAATCAATGTGTTGGCGTTGTTGTGCAATGTATAAGCCATGAATAGTGCAATGCGCGTTTTCGCCTATTAATTTAGTTTCAAAATCCGTGCGTGCTAATTGTGCGCCATGCGTAAAAATGTGAGCGTGTAACTCGCTATGCGCGTGTTGTTGTACATAGGTGCTACTGATATGACGACTTTGTGCTTGTTCACTTTGTAATTTGTAATAATGTAGTTTGGCATTATTTAATAATTGAATTTCAGTCACGGCATTGGTAATGCCTGTGCTGGTGCTGAGATACGTTTCGACAATCGACGCTTCAGTGTTGGGTGCTAACACAATCATATTGCGTGGTTGTGCCCATGATTCTTGCGTATTAATAAAAATTAATTGCAACGGTTCAGTAAGTGTTGTGTTAGCGGATAAATAAATATACGCGCCATCTATTAGATTAGCCGTGTTTAACCAATATAATGCTGGGCTATAAAAAGATTGGTTAAGGAATAAAGGCAAGTCAGTTTGCATTTGTTTGGCTAAAGAACTCACCATGCTGCTGTTGGAATGCGATAATTTTTCAGAAAATAAGCCATTCACAAAAACTAAATAATGATGGCTAATCAAATAAGGCGCAAAAATTTGTTGATCAATATCTGCTAATGTTGTTGTAGTTTTGATGGGCGATTGATTCAGCGCAGAAATATCCGTGTATTTCCAATGCTCATGACGAATCGTTGGTAGCCCCAGCAATGCGAATTGTTGCTGCGCTTTTTCGCGTAAAGCCTGAATGGCAGGATTAATGAGCGACATCTTCAACCCATCCATAACCTTTGGCTTCCAATTCCAATGCTAATTTTTTATCACCTGATTTAACAATTTTGCCATTCACTAATACGTGTACATGATCGGGTACGATGTAATCTAACAAACGTTGATAATGTGTGATGAGCAAACAAGCGCGCGTAGGATCGCGTAATTGATTAATACCTTGCGCAATGATTTTTAATGCGTCGATATCTAATCCGGAATCCGTTTCGTCTAATACTGCCAGCGTTGGTTCTAGCAATAACATTTGTAATATTTCATTGCGTTTTTTCTCGCCACCAGAAAACCCTTCGTTTACTGAGCGATACATCATGTCTTGATCCATGTCTAAAGCTTTCATTTTATTTTTGACGAGATCTAAGAATTCCATGGCGTCTAATTCATTTATTTTTTTGGCTTTACGATGTGCGTTCACAATCGTTTTTAAAAAGTTAATATTGCTGACACCTGGAATTTCGAGAGGATATTGAAAACCTAAAAAAATCCCTAAATGCGCGCGCTCTTCAGGCGATAACGCGAGTAAATTTTTATCATGAAATGATATTTCACCTTTGGTGACAATATAATCTTCACGACCCGCTAGCACATTCGCTAGGGTACTTTTGCCAGAACCATTGGGTCCCATAATGGCATGCATTTCGCCGGCGCGAATGGTTAAGTTGATGCCGCGCAGAATTTCTTTATTATCCACGGTCGCGTGTAAATTTTTAATCGTTAACATGTTATCCAATCGCCCCTTCTAAACTAATCGCTAATAATTTTTGCGCTTCTACGGCAAACTCCATCGGTAATTCTTTGAATACTTGTTTGCAAAAGCCGTTCACAATCATCGAGACGGCATCTTCTTCTGATAAACCACGTTGCCGACAATAAAATAATTGATCATCACTAATTTTAGAGGTGGTGGCTTCGTGTTCAATTTTTGCAGTAGCATTTTTAACTTCAATATAAGGAAAAGTATGCGCGCCACAATGATCATTCATTAATAAGGAATCACATTGTGTGTAATTGCGTGCGTTGGTGGCTGACTTGGCTATTTTCACTAATCCACGATAACTGTTTTGACCGCGACCGGCGGAAATGCCTTTGGCAATAATAGTACTTTTGGTATTTTTTCCTAAGTGGATCATTTTGGTGCCGGTATCGGCTTGTTGACGATTGTTAGCGACCGCTACGGAATAAAATTCACCGACACTATTATCACCACGCAAAATAACACTTGGGTATTTCCATGTAATGGCTGAACCCGTTTCAACTTGTGTCCAGGAAATTTTAGAATTCTTACCGCGACAATCACCGCGTTTGGTTACAAAATTATAAATACCGCCTTTGCCTTCTTTGTCGCCGGGGTACCAATTTTGTACAGTCGAATATTTAATTTGTGCATTATCGAGCGCAATTAATTCAACTACCGCGGCGTGTAATTGATTTTCATCACGCATCGGTGCCGTGCAGCCTTCTAAGTAACTAACGTAACTGCCTTCTTCGGCAATAATTAATGTGCGTTCAAATTGACCGGTGGAAGCAGCGTTAATACGAAAATAAGTAGATAGTTCCATCGGGCAGCGCACACCTTTAGGGATGTAACAAAAAGAACCATCGCTAAATACCGCAGAGTTTAATGAAGCATAAAAATTATCTGTGTAAGGAACAACGCTGCCCAAGTATTGTTGAATTAATTCGGGATAATGTTGCACAGCTTCGGAAAACGCACAGAATATAATACCCATTTTACCTAGTTTTTCTTTGAACGTTGTAGCGACCGACACGCTATCGAATACCGCATCCACAGCAACACCCGCTAACCATTGTTGTTCTTTTAAAGGGATGCCTAATTTTTCATAAGTTTTCAAAATTTCAGGGTCGACTTCATCCAAACTTTTTAATGCATTTTTTTTAGGCGCGGAATAATAACTAATTTTTTGATAATCCATCGCAGGATAAGTGACGTGTGCCCAATGCGGCTCTTGCATCGTTAGCCAATGACGGTAGGCTTTTAAGCGCCATTGCAACATAAATTCTGGTTCATTTTTCTTTTTTGAAATTTGTGCGATAACATCTTCATTTAATCCGGCAGCCAATGTGTCGGATTCAATATCGGTAATAAAACCTTGGCTGTATTTTTGCTCAATAACATTTGCAATTGTTTTGTCAGTATTCATAAATTACCTAAGCATTTCTTGTAAGGGCATTTTAGCTAAAACATCATGTATCACAGAGCTGATATCGCGCCAGTTTTTGCGAATAGTGCAATTGTGTTCGACTGCGCATATTCCTTTGCCTTGACTGCATTCAGTTAAGGCCACATCACCATCGAGCGCATTAATAATATCAGCAAGAGAAATGGTAGTGGCGGTGCGTGCTAATAAATAGCCGCCTTTAGCACCACGTTGTGAATTTAATAAATTAGCACGCGCGAGCATTTTTAATAATTTGCTCACGGTGGGAAGTGCAACATGTGTTGCTTGTGCAATGTCTTTGGCCGTATGAAAAAGGTCTGGTTTGCGCGCAAAATAGGCCATCACCACTGTGCCATAATCGGCTAACTTACTAATACGAATCATGCTAAACTGCGTCCGCTCAATTTAATAGGACTAATATAGTACTAATTAACTTTTACTGCAATGGGTGAGGGGTACATGTTAAGTGGTTTGCCAGCGTTTTTAACAGGGTTTATTGCACTGTTATTGTATACCTTCAATGTCATATTCATCGGCCTCACTTTATATATCGCATTTACTTTGCAATGCATAAGCCCGGTTAAGTCATGGCGCCAATTTTTTCATCGCGTCATTTTTTCTATGCCATCACTTTGGGCACGTATTAATACACGCATTAAAAATCTTACCAGTCGTTATGTCTTTGAATTTCATTTGCCCGACGGGTTAAATCTAAAGCAATGTTATTTGATTACCTGTAATCATCAATCATGGGCCGACATTATGATCTTGTGTAAGGTGTTTGATCAAAAAATTCCTATGCTCAAGTTTTTTTTGAAAAAACAATTAATTTGGGTGCCATTTATTGGTTGGAGTTCGTGGATTTTTGGGTTTCCTTTCATGCAGCGTTATACCAAAGCGCAATTAGAAAAAAATCCGCGACTGCGTGAGCATGATCGCGAAGCCGCACGCATTGCTTGTGAGAATTTCAAAAAGTCTTTCGCCAGCATCGTCAATTTTTCAGAAGGTACACGTTTTCGCTCACACAAGCACGCTGCACAAAAGTCGCCATATCGTTATTTGCTCAAACCAAAAGTTGGTGGTTTGGCATTAGCCTTGCGTTATATGGATGGCTTAATTGATACGTTATTAAATACGACAATTATTTATCCCAAGGGCAAAAGCAGTTTGTGGCAAGTTTGTTGCGGTAAGTTCGACAAAATTATTGTGCGCGTAGAAAAAATTCCTATCCCTGAAATTTTGCATGGGGATTATGAAAATGATCCGGTATTTCGTGAACGTTTCCAGCGTTTTATGCAGGAGTTATGGTTGAAAAAAGATCAGTTGATTGCAAGTTATTATGAAAAAGATGAAAAATAAATCGCCCTCTATAAAACAATTGTGTCATTGGCGCGCATGGCCCATGTGGTTTTTGTTGAGTATATTATGGTTAATTATTCAATTGCCTTATCGTGTTCAATTAGCGATTGGTCGACAGTTAGGTAAGCTGGCCTATCATGTTGCCAAGCGCGAGAAAAAAATTGCGCGTATTAATATTGCATTATGTTTCCCCGAATGGTCTAAAGAAAAACAAGAAGATTTATTGCGCAAAAGTTTTATTTCCATGGGTATGGGTACGATTGAAACCGCATTTGGTTGGTTAGGTTCCAAAAAGCGATTGCAAGGATTGGCGCGTATTCATCATGAACATTATCTTCATCAAGGATTAGCCAAAGGTAATGGCGCATTAATTTTCACCGCACATTTTTCCCCCATTCATATTGGCGGGCGTTTGATGACATTCACGCACCCGTATGGCGCCATGTTTTTTCCGCAAAAAAATCCAGTATTGCAGTGGGTCAGTTGGCGCGCGATGAAAAAACATTATCAAGCGGCGATTGCACGCGATGATGCGCGTGGATTTATTCGTGCACTTAAAAAGAATTTACCTATTTGTTATACTTCCGATGTCGATGGTGGCAAAAAAAATAGTATTTTCGCTCCATTTTTTGGTATTTCAGCCGCAACAGTTAGCGCGACGTCACGTTTTGCACAATTAACCGGCGCGGCAGTGATCCCCTGTTTTTATTATCGACGCGCGGATTATTCCGGTTATGAAATTACTTATCATCCACCATTAGAAAATTTTCCCAGTGATGATTTGTATGCTGACACTTTGCGCATTAATCAAATTATTGAAGCAGTGGTGCGCGAACATCCCGAGCAATATTTGTGGCAGTACAAGCGATTTAAAACAAGGCCTTCGGGTGAGCAGAAGATTTATTAAATTAATCCGATCGTTGCATGGTAAAAATATTATCAATCACGCCGTATTCCATATAACCTAAGCGACCAATCGGTAATACTTTTTTCAAATCAACTTTGCCATCAACAATGACGTGATCGGCAATATGCACGCCAATAACTTTACCTAACACCAAGCGACTTTGATGTGCTGGATTATTTGTCGGAAGTAAAATAGTTTGATAATAAGTACATTCTAAATGAATCGGTGATAATTTCACGCGCGGTGGTTTGACTAAGACAGAAGCTTCAGTTTCCAGTTGCGCCAATTCAAATTCGTTAGCGCCTACCGGTAATTCAGCCGATGTTTTATTCATCGCTTCGCGCAATTCATAAGTTGCGATATTCACCACAAATTCGCCAGTCTCTTCGGCGTTAGTAACGCTATCTTTAATTCGATGATCAATTTTCGTTGTGGTAGCAGCAAACATTACCATCGCAGGGTTATCACAAATCGCGTTGAAATAACTATAAGGTGCTAAATTGGGTTTTCCTGTTAAATCCCGTGTTGAAATCCAACCAATCGGCCGAGGGACAACGCAAGATTTAAAAGGGTTGTGTGTTAATCCATGATTATTTTTGCTGGGTTCGTAAAACATTACTTTACCTTGCCAGCGTTAGGTTTTTTTCCTGGATAAAAAATGCAAAAAATAACCAACAATGTGCTGATAATAGGAATGTGCAATATCATTACCGAGTGTATTGGAATATTGAGATGTAATGGTATGAGGCCCAATAAAACTAACCATGGCGTCCAATGCATATGGCGCAAGCGTTTGATAGTAATTGCCACAAGAGAAATAATTGCAACAAGCATGATGCCAAGACTTACCACAGAAAGTGTAATGACTAATGCTTTGTTGGGGAATGTTTCTGCCAGGCTTGAAAGATATAGCGCGAGTATGACAACGATAATATCAATAATGTAACCCAAGAGAAATTGCTTGCGGTTAATGGACTTACGAAAGCTAAATAACAAATTTAATAAACGTCGCATGGTGATCTCTCCTTGTCAGTAAAGCTAGCTGCTATTGTATCTAAAATAATTTATTTAGTGTAAATTTATCGCGTACACGTAGTTAACATTTTAGCTCAAAGGAGACGCTTCATGAAGAATTTGTATAGATACGTCATTTGTTTAGTGTTTATCTTTAGCGGTATTATTTCAGTCAGTGCACAAGCAGTTACCACAGCATTAAATCAATCCACGATGTCTAATACTAGTCTGTTGGTTTGGGCAAATGAAGCAGGTGTATCCGCGTTTAGTTATAACTTCACGAATTACAAGCAAGCGTTGCAAAAAGCTTCTGTTTATTTTACTCCCACGGCGTGGAATCTTTTTAAAACGGCATTGGATAAATCCAAGAATTTAGATACGGTGATTCAAAAGAAATTAATTGTTTCTGCTGTGGCCGATGGTTCACCAGTGATTGTGCATGAAGGCGTCACTAAAGATGCTTATAACTGGAAAGTGCAATTACCTTTAGTCGTGTCGTATCAAAGTGCAAGTGAAATTGCTAAGCAGCATTTATTAGCAACGATGGTAATTACGCGCGTACCAACAAGTGTTCGCTCTAGAGGTATTGCTATCGAGCAATTTACTACGACGCCAGATAAAACGCAGAAATAGTTTTTTCTCTTTTAATGTAGTAATCCACCATGAGTTTCTAGTATTTTTTACTAGTCCCAATATTTTGTCATGAACTAGCTTTGTAATTGAGGGTTCATTTACATTATTGGGAGGATTTTATTTATGTTAAAAGATTATATTCAAGCGAGAAATTTTCTGCGCTTAAATGAAAATTCGGGCAGGCCGCCTTTAACAAAGGTTTATCGTGATCATCTTGGCATTCCAACTATTTCTACAGGATTTAATTTAAGGCGTGAAGATGCAAGAAGTTGGATTGAAGGAGTGGGGGCTGATTTTGACAAAATTCTATCTGGAGAAGCGGAGCTTACGGTAAAGCAAGCAGAAACAATAGAAGAAAAAATTATCAACGAGTCAGAAACAATTTTGAAACGCAAACTTGGCGCCAGCATTTTTGATAAACTAAATGCAAATAGACAAGCGGCGCTAGTGTCATTATGTCTTGTTCCAAAATTAATTGGTCCAAATCTAACTAAATACATTCAGAACTCGCAATTCAAGGATGCGGAAAATGAAATAAGACATAATTCGAATCATGATCATCATCCAGGATTGCAAGCACGCAGGGAAAGAGAGGCTGATTTGTTTGCGAAAAGTTAGATGTTTTTTAAAGACTGACTCGAGTATGAGATTTTGGGTCAGTCTTTTGTAATCATGTTAAACCTCTATTTTGGAGGTTTAAGTAGATTGGTAACGTTATACGTTTTAGTGACTACATTAATGATCTTTCGCGTCATGGAAAATAAAGTAATCATGGTGGTTAACATCCATTGCTAAAAAGTATCTTTTTTAGAGACTTTTTGCAAATTAATATTGTAGGGTGGATTAGTCGCCGAAGCGTAGCGAAGGCGATGTAATCCACCATTTTTGGCTAGAGATGTGTTAGCCAACATTCAAATAATTTTCAAATTACTCACTAAAGAACTTTTCATGATTTCTAAATTTAATTCGATCAAATCTTGAACTAACATAGAGCAATGCTCAAAACCAAAATTTCTATACTCTGCATATTTGAATTCATATTCTCCCTCTCGCCAAGTATACTTATAGTTCTTGTTTTTTTTAGGATAAAATAATCCATTATTATGCATATCGTTTCTTGTAAGCTTATATAAATCCAAAAAAATAGACTCGTCTCCTAGAGAGAATGACCATCCATCCGATCTCAGTCGTTTAAAAAACTATCGATAAATATTACAAAAGGGGTCAGCTCCACCCGAACAAGCAGAAGAGTCTATTGCTCTTACGATTTTTCTAATTCCTGTTTCAAAAAGAGAAAATGGCAAAACAATAAGACCCCCCCCATCCAATTGACATAAAACTTCTAGCGGAACGGCTAAACCAGGATTTTGCATATTTAATTATTCTCCTTTTAAAGCAGCTATTTTGATTTAAAACATAAACTGCTTTAATTTCATGGTGGATTACGCCCCCTTCGCTACGCTTCGGTGACTAATCCACCCTACAGTTTGATTCACTAGTAAAAAGAAGTTTAACTGGTGGAGCCGAGGAGAATCGAACTCCCGACCTTCGCATTGCGAATCACACTCAACACAATCAAATTTCTTTATAAATCAACACCTTGCGGTGTTTTGACGGCTATAAAAGCTATTTAAAACTATTGGAATTAGGGTAAATCCGAGATAGGATTGTGACAAATTCCCTGCACTCAATTGTTTTCAAAATTTATTTTTAAGCGATCTTTAATTTAAATACTAATTAATTCTAAGTGAAGTTAATTTACCATAGCAGGATATAAAAATATAATTGACCATTATCAGTTAGCTATTTTATGAACATGGAATAATATAGGAGCATCAAAAATGATGAATGAGGTTACTTGTGAGATTATTGACGAATATCTGGTGAATGGCGAAGTATATTTTGATATTCATAATGAATTGTCAGGCATAGTTCATTATATAGTTCCCGCTAAAGATTTGGCAGGCGATGATGAGCTAGATATTATTGGGTTTTCCTCTCAGGATATTGCTCGCATTAAGATTGCTGATAGACTTGGTTTGATGAAAAGTTCTAAGTTTCACTAGTGTAATTAATCTTCAGTGTACTAATTTGGATGATTTTCCCCTTGCTAGTTCTAACCTTTTCTTAATATCTGGGTCATCTAAAAAAGTTACTTTTTGTTCTGGTGCAGAGTCTATACTTTTGACCCGTCTTCTTGCTCCAGAGTGCGCCGAATCATCAGATGACCAAAAGGTTATACGTCTAGTAGAGGAAGCCTTTATTACAGGTCCGCAAGTTGAATTTATTTTTTCTACTTCCGTAGATTTTTTCTTTTTTTCTCTTTCTTCAATGATTATTTTAGCCATCGCGGTAGCGCTTTGTGCCAACCATTCAGGGTCAGGTAAGTTATTAGTGGTGCTAACCAATTGAGCTATAATACCAGCTGCTACTTTCGTCGTTTCTTCTGCCATTTCATCCGATTGGTGAACGACAAGCGACGTACCATTTTTGTGGTCTGGTATTTTTTCATGCGTTAAGCCATTTTTTTTAGGAGCATGGGCAGCTTTATTTTTTTGAGCTGGTAGATGCATTGCCGCATTCTGAAAGTACAGCTCAGGTATAGAAATAGCTTTTGCTGCTGCGAATACGGATTGGGCGATCACGCTTTCCATTGGATAAACAAGTTCCATCCCCCCGTATTTTTTTGCTAAGTGAATGAACATAGCAATTTCTTCTTGAATAAATTGCTTTATAAAACCAAACGCTATAGTTGCGTCATAAAAATCCAAGAATTTCTGGCCTGCATTCTTTCTTACAAATGCGCTGTTGAATAGTGTAATAGCTGATTCTAATGATCTCTTATGGGCCAAATTCGTACCATAAGCATCCTTTACCATGGTTGCTGCTTCAGTAAATCCTGGCTCTTTGAGTTCTTTTTCCCAATCTAAAAGAGTGAATGTTTTTTTTCTATCACTAAACATGTTCAGATGTTCTTTGAGCCAATCATTATTGACATCTCTTCCTCTAGCTTCGGCTTCAGCTTCAGTAAGTCCCATCATCCTGAAATTAAATCTTTGAAGGTACCCGCCAGGCAAGAGAAATGGTGTGCCTGGAAATTCATCGACTACAGCATCAATTAACTTATCCAGCGTATCTCCGGTATGATAATCTTGCCCGATACTGATCGGGAACAAGCAGGGGAATTTTCTGTCTTTTTTCTTTTTTCCTGGGAATGAGATAAACATTTTTATTCCTCTAAAAACTGAGTAAAGCTATAATGCCAGTTTATCCGAGCTACTTTGAGTAAAGAGTTATTTTGTGGTCAGCCGAAAAGCGTGGGGCACTACAGGCCGCAAGACTACATGATTTTGAGAAAAATAGCACCAGTCTTATAGCCAAGCGCTGATTCTGGCATAAAAATCTTAAAGGAAGCTTAACTTAAGAAGTAAGGCCTAAGTGGGCATTGTTAATGGATTGAACACTAATATGAGCAGCATATTTTTAGATTCTATAATCGAGATAATTCAAGATTTGCCGTTTGATGTAACTGCTAAAAGTAGTGATGGCAAGTATCTTGCTTGCAGTCATAGAGCTGCCATTAGCATGCAAGCTGTTTCTCCAGGTGACGTAATAGGAAAAACAGACAACGATTTTTATGATTTATCTCTGGCAAATGAAATCCGCTCGTTGGACAAAAAAGCAATAGAATCTAAGAAACTAGCAACCAAGGAGAAAAACAATCAAATAACGACCACAAGACTGGCGCTTTATGGACAAGAAAATTTTACGTTGTTAATAACTATTAAAGAGGACGATGAGCAACATTCTTCGCGCGAAAAATTAAAAATGTTAAGCGAAATTATAAATCTGCTTCCTGGAAATATTTATTGGAAAAACAGAGAAGGGATTTACCTGGGGACAAATAAAAATAATATTAATAATTTAGGTTTTAAAAACCCGGAAGATTTTTTAGGGAAAAAAACTCACGATATAGTCAACAAAAAAATTGCAGATAGAGTGGTTGCTGACGACGAACAGGTAATGTTGAAAAATCAAGAACTGCTTTATGAAGAAAATGGTATTGACTATAAGGGCGAACACGCTGTTTTTTTAACCAAAAAGATGCCACTTCATGACGACAATGGAGTTGTCAACGGACTGTTGGGAATGTCCATAGATATTACTCATCGCAAAAACCAAGAAGTTGCATTGAAAGAAGCTAATGAAAAAATCGAAGAAGCATTAAAAAATAATATTGATTTTGTATCGGTAGCATCTCATGAGATTCGATCACCTGTTGGTAATACCATAGCAATCTTGGAGTTGGCTAAATCAGAGTTAGATAAAATTGAGCACTTTGTTTCTCAGGAAACGCGAGGTGGTTTAAATAACGATAGCGTCAATAAGATCGAAAAATCCATCAATAAATTAAAAGAGTATTTTAGTGTTGCTCAAGCCGAAGGTCAGCGCTCACTTAATTCTTTGATAAATCTAGGTGATTTAAATCGATTAAAAAACAATGGTGTGGAATGTCGTTTTCAGGAAGCCCATCTTAGAAATTTAATCGATGACGCAGTTAGAGATAATATTTACCCGGCAAATGATAAAATTAAAATAAATTTAGTTTTTGATTCCAATATTCCTAAGCAAGGTAAGTTAGATTATCAAAACATCTATGATTCCTTAAGAATCTTGATAGGTAACGCAATCCGTTTCAGTTCGCAGGATGGCATTGTTGAGATTAATGCAAAATGGATTGCTGAGAATGAAAAAACACTTTTACAAGTTTCAGTAAAAGACCAAGGAAAAGGGTTGACCGCTGAAGAAATCGCTACTGTGTTTTATAATTTCTCAGATATACGTGAGCACAGCAATGGAAATCCTTATAGGAAGCAAGCATTGTTATTGCCCCAAGTGAAATTAAAAATTGAAGCCTCAGGGGGCGTCATCTTTATAAACAGCAAGGCAGGGGAAGGTGCAGAGTTTGTGTTAAAAGTACCTGTTCAGCCAATAAAAAGTGTTGATTCTGAAGACTATAGTGATTCAGATATTGATTATCATGTTAATAAGTTAGATGTTATTCCAAGGCAAACAATTTTATTAATTGAAGATGATCAAAAAACTCAGATGATCGAAAAACAAATCCTTAATAATCTTGGGCATGACGTAGAGGTTGCAGGCACTGGAGAAGAAGCTATTGCTCTGGCGAGTAAAAAAGATTACGACATTATTTTTGTAGACATCACCTTGCCTGGCAGTATGAATGGCTTGGATGCCATGAAACAAATAAGGAAAATAAAAGGCAGAAACATTTATTTTATTGTAATAACCTCCCATGCTTCTGAAGATGATGTTGCTTATTTCGAACAAGAAGATGCCGCTTTAGTTCTTACCAAACCCGTTAATGAAAGAAAGCTTAAAGAAGCGATTGAAGCCTATTTGTTGACTAAAAAGGCTTTAGAAGAAAAGGGTGAATGGCACTAGCGCAACATTATGATAATGGGCGCTATTTTTTCTAAAGTAATATCTTTGATTTCAAAAGGTTCTGAACTAGCGCCGTCGAGGGTTAAATAAGATAAATGAAATAAATTATCGGCAGTTCCTTTTTTGATTTTTCTCACTTGTTTCTTGTTATTAATCTCAATGATTGCTGTTGTTTCTGTGGACAATGAGTTAGCAGGTTGCCAAATACCACCTACAATATCTCCTTTTTCAAAGATCGGAGACATGCTGGCATTATCAATTTTAGCTACCACTGCTTTATTATCGAATGTAAGAAATTGTTTTATCAGTTCGCTTTTTTGTGAAAGTAATTCTTGAAAACTTCGGTCAGATTCTCTTTTGTTATCAAATAGTTCCGGCGGAAGAGTAGGCACCAGTCTTGGTGCTGAGCCAACTCCTCTCGTTAACCATTCTTCAGTGCAGTCAATCCCAAGTTTTTTAAAGGTTCCAATCATTCGAGTGACATTTTTTGCACTAATAGCATTGATGCTGCCATTCTCCCAAACACTAATGGTGGTCTGACCAACACCCGCTATTTCAGCAAGTTGCTTAGTTGTTAGCGCAGCAAAGCCTCTTAGCTGTCTAAGGCGCTTTCCTAGCGCGGCTTTTGATTCAAGTTCGCTCATAGATTAAAAGATTCAGAAATTGTTTGACAAAAATACCAACTCTGTATAAATTAAACAGAGTTGAAGGGTAAACACAATTATTGGTGTTGTTCTTGAGAATAGCGAATTACTGCCATTTTGTCAGTTAATTCTTGGAAATTGAGTGGTTAGGGGTAAAAGTTATGCGTACAGATATAGTGATTGATGAAACTACCTATGGAGCGTTTGCAGGGAATATGAGGGCTGAAGTAAGCCACGCCATTCGCAACCCTGTGACAGGAATTTTGGGAATGCTGTTCATTCTGGGTGAAACCAGATTAACCAAACAGCAACAAGATTGTTTAGAAATGATTAAGCAGTCAGCAAATAGGATTCTTGCATTAGAGCCAAAGCTTTGCGCCGTGTTAAGTCATTAATTTTTATTAGTTAGTTGGATGAAGTGATGTTTTTAAGAGTACCCAAAATTTTATTAGTTGAAGACGATAAATTAATACAAAAAATCCATAGAAATTTCTTAGAAGGTCTTGGTTGTCAGGTGACTGTTGTGGGTGATGCAGTCTCAGCATTAAGCAAGACTCTAAATGATTGTGATTTGATCATTACAGATATTGGATTGCCAGCAATTTCAGGTTTGGAAATTAGTCACTTAATTCGTTATCGAACAAAAAATGAAAACAAGCGTGTACCAATTATTGCCTGCACAGGTTTTGGTGATTTGGTTCATGAGCAACTTGAATGGGCGGGAATTGATGATTTACTAGTTAAGCCTGCAACCCCAGAAGATTTAGAGGCAATGTTAAAAAAATGGCTTCCGTTATTAATACGGTAGGAATTGCGCAAGGATATGCCTAGGGTAACGGCTGGTGGCTCCATAAGATAATCTTAAATTCTAAGATATTTAAAAGAGTCATTTAGCCGTTTGTTATGCAGGGAGGATTTTTCTTGGTGTTTTTTATTTTTGATGTTATGGTTTTATACATAACAATGAGTTGGTAACATTTTGGGTGGTAAAGAGATGAAAGAGATGAAAAGTATTTCTGAGTATTTGAGTGAAACAGTTAAAGGAAACAGTATCAATTTTTCCTGGATTAATTCGTGGTTATGGCTCATCAGATAAACCTCCAGCCACTGAAACCTACAACCTCAGCAGCGACAATTAATAGTGATTCTGATGGAAAAAAATCACTGTAAGTGATTTTGAGTTTAATGAGCAAGCATCGGAAGAGCAATTAGCAGTAAAAAATCCAGCAGTGGCACGAGAAGAAAGTGATTCCAATGAAACTGTTCATAAAGATTTGCAGGTTATTCAAAAATTGCAGCAGATGAAATTCCCTCCGGTGAAGAAAATAAGCAAGGAGCAAACAGTTTCGAGATGGCTCCATTATTATTTCGATAACTTCGATCAAGAAAAGCGAAAAAAGCTTTATGAAGAAGTAATTGGGACTCTTTCATCCATTCCTCATCATCCAAGAGATTTCGATTTTTATCGTTTAGCGCAACGTGGGATTATTCAATTTCTTCCGCAATATCCAAGAACATTTTCTTCAAAGCTAGGATTACACACAGCTTTTGCTGTTGATCAATTAACATGGGGTGTAGCGTTAGCCATTCAGGATATTTGGCCTGCTATTTTTACCGGATTGTTAGCACATGATTTTATTCAATATTTGAGCTTTCCTGGAGAGCGCTACGGCAATACGCTTTGGAATATTTTTCTAGGAAACATGATTGGCCAACATCTGCTAGGTGGTACGCCGAATGAGCATAACTGGGTAAACAATTTTGGCAATTATGTGTTGTCAGGAGATTACAGCTATTGGTTATACGCGGCATTAATCTTGAGTTTGCCCATGTTAACAGCAAGCGCCAATTATGTGTTGCATCTTGATTTTCATTATCGATCAGATCCTGATTTCGCTGTTTTAGAAGATCAGCATCTTGCTGCACATAATCGATTGCACGAAATCTTCAATTTTATATATCCAATGCGACGTGAATTAATTCGTGCCGAGTTTAATTTATTGTGGAATGGTGCCTTAACTTTAGAGCAGGAAACTCAACACATCGCACAGGTTAGCATGGACAATGTTGTTGATCAGGCAGGTTTTGCTGTTTTGACACGATTTCAAGCTATGCGTGTATTAGCTAATGTAGCTAATGCTTATTCTGAAAAACACGAATATGGGCAAAGAGCATTAAAGACACTTAGAGAACTTGCTGATGCAAAATCCACAGGAGCAGTTTCTGCTGTTACCAGCCTGTATGCTAATTATTTGTTGTGGAGAATGGGTAAAAACGATAAACGTCGTTTTAATTGGACATTTACGCCGCTGTCATCTGCATTTTCATCCTATGCAACGTACGCTAATTTGCGATTAGTTGATTGTATCATGCAAAAAATCATTGATCTGGTTGAGTACCTTATACAAGAAGATCGATGTGCTGAAGCGGGAAAAGTTTGTTATCTAGCCGGAGAAATCGCAAAACGTGTTTGTCAGTTCTGTTCTTGGGATTTCGTTGATTTTAAAAATAGAGATTCTTTACAAGCCTGTTTCGATGGATTATTAAATCATCCTGATCTTTCTGCGGAAAGCTTGCTCAGTCATTTGCGTGAAATCGCGCACCATAAAAATATTACTTCCATTGATCTTTCCAAACAGCCTCATGACAAGTGGACGGTAGCCCAGTTTCAAGAGATTCTGACGGTAGCGCAAAACATGGTCTCGTCGAAAGGATTGGATAGTTTCAATATGTCCAGAGCAACACCAAGTTCAATTCCACCACAACCTGAACGTGTGGGTGTGCTCACAGATTTTTTGCGTGCCACATCACCGGAGGGCACCGATTTCACGAATGTTAATTTAGGTAATGGTGTTGTGCCGGTTATTGAAAGTTTAATCCAAGGTGATCGAACTAAAGATTTAATTCTGGATGGCAATCCATTTGGCAAAAATACTAGCTCAGTGGTGGTAGCAGCTATGCAAACAATGCCATTGCAAAAATTAAGTTTACGTGATGCGGATTGGTAAATGATGATGTTGCAAAAATAGCAAAAGCCTTGTCAGAGAGTCCAGTTGCAAAACCTTAATTTAGGTGGAAACAATGCTTTCGACGATAATGGCATGATAAGTCTTGCTGGAACGATTGGTAATAGCAAAGTAAAAGATATTGATTGTTCAGATAATCCTCAAGGATTTACTTACGAAAGTTTGGGTCCGTTTGCCCAGGCGATTCAAACATCAGAAGTGACTAGGTTGCGTTTGAGGAATGTGGGTGCTACTGATAATGAAATAGCGGCCATGACACCTTATATACCAGGGTCAAACTTAACCTATCTTGATTTTTCAGAAAATACAGGCATCACAGATCAAAGTATGTATTTGCTATTTATGCAAGGTTTTCCAAACAGTACATGTGACCGTCGTTGATTTAAGTGGAACGTCTATTACTGATCAAGGGTTAGCGGTGATCAAACAATATGCGGCTAATACGACAGTCGCAAGTATTGGCTTGAATAATATGAGCGAATTTACTTTGGATGGAATGACCGCCTTTGTTGGAAATATTTCTGCAACGCCGATAACGAGAGTTTCATTTTGCCAGGTAATCAACTAGGAACTAATATTGCCTGCATCATAGCTCGAATCTCTAAATGCAGCGACAGTGACCATTAGTCATGTCGATTTATCTGGCAATGAAATTACGGATGAGTGTGCAGGAAAGTTATTTGTTGCAGCCATGAAAAATGGTGTTGAAACATTAGTATTACGAGATAATCCGATAGCAGCAACTGGCGATGCGTCTATTGCATTAAAAAATTTGGTTCGTTTAGGAAAATTAAAACACTTAGATTTATGCAGAACTGTTGATCAAATACCGAAGACAGCTATGCATCCGTTATGATGCATTAAAAGATTCCACGTTAGAGCGCTTATATTTAAATAACACACCTGTTGATGATGAGTTTGCCGATATTGTTGGTGAGCAAATAGTATCGGTGAGTCCTCATGTTCCTATCGCAGATAAAAAATTGAGTGTTGATGCGCGTCGTTGGTTTTATGGTCATGCAGAGGCATCATCGAATCTTAAAGTTCTGGAAATTGACGGAACTCAAATTACTGGTGGAAAAGACAGCGCCTTGTGTCGCGCCTCATTAAAAGCAACTACCGTTATTTATCCAGATCCTTGTCAAAGTAATCAGAATAATCAAAATAATTTTCCCGCCTCTTCTTCGCGAACAACGCCATTTTTCAATAGTTTTAGTAAGACGTTAGTAGGTATGGCAGGTGGAGCAATGACGGCAAGCACCGTGGGTCAAGAATCTGCACATAGCGCTCCATTGTCTTCTTCCAACAGCGAAGTCAATGCTGCAAATTATGCAATAGATTGGAAAGTGTGGATATTAGTGACGGGAACGTCGTTATTGTTGCTAATGTTATTAGCAAAATTAGTCGTAAGAGCTATGCGTTCTGAGAAAAATAGCGAAGTCACTTATCCTGAAAGAAAAAATGATGAAGAAATTGGGCGACAAGACAATGAGAATGTAAAAATTAATGAAGTTAATGAAATTATTGAGTGATTTTTTTATTTTGTTATTTAATTTAAAAGAGAGGGGTGCAAGCAATGGCTAGATCAAAAGGCTAATACTGACACGTTGTTTCTGCCGGATGAATTATCAGTGCAGCGAATGGATGGCGTTACTACTAATGCAACTGGTGAACAAATAGAAACCAATGGAACAACAAATAGATGGACAAATGTGGTTCGTGAAGAGCCTATGCGCCCTCAGAATACTGTTACCAATCAGGTAATCACGTATCATGTTGGTGCTTCTGATACAACTCAGAACCCCGTTGCTAATGAAGTAACCACATATCAGCATTTTGATGCGTCTAATCGATTGATAGAATCTGGGCAGCCAGATGGTAGTGTAACTACTCATGCCTACAATGCGGCTCAACCACAACCACCTGAAGTTGATGAAAGTATTCGTATGGGTAATAGACATTAATAATTAATTTAATTTTTAATATTTTAACGTTTTAATATTTGTAAAATATGTAGGGGACAAACATGACCAAGGCGCGTGCTTATTCAGTTATTGCAGGAACATCAGGCAATGGTTTGGGGTTAAGAGAATCATCATTTGAAAAGATTCAACATTTGTTTCCAACAAAATCATTTGGTCAAGCCGGTATTAATATTTATCCCAATGTGGCTAATGGTAATGTCGTTGTCCAAGATCGTTTTTTAAATATTAGAGAAAAGGGCGGTAAAAACGATTTATTAAACATCGGCTTTACGTATAACAGTCAGGCAGCAAGTGTTCAGGAAGCTTGGCATTTTTCTTTGGATGTGAACATTAAGGATATTAATAATAATTCATCGCTTACTTACACCAGCGGTGATGGACATCAAACAACTTATACATTTGGTGATCAACAGCGTTATTTTGCACCGGATGGTGTTTCTTATATTGAATTTGATGGCAAAGCCAATTTATGGCGTCGTTATGATGCCAAAGATCGTTCGGTTGAATATTTTAATACCCAAGGGCAACGTGTTCAGCGAGTTAATAACGTAGGTCAAGCCTTATCGTTTAGTTACAACGGCAATCAAACAATTATCACAGGTTCAGCTGGTGATACTTATCAAGTGACATCGACTTCCAATGCGTTCAATGGTCAAACGATCGGAATTTACGAAACAACGGGCGGAGAGAACAATTTATTACAACAAAGTATTTTTGATCATTTAGGTCGTTTGCAAACGACGTCATTGCCATTGAATGGTAATAACGCGGGTTATCAAGTTAATTATTCTTATCGAGAAGATACTTCACTACTATCGGCTATTGCGCAAACTGATACGACCAACGTGAGTTTTATGTTTACGGGGAGTGATAATCAACCAAAACGATTAGCGAATTTTACATTCGGAAAAACAGAGGAGTATGACGTTAATTATAATGGTTGGCCGGAAGTTACCATTACTGGGTTTGCCGCCGATAAATTTACGATAGATGCTAATGGCAATTTGGCGCAGTGTGCTTTACCAGAAGGGCCAGATAGCAGTAGGCACACGACTGAAGCTCACCCGTCATATGAAACGAAATCTTATAGTTATTACCCCAATGGCCAAATACAACAAATTACTTACGCCGATGGTACTAATGAATCGTTTGTTTACACCGTGCCACAAAATTTGTTGTTGCAACACACGAAACGTAATGGCCACGTTACTACTTATATCTATGGATCAGGCAGTGACTATGCTGTGCCTGTGTGTAAATTAAAATATCCAGGGCCAATTGCAGGAAATACTCCAGTCATTACGCGTGATGTTTACAACGAGCGACTCGACCAATACGGCAATGTTATTCAATATTTATGTTTTAGTATTAGTCCAATAGGTAAGGTGACGGAATATCGTTACGATGATTCGTGGAATATTGCTTCTATACGAACTTATTTAGACAGTGCTTTTCCAGTAGCGAAATACAATGTTCATCCAGAACCAGTTGATATTGTGGCTATTTCAAATTGGGCAAGCCAACAAAGTCCGCAGAAAGTTTCTTTAGTGGATTATTTATATGATCCGAATGGTCAAGTTTATCGCAAGCGTGCTTATGCCCATATTGATGCAGAAGGCAATGGTATTGTTGATGACCAGATGGGTGAAGAAATTACAGATAAAGATATTTTTGGTTGTTTGTTAGTCCATCAAATCAAACAAAGTGCCACGACGGTAACCAATCGCAAGCAAGCGTTTGATGGATTGCAGCGAGTAACGCGAATCACCGATCAGATGAGTATGACAGATCCCAGTCGTGCGATTGTAAAAACAGTTCAATACAGTGATGCCAAAGCACAAACACAAATTACGCAACCGAATGGACGTGTTGATGTTACGACAGTAGATACCGCTGGAGAGGTTATTGGTCTTACTCAACAAGTGGATAATACGGTGCGCACCACTACTTATCTGAGTGATACCTTGGGGCGTCCTGTTATTACGCAATTACCGGATGGACGTCAAAGCTTTACGTTTTATGATTTTCAACAACGCTTAGGTTTTACAGTAACGCCAATGGGTGATTTAGCGAGTAGCTTTGCTGGGGCGATTCATGAATATCGTTACAATTCGCAATATCGATTTAATACAAAAATTCATTATGACAATACAATTGATATTCGAAAGTTATGGTTAATTTATCCACCGTTGAGTCCAACAACGTTGCCGACGATCGATACATTAATCATGCGTTTAAATACGTTAAATATTAAAAATCCGGCTAAGGATCGTTATTCTTATGAGTTCTTCATGCCAGGCAGTGCAGTATTAAAACAATATGAAGTGGATGAAGCGCAAGTTTTAACGGAGTATCGCTACAATGTTTACAATGAACCGACGGCCGTTATTCGTTACAAGACGGCGCTAACTGATGCACAATTAACGCAATTAAAAAATGGCCAATCATTAAATTTAACGCCTGATCCTACAAAAGATCGTTGCACGCGTTATTTTTATAACGATGATGGTAAGAAAATCGGCGAACAAGATGCAGCGGGATATATCACGCAATATATCCGCAATGCGGGTGGACAGTTAATGCATCAAATTACCTTTGATGATAAACAGCCAATTAATTTCGCGCAAAATAATTTCGATGAAATTATTGAGAAAATTAAGCGCGATCCCAACAAAGATGTCCATCATTATTATTTCCGAGATGCGCGTGGTCAGTGTTATTTAGAGGTGGATGCTGAAAAGTTTATTACGACACATGAGTATTTACCGTGTGGTCTGGTGCACAAGAGTGTGCGTTATCAAACTAAAGTTGATGATGCTTGGTGGGTTAATTCAATTAATTCAATCAATTCAACTAATCCAACTGCCGCACCCATTCCTGTTCCTTCCACACAAGATTTAGCGACTATTCATGATTACGATTTATTAAACCGAGTCACTGCATTAATTAATACAGACAATCAAGCTAATCCGACAGAATTAAAAGGCGAATACACGCAATACGATGTGATGAATAACGTCACTTTCCACCAAGTTAAAGACTTGTTAATGCCAGCTACAGGAAATGTAAATGATCCGGATCATCAACGTAACACGCAAAGTAAATTCAATGGTTGGGGACAAAAAGTAGCTGAAGCTAATCCTTATATTACTCAGCTTTTAATGGATATTGAAAATAATCCAGATTATAGCGCCGAAGAAAAAATACTTAAAAAAGCGCAGGTGTGGCAAAACTCAAGTATTCGTCATGTGTATGACAATACGACAGGGCTTTTGTTAAAAACGATTACACCATCTGAAACCAATCCTCAGGGCGATACGACTTATTTTTATTATGATCAAAACAGAAAGCCTGTCATTAAAATTGATCCGACGGGCGCAGTTATTCAAGAAACATTAAACACTCAAGCAGAAAATATTCTTGAGCGTAAATATGCGACACGCTTTACTCCTGAGCAAATCAAAACGCTTACGGGCGGATTTATTAGCGATGCATTTCGTGCCACGTTAACGGGTATGCAAACACCAAAAGATGAAGTTATTGCGCAAAAGCGCGATAAGCGTGGATTAGTTGAGCAAATTACCGATGCGATGCAAAACGTTAGCAAAAAAGTATTTAGTGCATTTAGACAATGTATTCAAGATCTGTTGCCTGTGAATAGCCAACAACCAACGTTAGCCATTGATCACGGGTTTGATACACGTGGTTTAGAAACCAGTACCAAAAAAACAGATACGGTGTCTAAATTAGTAACAGAAACAAAAGCTGAATTTGAAAATATCCGTGGTAAACAAACCGCGATTATCGATGCTGATGGTAATAAAAAGATGCAAAGTCATGATCGTTTGGGTAATAAGAAAGACCATTCGTATGTGGATGAAAATAACGACATCATCGTTGATGAAAAATTAACGCATGACGCATGGAATCGAGTGACGACGAGTACGGATGCAGAAAAGAACACTACCTCGCATGAGCGTAACCAGCAAACACGTACAGATACTATTACTTATCCAACAGGTGCTAAAGAAGTTATCACTTCAAATTTTGCGGGTGAGCAAGTTGCACAAGAGACGCAAGGTTTAAATAATCCACAAACCTGGACGCATTCACCTGGCGGTCAAATCGCTGAACATACAGATGCTGAAAACAATACCACAAAAGATAAACACAGTTTGATGGGATTACTCGTTGAACATGAAAACGCTAGCAAAATGAAAACAAGTTTAACGCACAATGGTGCGGGAGCATTAATTAAGAAAGTTGTTGATACGGAAAGAGAAAAATTAACTACTGCTATTACTCCTGATGCGTTTGGTAATGCTGTTTTAATAACTGATCCGCGAGATGTAGTGAGCGCGCAGCAATATGATTTAAACAATAATCTGCAACAGGTCATTGTTGATCCAACACCTGGATTTTTCAAAGAAGCAGCAGCGTTTTTAAATGAGCAAGAAGGGCAAGAAACTGTTTTAGAAAAGGCGCGAACTCAACATAACGACACAGCATTTTTATTTAATGAAAAAATATTGCGCAAT
This sequence comes from uncultured Pseudomonadota bacterium, assembly GCA_963712965.1. Classification (GTDB taxonomy): domain Bacteria; phylum Pseudomonadota; class Gammaproteobacteria; order DASZBR01; family DASZBR01; genus CAVQJZ01. Next base: position 96,633 of record CAVQJZ010000002.1, on the reverse strand, counting down.
ATGTGTCATCAGTATTTTGTTGAGCACAAAGAAGAAGTCAAGCAAGGAAGTTTGACTAATGGCAAACCGATGAATACGGATCTTTATCACTTGGTGCAAAACACGTTCGAAGAAATGCAACGAGCAGGTTACGCGGATAATTACTATCCCGGTCGTCTTGCTATTGAAGGAAAGATTTTAAGTATTGTGTTGGGCGTTGAGATTGAATTACCCGCACATTTAAATTTAGTTACTAATAAAACTTACAATGCGCAGAATAAAGAAATATCGATGACGAAAGGCGATACCACAACACCAGTACAGTATGAAGAAACGGATCAAGTGGATGGTTTGAATCGCAACACGGGGAATACTAAAGATCCTGGTGGATTAGCACTTTCCACGCAAGAAACATTGGATGGCAATGGAAATGTTGTAGCGAAAAAAGATGCAAATGGAAATGTGACGCATAATTGGTTTAACACGCTTAATAAAAAGCGTTTTATTGTTAGTGCTGTCGGTGGTGTTGTTGAATATGAATACTATAAAAATGGCGAAGAAAAATCTGAACGTCATTATGAAAAAGGAATTGATCCTAGCAAAATTACGGATACCACAACGATTGCACAAATCAAGGCGATGCTGATCCAAGATCCTCTAGATACGTTCACCTTGTTGTTGCGTGATGGCAACGGCAATATTCGGTTTAAGATAAATAATGTCGGTGCTATTGAAGAATATCGTTATAACGGTGCGAATAAAGAAATTGAAAAGATTTGTTATGCGACAAAATACACTGATCTGGTAGGTGTTCCTAATTTAACCCTTGCAGATGTCGAAGCGTTTGTGAAGACGAATGAAAATAAAAAAGATCGCCATACTTACGTGGGTCGCGATAAAAATGGTCGCGCACAATTTATTATTGATCCTAGAGGTGTTGTGACGGAGCAAGTTTTCCTAAACGATACTGATAAAGTCATTGCTAAGATTGTCAATGATGAAGTGACGTTCCAAATATTTGATTCCATTGGTCGCTCACAATTTATTGTCAGTCCGGCAGGTGTAGTGACGCAGTTTGAGCATGATGAAAATAATAATCTTACGCAACGATGTGTGTATGACAAAAAAGTTGAATTACCAGCAACTTATGCTGAATTAGTTACATTATTAAATACCTGGGTGCCTAATCCAAAAGTAGATTTGGTATATCAATATGAGTTTGATGCAGCAAACCGCAAAGTCGTTGTGACAGATCCATTGGGTAATTCTGATGTTTTTGATAAAGATGCATTGGGAAATACTACAACGCACACGGATCGTAATGGTAATGCATGGCAATATAAATACGATGATGCTGAGCGTTTAACAGTGGAGATTACGCCACCAGTAGATGTTACGAGTGTCGTTCCTGATCCTGCTAATCCTGGAAAGTATAAAGCTGAAAAAACGGATGAAGCGGTGGCTATTGAAAGACATTTTGAATATGACGGTGTTGGAAATGCTATTCATATCACAGCGGCGAAAGGATTGGGTGATGAACGTGCGTTGAGTTTAGGTTATTCGGCAGTATCTCGCCGAAAAAATGCTTCTGTGGCAAATGCACCTATTGATGATCCGACTAAAGTCGCGACATTTACGGCGCCGCCCGTCAAGCTTGCAACGGTTAGCAAAAAAGAAACGTGGAATGCGAAAAATCTCAAAGTCGTGGAGTATGATGAATCTGTTGATGATGCAACGGGTGCTATAAGCCAAAGTAATTATCAATTTACGATTTATGATGCCAACAAAAAACCGCTCTATGAAGTGAATGCGGTAGGTGCTGTGAAGAAATTGGTAAGAAATAGTTTTGGTGAATTAATTCAATCGATAATTTTCGAAAATCGGTTAGGTATTCCGCTTACTGAGCATATTGCAACCGGATTGCCATTAGCGCTCGTTGAGAACAATTTAAAACCTTCGGAAAAAGATACCGTTGTGACTTATGACCGTAATGGCAATGGTGATGTTGAATTAACGCAGTATAACGAAGAGTTCTTTTTCCAATATGACGCGGTTAATCCACATTATGGTTTTGCTTCACCGCAGACAAAATTTGTGCGTGACGCCTCTAACAATATTATCAAGACATCGCAGTTAATTGCGCCAGTGCAAGAAAAAGAAGGAGTGGTTATTAAGCCCGCGCAGTGGTCTGATACTTGGCAATGGTTTGATAAAGACAACCATCTTTTGGCGAAAGTAAATGCGATAGGCAAAGTTATTCGTTATGAGCGTGATGTTAGAGGCAATGAAATTAGTCGCTACGAATATGCTAATCCATTAAATCCGTTGCCAACGGATGAGATGACCTTGGCAGAATTAGACGCGATAATGAATAAAAATACATCTAAAAAAGATCGTCGTTTTAGGTTTGAATATAATCTTTTAAATAAGAAAACCAAACAAACGCGAGTGAGTGTTGTGCGTCAAACGATAGAGTATGCATTAATCAACAATAAAAAAGTTCCGAAAATTATTAATTTACCACCGTGTGATATTTCGCAAACCTGGGAATACGATGCCGAAAGCAATCTTCTTGCGTCGTCGGATTCGTTTATTGATGATGGTAGCAATACAGCGATACCGGCTAAAAAGCTAAATTTTTACAATGCACTGGGTAACAAAGTAGCGAAAACGGATGTGCCGAGAAAAGCACCAGCGCAAGATACGTTAGCTGAACAAATCTTAGTTCCGCTTACGCATTATGGGCTCAATGCGCATGGGCAGACTGTCGAGACAGTGAAGTTTTATGCGGGCACGGCGTTTCCTGTTGATCCAAATAATATTCCAAAACCGATCAGTACTTCTGCGGATGATGATCAGCACGAATTATCTGTTAGAGATAATCGAGGATTACCGTCATTTAAGCAAGACGGTAATGGTAATGTGGAAGGTGCAACGTTTACTGCTGCCACAACAAGCAAAAAAATTGCGCGTGAATTTTGGAATCTGAGTGCTTGGACAATGACGAATATGAATGCGTTATATGACAAGGACATTGTTTCAGGATTAATAAAGTTAAAAGTAAAACATCAATTGAAAGGTTTTTTACCAGGGAAACAATTTGTTTTAAACCACGCGTTTGCGGATAAGGGTGATGGTAATTTTTATAATGTGGCAATCACGCCCGCGGTTGATGCGCGTAAAAATAGTATGCCGATTACAAGTTATTGTCGTGATACGTTGTTGGAAATTTTGCCTATTTTGCAGGGGCAAGAAAATTCGCATGCGAAAATTTTAATTCCTTATAACGTGGATAAATTGCGTTGGCAGACACTAGAAATTCGTGTGCATCGTCAGGGTCAGCAATTTACAGTAAGTTTCATGAATCATCGTCCGCATGGAGCAGGCCATGTTTCCAAAGAAATGATCAGCAAGTTTGAGCCACTGGTGAAACGTACTATTAGTGAAAAGTATCCGAATGCACAGATTCGTTGTTTTTATCTAAAGAACAATGAAAAGCCACGACAAGCGCCAGAAGATATGAGTTTGCATGGTGCAGTTGTTGTTGAAGATATTATGCAATTAGCGACAGGCGCTACACTTAATTGCAAAAAATCTTTTCTCATTAATGCGCTCGAGATAAGACAAGTGCAAGCGGATTTTGTTAATCAGCATACCGATGAAAATGATAGGTTTAGACAACGCTTAAATCGTAAGTTAGAAAGAGAAGGCAGTCCGCGCAGTATTCGTTATTCATCAGATGATGTTATTCATGTTGATGAAAGGCAGACTAAATATACGGAAGCAGATCAAGCCAAAAAATCAATTTTATTGCGAGATAATGTTGAGCAGTTTGCAACAGAATCAGAATTTGATACGTCGGGTCGACAAATAGCAGAAGGCCCTGGTGATGGAACATTTCCTAAGAAAATATTGCGTACTCCTCGAGGATTAGCCTGGTCATCGCCACTTGATAGTGGTGCGCCGCAACTAATATTGCATGATTTAAAAGGAAACAAAACGGGTGAGCTTCAATCGCCTACTATAAATCTTGGGGCGGATAATATTGTAAGCCAAACACAAATTCCTGAGCTTTTAACGATGCCACTAGTCGATATTGAATTAACGGCTACGGTAAGAAATAACGGTGGTCAAATAATTGCGAGTACTGAGCCAGCACGTTGGATTAATGAATCGAGTGCTACTAACATTCCTTTGACATTTTGTGTGAATGAAAAAGAGAACGTATTTGGCAAGCAAAGTGTTACTTGGGTCATACCACAAGAGACTACACTTATACCGCAATTAACGGTGTGGCCATTGGGGACTAATTCAACACAAGTGCTGCCTATTCAAACGAATAAAGATTTAAATTTAGCGGGTGTAGATGTTTCCTCATTGACTACGGATTGTTATCAATTTGAAATTGATTATTTCGTGTTGAATCCGATTACCAAAATCTTGGAGCTCACGCCTCAGTGTAAGACAGAAGGCATATGGCAATTTAATACCAATGCGCAAGGTGTAAGTTATAATGTGGTAGGTGAAATAAAGTCGGATAGCACATTGTATTTAACGGGCAATACCGCAGGTTTGACGGCTATTACTTTATATCAGGGGCCAACAAAGATCGCCGGTCCGTTGGCTGTGCAAACAGATCCTAAAACAAATGCACTTTATGTTGATTTAAATGCGCAACCTTCGGGGCAATACACTTACACAACGACGATCTATGATATAGAAAGTGTTGCGCAAAGTTTGCCTATCACTATTTATACAAACACACCCGCCACACAACCTTTATCACGTGAAATTCCTTGTTCGTTAGAAGTGTTGTCATTGAATAATAACGTGCAAGTCAATTGGGTGGTGCCAGAAGCATTTAAAAACAAACCGGTACAAATTACTTGTGTGTATGTGGATACTAACAATAAAGAGCAAACACAAACAGCGACAATTACGCCGGGTAATATTATTGGCGTATACACCGATCAAAAGGGTGATAAGTTATATTGCAACGCGCAATTAGCGAATCCAGTATTAAAAATAAAATCTATGTCTTTATCTGTGCAAGGTAGTAGCAACGATGAGTGGATTCCATTGTATGTCGATGAACAAGCTTCTCAGCCTAAAGCAGGCAGCAATGATATTGCGGGTGTTATTCAGCAAACAGAGTTTTCTGATTTAACCATTTTGTATGTATCGCCTTATTCGACCACCGAAAAAACATTGCCACTTTCTTATTTAAATACCAGTTTGGATACAAAAGCCAAGTGGACCAGCATTAGTGAACAAGCCATTACACCGTATGGTTTTTCGATTAATGCGACCGGTATGCCAGAAGGAAGTTATCCATTTGGTATTGCCGATTCAGGAAAATTAATTGGTACATTAACGATAAGCCACGGCGGAAGTTTATATCTTAGCAAGCCTTTATCACCGCCGAAAAAAGTTGCTAAAACACCAACAACGAGTTATGAGCCAAATGTTTGGGATAAAAGTCTCAAAACAACGGATCCATTGCTCAATACAGTTGAGAATGAATACAACGATGAAAGTAAGAAAATTAAATCCATATCACCGGCCGTGAATGTTGGTAATGAGGATGGATCGGTTACTAAAGAGCAATTAGTAACGCAAACGGGTTTTGATATCCAAGGGCGTGATATTGGTAAAATAAATGCCGAAGGCAACAGTCGCGTTAATGTATTAGATGAAGCAGGTCAAAAAATAGCGGAAATATCTGAAACGGGGCGCGTGATTCAACAAAATCGTTTTAATGCATTATCACAAAACGAAGCGCAAACGGATTCTCGCGGTGAAACCTGGGCGAATAGGTTTGATAACAATAGTAATTTAGTTAAAGAAATTGCGCCTTCGGGATTATTCAGTGAATACAGTGTGGATCAGCGCAATCAACGAAATTTCGAGAGAGATCCTGCAGGCAATATCAGACGTCTTAATCATAACGCGAATAATGATATTGAATTATCTATCGCGCCTGAAGATCCAACGGGTCAAATTTTAACGAATTACACACAAACTGTGAGCGATCGTAATCATCAAACGCTATCGCAAACGGGAGTTGTTGTTGAGCAGGCAAGTATTTTTGCGTTAAATCCGCAAAGAAAAGGGCGTGCAACAGTGGTGCGAGATCAAACTTATAATAGGGATTATTTTTCAGTTGAACTTTCTGCGCCTGCAGTTGCATCAGTTAATGCGAGCGGTATAGAAACCTTGCTTACCCATAATAAAAAGAAAGAAGTGATTCGCGTTCAAGAAGGCCCGGCGGGAATTCCTCTTCATGGCAAAGAGATTTTTGTAAAACCCGCGAGCGTTGTAGTGCAAGAAGAAGATTCTTATGGAAATGAAAAAGAAGTAACCATTAATGGAATGGAGCTAGTTTCCAACGCCGTTGACGGTACTTTTTTAACGCCATCCAAAGACTTAAGTTATGTTCGTGAAAGTGGATTATTGTTAGGTTTGAATGACAATGCGAATGGAACAAAAATTGCTTACGATCTTGATTTAAATAAGAGAAAAGAAGGTCTTACGGTTACTGATGGAATGGGTGCTGTTATTCGTTCACAAAAAACGCGGTTTGATGCGTTGGGTGATACTGAATGGGATATGGATCAAACATTGGTATTGGTTCAATCGCGAACGAGAAACAGAAAGTTACGCAGCATTTGGTCAGTCGTGTATGACAATAATTGGTCTCCGTTAATATCCAAAACACGTTGTTTTAAATACAGCGATGAAGGATTTGTTACGATTGGTGATGGGGTATTTGCCAATAAGCAAATTACCATTATTCCTGGTCAAGGAACGGAATATGATAATGAAAATGGTTTCCGTGTTTCGGAAGCATTCATCAATGCTAGTGGTGTGCTCATAACGAAAAATAATAGTTTTACGCCTGATGGTGATTTATATAAGACGATAGGCACAGATGGTTCTTACATTAATCGTTCGTACGCTACCGCTGGATACATGAATACGTGTGTTTCGTATGATCCTGCAACCGGAAAAATAAAAACGCACGATGTGTTGTGTAATAGCAACGGATGGCAAACGAGTGATATTCAAAGTACGTCAGGAAAAAAGACGAGTACCACGGTGACATTTGATTGGTTTGATGCGCAAGGAAATGCGAAGCATCAATTTGTGTATTACAACAATACCGATCCTAAAAAAGATGCTTACGATAATATTTATAATTATTACAGGGCCTTTGGTCCGATGCTCAAGTTATGGAATGTCTCAGGGATGCGATACGATTATTATGGTCGCAGTTTATGGAATACAGCCTATTTATTTTACGATAGTAACGGTGGATTGAATGCGAAGGCGAAATCGACACATCACAATCTTTTAAGGCCGTATGAAACAGGGATGACAAGTTATACCTCAACGCCCGATGGCGTGACGTTGAATAAAATGGTGCTCAGTCCATCAACAAACCCTTATTTAAGGGAATACAATAGAGATCTTTTCACAACGGGAACCTTGAGCGAATATTTTTATGGGACAAACAATAATGTCGTCGGTGCTTACTCAACGACAATCGACAACAGTGGAACACAACTCGTTGCGAATATTGATTTCATACAGTATGGACAAAATGCACAAGGAAGTTTTGAGTTAACGCATTCGAAAAAAGATGCAGAGTATTATATTGATAAGAAAACATCAGGATGGGATGGTAAATATAAATGGAATGGTTCATCTTTTTTTGAACGAGCCCCCACCAATCAAACCTATAAACCGGCTGAAATTGTGCAGAGGTTTAGTCAGTCGTATCCACCGCCAGTGCCGGGAACGTATTTTGTGCAAGAAGGAGATACGTTTGAAAGGATAGCGCAATTATTTGGAAGCGAAAACTTTGCGAGCCTTATAGCGCATTACAACGGAGATTCAGTAGACACGCCGTTAGAAGCTGGACAAACGATAAGATTGCCGCAGTTAGTGGATATGTGGAACGGAGTGAAAGACAACGAACCGTATCAACAGTTTATGTCGATGATAATCGGAACGGTCTATCCGCATTTAGATACACCGCAACCGAGTCAAAGTTCAAATATCTTTGAAGAAATAGCGTTGGTGATAGTTATTGCAGTATGTATCGCGTTTGGTCAAATAGAGTTAGCGGCAGCATTCGGAGCATTGGGAGCCGCATTAATGACAGCGGCCATAGTGTTTCTTGCAGATGCAGCAGTGCAAGAATTTTTTGTGTTAGGAGGAGTGCAAAAAGGCGGAGTGAATTTCAAAGAAGCCGCAGAAGCAGGAATAGAAGCAGGACTTGCCGTAGGTTTTGCACCTGCAGCAACAGGGCCGATGACATGGGAAATGGCGGGAGAAATGGCGTTGGATTATGGGACGGCGAATGTATTGGGGCAGTTAAGTGCAATGGCATTGGGCTTGCAAAGCAGAATAAATGCTGAGCAAATTATGGATGCGGTGGTAGAAGGATTTGTAGCGCAAGGGATAGATGCGAAGATAGGAACGGTAGGATCAACATTAAAGCCATTTGAAGATGCGGCGGTAAATACAGTGGCAGATACGGGCTTAGATAATGTGATAGAAGGAAATAATATCTCGGCGAAACAGTTGTTAGTGCAGATGATAGGAGCGGAAGCGCAAGCAGGAGCGTCTTTAAAATTTGAGAAAGACGAAGAGCAGAAAAAAGCACAACAAGCACAACAAAAAAATCTGACGGAAGAAGTAAAGGCGACGGGATTTCAAGGATTTGGTTCGTCGTTAGAAATAAATTCGACGATAAATAATCAAGGAGGAATGTCTGCAACCCCAACGACAAACACAACGAAAACATCAGGAATAAAAGCGACCTCGCAATCGAGTTTGAATGCGGGAGCGAGTGCGCTGACAGGTGTTACAGGAAGTTGGAATACGCCGTCAACACCGACAAGAGTTTCTGCAGGATCGAGTAGTGGGTTTTGGAGTGGCGTTGCTTCACTTGGAAGAGGAACATTGGAAACGGCTTCAACATTTGCTGATAAACAAGCGCCAGGATTTGCAAACGATATGAATATGCATTATCAAAATTCAATGTCGCTCATGCAAGAAATTCAGAGTGTAGATATACGAGCTGCATTGGATCCATTAGCAGATATGGAGAATTTGGCTGGATTAAAACAAGGATTGGTGCAAGATTTAAATGTTGAGCTTCAATTGGCACAGGAATCAGGAATTGTATTAAATGCTTCAGTATTTGGTGGAAATATGGGCTACGCTTCACCAGCGCTCGCATTGGGATTTGGTATCATAGAATATGAGCAAGATCCTACAATACAAAATTTAATGCAGATCGGCGGTGGAATTGCTGGCGGTGCTACTGGAGTTAGTATTGCACAAAGAGTTTTGTTTGGTGGAGGTGAAACTGAAGGGCTATTGCTCGAGGGTTCTTTGTCAGATCCATGGACCGCAGCATTTGCAGCTGGTTATATGCTAAGTACGGTTGCAATATCTTCAGATATTGGAAACAACATTGGAGCTGGTACTTATAACTTAAGTCAACATTATGGTGAATATGGACAGGAAACTGAACAATGGATGAGAAATACATACAGAAGATAAGTGAGTATTTAGCTGCCGCGAATTATTTTTTACATTTGCTTACTTGGTACGATATTGTTTTTGCGATAGGCGCTTTTGTATTTGCGCTTAGTTTTATTTATGGATTTGTAATTTCACCATTAATATTTCGATTATATATTATTCCGGGCATTGAAAAAAAGGTAGGCCGTAAATTGCAATATCATCCTTTTGTAAATACTTTTCCGCTTACTGGTGTGGAGAGAGAGATTTCTGCTTACATAGCAAAAATTAACCGAGATTATAAAAATTTAAATTACACGGGTTTGCCAATGGGATACGATAACTACTCTTTAAAAAAAGTGGGTTATACAATTAAAATGGTTTCAAAAGCCGAAATATTTTTTTGTTATGCGTCACTTAAGAATGTCACCATTGGAGCAATTACTCTTTTTTTCACAGGAATTTTATCTATATTGCATCAAAATCATTATATATAGGAAATAGTTCTGTAGTTTGAGAGGTGAAACGATGGGGGAACAATACATTCGGAAGATAGAAAAATGGTTGGCAATAACTGGCTATGTATGGCACCAACTTAGTTGGCTTTATATCGTTGTATCTATTTTAGTTTTTATAGCTTTATTGAGCATGGTGTATGGTTTGATTATTTCGCCATTGATATTTCGTTTTTACATTATTCCTCGTATTGAGAAAAAAGTAGGCTATAAATTGATATACCATCCTTACGTGGGGTTTATGCCTTTTGCTGCTCGGTCAATTGAAGTTTCAAGTTACATTATAAAAATTTATCGCGACTATAAAAAAACGGGATATCGAGGTGTGCCAGATTATTACAATTCATATTCTCTAAAGAGAGTTTGGTACACGGTTGATAAATTATCAAAAGCGGAAGTGTTTTTTAGTTACGCATTAAAAATTAATTTAAGAATCTGTTCCGTTGCTCTTTTTACAAGCGTTATTTTATCAATATTGCATCAAAATCATTATATATAAAAACAGTTCCGGGTATGGAAAGCGAAACAATGAGCGAATACATACAAAAGATAGGAAAATGGTTGGCAATAGCTGGCTATGTATGGCACCAACTTCGTTGGCTTTATATCGTCGTGCTTATTTCAGCTTTTATATGCGTGCTCAGTTTTATTTACGGATTTATAATTTCACCATTAATATTTCGTTTATATATTATTCCGGGCATTGAAAGAAAGGTAGGTCGTAAATTGCAATATCATCCTTTTGTAAATACTTTTCCACTTACTGGTGTGGAGAGTGAAATTTCTGCTTACATAGCGAAAATTAACCGAGATTATAAAAACTTAAATTACACAGGGTTGCCAATGGGATACGATAATTATTCTTTAAAAAAAGTGGGTTATACAATTAAAATGGCCTCAAAAGCCGAAATATTTTTTTGTTATGCGTCACTTAAAAATGTCAAGGTTGGGCTCATCGCGCTTATGATCGCAGGAGTTTTATCTATATTGCATCAAAATCATTACGTATAGCGATTTGGGGTTGTCTGGAGAAAAGCGCCGGGCGAGATTTGGGATTGATGAAAATGAATTTCATTGATTCTGGGTTTCGCTTGTGAGCTTTTGATGCTTCTGTAATTTTGCGGCAGTTTTTGCAGTCAAAGTGAAACCTATATTAATAAAAACAACATTTATTTGAGATCGGCTTCTTTTATCAACCATTTTGCAGGGTTTTGGTGACTTGAATTAGCGGTTATGGCCTTTAAATTATTTGTTATTATGCGTTCAAATTTTTTGTCAGCAATATCTTTTTCTTTTTGGCCGCTATCTTTATAATAACATAGTGCTTCTTCTGTAACTTCTATAATTACTATGTAATTTACAGGTAGTTTTCCCCACACAAATGAGCACTTCCATATTCGATGAGTAATATCTTTTTCTTCATCAAACCACGAGTTTTTTGGAAAAATAGTTTTTGATATTTTAGTAAAATAATCAAATGTTGTTTTTAAGTGATCCATATAGCTATCTCCTTTGAAGTTTGAGCGACGTCCAATAATTTTGTAAAATAGTGTAGAGTCCTTATGTTAACAGTGATGGATGCAATATCCCAAGGATTAGCGGCGCAGAGAATAAGCAGTGGATTGGGAGCGACGGGAATGGGAACGACGCCTTCATTATTTTTAGGAACGGCGTTAGATACATTATCGGGAGCTGGATTAGAAAGTTTAATTGAAGGAAATAATACGTCAGCAGATGAATTAGCGGCGCAAATGTTGGGATCAATAATAGGAGCGGAGATAGCGAAGCCAGCAGTTAAAGCGATAAAAGAATATAAAGCGGGGCAGGCAGAGCTTGCAGCAGAAAGAAAAGCGCAATTGCAAATGGAAGTGCCATCAGTGGAACTCGGCTCGCCGGATTTAACGACGAATCAATTGACGAATTATTACAATCAGAATCAAGATCAATACATGACGGGTGGAAATACACCATCATCGGCTGCAGCAAATTCAACATCGCAGTCGAGTTTGAATTCGGGAGCGAGTGGGCCGATAGGTGTTACGGGAAGTTGGAATACGCCATCAACACCAACAAGAGTTTCTGCAGGATCGAGTAGTGGGTTTTGGAGTGGCGTTGCTTTGCTAGGGAAGGAGCTATTTACAGGGTCGTTAGAAACATCTCCAGCACTGGCTAGTCAACAGGCGCCAGAATTTGCAAACGATATGAATATGCATTATCAAAATTCAATATCGCTCATGCAAGAAATTCAGGGCGTGGATATACAAGTTGCATTAAATCCATTGGCAGACATGGAGAATTTGGCTGGATTAAAGCAAGGATTAGTGCAAGATTTAAACACTGAGCTTCAAATGGCGCAAGCATCAGAAAATATCTTAAATAATTTAGTTTTAGGCGGTAATTTGAGTTACGTTATGCCAGGTGTAGCAATAGGGTTCGGAATATTGGAATATGAAGAAAATCCAACAATGCAAAATTTAATGATGATTGATGGTGGGATTGCTGGTGGTGGTTTGGGGGCAACTGCATCAGAAAGGATATTGTTCGGTAGTGAAGCAGATGGATTGATTACTGCCGATAGTTTAAGTAATCCGTACACAGCAATCGCTGCGGTGGGAATTGGATTGAGTTTAACAGCGCTAGGGACATTTAGCTTTAGAGATGGAGCTAATTTGCTCTATCAAGCTGGCACCGCTGTTGATCAATATTTACCAGGAGGCACACAGTGGCCGAAACCGTTATTCTCAAACTAAAGCAATGGATAGAAATTTTTTCGTATATTTTTCATCATTTGAGCTGGTTTTATATAGCTGTTTTTTTAATGGGGTTTTTATCAATAACAGTTTTTATTTATAGTTTTATTATTTCTCCATTGATATTTCGTTTCTATATTATTCCTGGGATTGAGAAAAAAGTTGGAGTTAGATTAGAGTACCACCCTTACTTAAAGATTGTGCCTTATGCAAAAAGAGATGTTGAGATTGCCACGTATATAATAAAAATTTATCGTGATTATAAAAAATTAAACTATAGTGGGTTGCCTGTTGGGTGTGATCGTTTTTCACTAAAAAAAGTTGGCTATACAATTAAGATGGTATCTAAAGCAGAAGTTTTTTTTAGTTGGATGGTATTAAAAATTACAGATATGGGACTTTTATGTATATTTGTTTGGGCAGGACTTGCAGTAATACATAAAAATTAGGCTTAATGGCAAAAATTATTAGATGTAAGGTTTTTTAATCTTTATCGCAGCATATTTTTATATCAATGGGTATTGAAATGAATATGCCCAATGTAAGTCAGGATGAGGTCAAGGAAGAAAAAGTTTTTTCTGACGAAGATTTTTTCTTTGCATGGATATGCTTGGCGCTGGATTGACTGTTGTTGGGAGCAAATAAATAACGAGAGCGGTCCATCCATTAGGAGAATGAACAGATGACGATGCAAGAATTAATTTTTTTAGTGCCATACATTAATAATCTATTACTGATTAGCGGTCTTTTTATTTTTCCAATTGTATTTAACTACTTTATTATTCCTCAGATTGAAAAAAAATTAGAAAAAAATTAGATTTTAGGAGCCGATCAAACAGTTATATGTATCTTAAATGGTGGTCAAAAGGTACTGATATTGCTTCATATCTCGTAGCGAAGACCCTGGGTATAAAAAAGGGGAGGCTTGTTAATGGCCCATTAGCGAAAATTAATTATGATATTGAAACGGGCTCTCGTGTGCATATAATTTTTAGTTTTTTAATCATGATTAACTATATTGCGTTTGTTTTGATGATTATTTTTTCAGCAATATTTAAGGTAAATTTGATTTTGCAATGAAAAATAGTGAAAGACTATTTTAAAAAAAACGATTTGGGGTGTGTCTGGAGAAAAGCGCCAAGCGAGATTTGGAACTGATGAAAACGAATTTTATTGATTCTGAGTTTCGCTTGTGAGCTTTTGAAGATCAGAAATTAATCACTTTTTTAATTCTCAAAAATTAGTAATCTCCAATATGGCGCTTGAATAAGTAGTGGATTAGGAGCGGCGGGAGTGGGATCAGCAGCGGAGCCATATGCAGAAGCGGCATTGGATACATTATCAGGAGCAGCATTAGCAAGTGTAATTGCAGGAAATAATACGTCAGCAGATCAATTAGCGGCGCAGATGTTGGGATCAGTAATAGGAACGGCGATAGCACAACCGGCGGTCAAAGCGATAAAAGAATATAAGGCGGGCCAAGCAGAGTTAGCGGCAGAAAGAAAAGTGCAATTGCAAATGGAAGCGCCATCCCCAGATTTAACGACAGATCAATTGACGAATTATTACAATGAAAATCAAGATCAATACATGACGGGTAGAAATACACCATCATCGGCTGCAGCAAATTCGACATCGCAATCGAGTTTGAATTCGGGGGCGAGTGCAAAGATAAATAATTCTGGTAGCATGGTAAATCCAGTAACAACGGGAAATTCTGCGGCGAGTCTGGGAAAATTTGGAATATTTTCTGGCGAAGTTACGACTCCAGCTCAATTGCCTGCTTCGAACGAAAGGCCAAATATTTTAAAAGAAATTGATTATGATGTTGGCCTTGGTTCGACTGTTAGTGCATCTGTTGAAGCAAGTGATGTGCTATCAGGGCCAGCGGCTGGTATTGATCATTTTGGTGGAACAGCGCTTTCAATATTGGATGGTTTGTATAATCTTGGTGTAGGTGTAGAAGGATTCTATAATTATGTTTTTAATGGAGGTAGTTATGATGTGGTTCCACTTCCTTCGATGAATGCTCTGATGACAGGAGTTGGTCTAACACCAGGAGGCGTAGGGCTCGTAGTATCAACTGCTTATTTTGGCGTTGAGCTAGCCGTTGAACATCCAGATATTCTACAGACTATAATGCAGCAAGGTGATGAGGAGCAGGAAATGATTGGCCAAAATTTTTGGAGGGGGCCGAAATTTTGATAATTAAAATCTGGAATTTATACCAATATTTTTTTTACAGATATTATCTTTATGATGCATGCAAGGCACTTCCCTTCAAAAAACGCAGCTATCTGTGCGGAATTGGTTTGTTGGGATTAACAAATACTGCGATTTTCGTTTGCGTGCTCATAGTAGCGCAGTTTTTTACAGGGTTCGATTTTCTTCAAGAGTTTGTTTATGATTTTAATAGGCTTTTAGTAATTGGCCTATTTTTTGTGGTGTTTAATCATTTGCTTTTTTGGGGAAAAGCAAAAACTGTTGTAAACAAATTTCTAACTGAGAGCGAAGAAGAAAAGAAAAAAGGTGGCGTTTTGGCATTTGTCTTTTTCTATGTTTCAAATGTTTTGCCGGTGATTGTTATGGTCTTTTTATCTTTTTTGCCACATAAAAATATGACATCTCCCAAGCCCATTCCGATAATTAGCCATTATCTTGACAGCAGTAATTCTGCTTCGAAAGATGTTGGGCCAATTACGGAATTAAATAATTGGTTGCTGAAAGAATCAGCCAATAGCCCAAAACTTGTTTTGAATAATTCATCGGATCAGTAATACACGTTATTAAAAATGTTTTTGTGTTGTCTGGAGAAAAGGCAACAAGCGAGATTTGAGATTGGTGAAAATGAATTTCATTGATTCAGGGTTTCGCTTGTGGGCTTTGAAGATCAGAAATTAATCATTTTTAATTCTCAAAAATTCCATAAATAATTTTATTTCCTGTGACATGGGAAATGGCGGGAGAAATGGCGCTGGATTATGGAACGGCGAATGTATTGGGGCAGTTAAGTGCAATGGCATTGGGCTTGCAAAGCAGAATAAATGCCGAACAAATTATGGATGCGGTGGTAGAAGGATTTGTAGCGCAAGGGATAGATGCAAAGATAGGAACGGCAGGATCGACATTAAAGCCATTTGAAGATGCGGCGGTAAATACAGTGGCAGATACGGGCTTAGATAATGTGATAGAAGGAAATAATATCTCGGCGAAACAGCTGTTAGTGCAGATGATAGGAGCGGAAGCACAAGCAGGAGCGTCTTTAAAATTTGAGAAAGACGAAGAGCAGAAAAAAGCACAACAAGCACAACAAAAAAATCTGACGGAAGAAGTAAAGGCGACAGGGTTTCAATTTGGTTCGTCGTTAGAAATAAATCCGACGATAAATAATCAAGGAGGAATGTCTGCAACACCAACGACAAACACAACGAAAACATCAGGAATAAAAGCGACCTCGCAATCGAGTTTGAATGCGGGAGCGAGTGGGCAGACACCACCAAGTAATGCGAGAAATTTAAGTCGTCATGGAATGTTTAACGGAAAACAAAATCAACCTGTAGCCACACAAAGTCAGCACATTTTGCCTGACGCTGCAGGAGTAGCAACGGCTGGTCTTGCTGGTTTAGGTTTAACAGCAAAAGAATTTGTTCCAAATTATCTAAATGCAGAAGAAGGCTTCACACAAGGATACCGAGAAGCATATGAACGAAGTATGCAGTTAGTATCGGATGATTTTTTTAATGGTACAGGAACTTCGTCTGAAGCTGCTTTTCATGCTGAATTAAGAGCAATGGAATACAATAATTCAATGGCAGGAAATTTTGGTGCTTTTGCAACTGGAGCAAAGATACTAGAGCATGCAGATCCACTGGGCTTGGCAATAGATACTGGTTTGGCAATGAATGATGTTGAGTCTTCGCCAGATCCAGCAAAAACAGCGTTTGTTGATGCAGCTGGAATTGCTGGAGGTTATATTGCTGGTCGAGCTGCTGTTATAGGTATTGTTACTGGAACTGTGGCAACTGATGGATTTGCATTACCAGAGGCGGCTGTGGCGATGACGAAGGTTGGGACAGTCAGTATGATGGGTAATGCAGCTGCCAGATTGTTTGCTACAGGCATTTGGGATGGAGTTGCATGGAGTGTAAATGAAGTTAATCAACCTTTACAAAACGGAGAGCAATGGTGGAACAATTCCTTTGGGAGATAAAAAAATGGTTATATATAAGTGCCTATGTAGTTGAGCATCTTTTAATCGCGAATCCATTAGAATTTTTTATATTGATTTTTGGTGTGATTTGGATTTTTTGCGTTATTGCTACTGTCTTTATAAATCCAATAATTTTTAATTATTGGATTGTTCCAGCAATAGAGAGAAAGAAAAATAAAAAAGTTATCTTGCCTGATATTGTAAATTATTTGGCTTTTGGAAAGTGGAGTTGCAAATATATTTTTGTGTCAAATGAAATCACAAAGCTATATTTTTTGAAGAAGTTTAAAAAAAATAGTGACCTCTTAGATAAAGGTGTGCTTGTTCCCCTTGGATTTACTATCCTAGACGCGACAAAGTCCCAGATATTTTTTAGTATTTTGAGTTTTTTGGTTCTTCGTTTGGCTCTTATTTTGCCAATAATATTTTTGATTGTGAGTAAAAATTGGCATGTGCTTTTTTTCTGCGGAGTTCTGTTAACTATATCTTGGTGGTTGAACAAGAAAGCAAAGCAACTACAGAAAACTGGGTGGAACACCACAAGTGGACGTGTTTATACATGGATTTTTGTAGTTCTTGCATTTTTGCTTTTGACAGTAGGGCCAGTTTTATCTCAAAAATTGGTTTCTTAGTTGAAAAATACTGTTATCAGAAGTAGCGAAAAGTAATAACGTCAATATGTTTGTACTGTCGATTGTAGCCCTCTAATTTTTGTCGGAATAATCTTATTAAAATTACAAAAAGATTTTAGTTTAAGAGACGTAGTAGCGGCGATGGCGGAGTCAGCGGCGGCCGCGGGAATCAATGCAGAAGTACCGGGTGTAGGAGCGCAGAGTGCGCTAGATGCTGCGAGTGGCGATATATTAGGTTCAGCGATTACACAAACGCCATTGAGTATAAGAAATATGGCAGCGGATATCATTGGGTCAGAAATAGGAAATTTCGCTGCAGAGCCAATAAACAAAGAAACCGCGCAGATACAAGAACAAGAAGCACAAGTACGAGCTGAAAATGCGCAAGTAAAAAGTAATGATGTTGCACAGAGACGTGCGCTTGAGCAAGAAACCTCGCCGAAAATTACAACGGGGCGGTTTTTGAAAGGATATGATAATTATTTAAGGAAAAATAATCCGCAAGCAAAAACAAGAACGTCATCGCCAAGATCAGGAGTAAGAGCGACATCGCAATCAAGTTTGAATTCGGGGGCGAGTGCGAAAACGCCATCGTTAGTATCAACACCAACACCACCAAGTAATGCGAGAAACTTAAGTCTGCTTGGAATGTTTGGTGCGATGGGTAATCAGCCAAGTGTAGCGCCGACAGCGAAACAAAATTCGCCAAATAATTTAATAGACGGATTGACGCCAGCCGCTTACAAAGAATTATCAGCGGAAGGAATGTTGCCAATGGGACCAATGCCAACTGAGAATGATACATTCTTGGGTCAAATGACAAGTGGTGAGAGATGGATGGAATCTACCGGTAAGTACATTAAAGATAATGGTATTGTTCAAAAATTGCAGAATTCAGATGATCCGGTGCAAGAATTATTAGCGCCAGGAGCGGAAGGTTTAACATGGGCAGCAAAAAGTTTATCTTATGCAAAATTAGCGATGGCATTTGCTGATACGGTAGATGCACAGCCGGGAATGGGATTATATGAAGGAGTAAAAGCGTTTGGTGGAGTGGGAGCGAGTGAAGTTGGAGCGTTTGCTGGAGGTGCAATTGTTGGCACTGCTGCTGCTTTCTTCGTACCAGCAGAAGTCGCTGTCATAGGAATAGCTTCTGTTTCTGGAAGTGTTGCTGGGGGCGCTTATGCATTTTCCAAATGGGATAATTATATAAGTAATGAAGAACCTCAAATTAATGAGATGCAGGCTGATGCGCAGAGTAATGTAAGATCATTTGGCATGGGATGGTAAATTAATATGTATTTATCTCAAGAATCAGTTAAATCTATCAATAATATTTGTTCAGCGATTGGATTTTCATTGCTTTTTGGTGGTGCGTTAATACAAGCAATTGTTTCTAATTGCTATATCGAACCAAAGATTGAAAAAAGATTAGGAGTAAAGCTTCAATACATGCCTATTTGGCGTGCTATGCCTTTATTTGGATATTTTTTGGGTCGAAATACTGAGCTGGTTATGTATATTGTTCCTTCTTATTCGCGTTGGAAGTTGAAAGGTGATGCTAACATTATAAAAGTACCATGGAATTGTCTTTATCGAGCTAATTATCGAATTCAAAATGCATCCAAGAGTGAGATTATTTTTGCTTGCATTGTTGTAGCAAACGGCCTTATAGCTTTTAGTACGTTAATCATTGGTTCGTTGGTTCAATTTATTTTTTAATTTAAAAAAGTTTCTGTGTTGTCTAAAATTGCGGGACGCGCGAGTTAAAGGGGCGATAAGGTCGATTACTATGTCGTTATCACAACAAGCTCTTCATTTTATAAATAATTTTAGTTTTATTATTTGTTTGGCAGGTGTTGCAATTGACTGGATTATTTTCGCTCCTATTTTTAACTATTATATTGAACCGAGAATTGAAAATAGACTTAATAAAAAACTTCAATATTTACCTATGTGGCGATTATTGCCGATAGCCGGATATTTTCTTTGTCGACATACTGAACTAGGTATAGGTATTGCTCCGGTTTATCTACGTTGGAAATGGAAAGGTGAAACAAATAATGTAAAAGGACTTTGTTTGTATAAAGCAAAGTATCGTATTCAAGATGCTTCCAAGAGCGAAATTGTTTTTGCTTGCGCTGCATCAGTTAATGCTTTAATCGTATTGATTGCTTTGCAAGTGAGCTTCTTTACTATGCATTAGTTTGTTAAATAGATTTTAAACTGATGGTGTAAAACGATTCTGTGTTGTTTGAAGAAAAACAACGGCTCAGAGTCTAAAATTAATGAGATACAGGTTGATGCAGAGAGTAGAGTAAGATCATTTGGTACAGGATGGTAAATAGTTATGTATTTATCTGCAGAGGCAGCTAAGTCAATAAATAATACTTGTTCCCTGATAGGGTTTTCATTGCTTTTTGTTGGTATGTTGGTTCAAGCAATTGTCTCTAATTATTATATCGAACCAAAGATTGAGAAAAGACTAGGGGTAAAGCTTCAATATATGCCTGTTTGGCGTTCTATGCCTTTGCTTGGATATTTCTTATGTCGAAATACAGAATTACTTTTATATATATTGCCATCATATATTTGCTGGAGATTTAGAAATGAGTCTGGGGTTTTAAAGTTACCATGGAATTGTTTGTATAAAGCAGGTTACAAGATTAAAGAAGCGCCAAAAAATGAAATTATTTTTGCATGGATAGTATTGATAAATGGATGTGCTGCGCTCTTGGCGTTGCTCAGTGGTTCATTGGTTCAGTTTATTTTTTAATTTAAAAATAGTTCTGCATTGTCTGGAACCACGAACGCACGAATTGAGGGGGCGATAAGGTCGATTATTATGTCATTGTCACAACAAACTCTTAGTTCTATAAGTAATTTTAGTTTTAGCGTTGGGTTCTCGTGTGCTTTTATTGGTGGGTTAATTCAAGCAATTGTTTCTAATTATTGTATTGAGCCAAGGATTGAAAAAAGATTAGGGGTGAAGCTTCAATATATGTCCATTTGGAGTTCTTTGCCGTTATTTGGATATTTCTTGTGTCGAAATACAGAATTACTTTTATACATTGTTCCAGCATATTTTCGTTGGAAATGGAAAGATGATACAAGCGCGCTAGAGTTGCAGTGGCTTTGTTTATACAAAGCAAATTATAGAATAGAAGATGCATCAAAGAGTGAGATTATTTTTGCTTATATAGCTTCGATAAATGCTTTCGTCGCTTTAAGTGGAGTGATAGTTGGCATATTAATGCATTAACAAATATATGTAATATAGTTAAGGCGCTCGCTAAAAGGTAAATTATTGTGATTTTCTCTCATGAGAAACTTGAGGTGATAAATAATATCAGCATTATTGTTTTTGTTGTGATTGGATTGATTGAAGCAATAATTATGGCAATTATTTTTAATAATTATATCGAACCAAAAATTGAGCAGCGACTCGGAGTAAAACTTCAGTATATGTCTGTTTGGCGCGCTTTACCGATCGCAGGGTATTTTTCTTTTCGACATACTGAGTTGGTTATGTATATTTGTATGGCTTATACATATTGGAAGAGGAGAGGAAAGCCTATAATTCCGAATCAGCCATGGCTTTGTTTGTATAAAGCCAATTATAAAATTGAAGAAGCTTCTAAGAGTGAAATTATTTGCAGTTTTATTTCAATGATGAATGCTTTTGTTATAATTGCTTGTATTATAGTAGGTTCATTGGCTATGCATTGGATGAAATAAGTAAAAACATTATGTATTTATCTGAAGAGACAGCTAAGTCAATAAATAACATTTGTTCCTTGATAGGGTTTTCATTGCTTTTTGGTGGTGCGCTAATACAAGCAATTGTTTCTAATTGCTATATTGAACCAAAGATTGAAAAAAGATTAGGAGTAAAGCTTCAATACATGCCTATTTGGCGTGCCATGCCTTTATTTGGATATTTCTTGTGTCGAAATATTGAGTTAATTGTGTATATTTGGTCGGCGCATTTTAATTGGAAATTTAAAGGAAATAATCACTATCGTATTCCTTGGTACTGTTTATATAAAACAAATTATAGAATAGAAGATGCATCAAAGAGCGAGATTGTTTTTGCTTGGGTCTCTATGACAAACATTCTCATTACCACGGGTATTTTGCTAACTGGTACAATAGTCACAAGTATTTTTTAATTTTGATATTCACAGCAGCATAAAAGCTGCGTGTTTGCCTGGGAAAAAGCAGCAGGCGAGATTTAGAACTGATGAAAATGAATTTCATTGATTCTGAGTTTCGCTTGTGGGCTTTTGAATTAAGACGATTCAGTATTGGTTTGAGAAGGTAACGAGTGTTTGGCTGATAGTATAAAAAGAAAATCCCAATCAAAATCTATCTGGTTAAGTTGTGCAGTGCGCGATGCTAAGTTAACGGAGTTTCGAGATGATTTTTTTGAGTCATACACATACTGATAAACCTATCGTAGATATAATTGCTCAAAAGCTTGCTGAAACTTTCGGTAGAGAAAAAATATTTTACGACAGTTGGTCTATCCAACCTGGAGATGGAATTATCGAGCAGGTAAATGCCGCATTGAAAAATTGCAAATATTTCTTTTTCTTTGTTAGCAAGAAAAGTCTTCAAAGTAAAATGGTAGATATAGAATGGCAAAATGCTCTCTATAAAAGCACCAGGGAGCAGATAAAAATTATCCCAGTAAAAATCGACGATTGTATGATGCCGCTGGTTTTGCTGCAAACAATGTATATTGATATCTTCGGCCAAGGGTTAGAAACAGCTGCCAGGCAAATTATAGATGTGGTTTCGGGCACTAATACTTATAAGCCACAGTTAGGGTTTCAAAATATACGTGCATATGTTACACAAAAAGAAAATGTGCTTGTTGTGGAATTTCGTGCTGAGGTTTTCATGGAGCCGCATTCTCATTATGCAGTTTTAGTAGATAATCCTATAGATGAATTAAGTTATAAAGCAATTAATGAAACTCAGTACGAGTCGAATTTTAGCGATGAAACATTATTAGTTAATGGACGGAATGTAAAAACCGCGCTTCTTCTTGGAAAGCAATCTGCAACATCTCCTCGTTTTCCTTTTATTGTTGAAGTGACATCTAAAAATCAAACAATAATTAATTTTGTTGGGGCTATGAGGATTATTTCTTATGGAAAATATGAGCCAGTACCCATCATCATGGAAGTTAAAAAATAGTGGTGGGGGATGGAATTAATTAATTCATGATTAATTAGAGGTATATATGCAAATTAAACAGTTTGATGGTAGCGAACACGTTAAGTTTGGTGAAGAGGTCATTGCTGAGATAGCAGATATTTTTCCAGAAAACGCTGAATTCGATTATAAAATTAATGACTGGCATGATTTGCGAATCTCAGTATGTTGGGAGCTTAGTGATGATAAGGAAAGGCCGCATAAACCATCAAAAATTATTTTTCTAAAATTTATCGATGAAGCACTCGTCCAATATTTTTTATCTAACAAGAAAGATCGTCAAAAAATCAACGATAAAATAAAAGAACAAGTGTCGATCAAGATGAAAACATTTGATTCAAGTCACGATAATTCTATTTCTCAATCTCCTCCATGTGAAGAGTGGGTTATAGATCTTTAATGTACGAGAGAGATTTTGAATTGGTGAATTCATTTCATTGATTTTAGCAAGGGGCTATGAATGAAAAAAGAATTGGAAGACGTAAATGAGCTGAAGAGCGAACAAAAACAACTTGATTTTTTAGTTAAATCTTTTAAGGAAGGTAGGTTGAACGTAGATGACTTGGTTTCAGCAAAAGATGGGTTAAATTTGAGAGCTGTTGTTTTTAATAATCTTGGCGTAGTGCTAGGTGAAAATGAAGGTGCAAAAAATGAGTCCGCCGTGCTTTCTATTCGTTCATTATATGAGATAGCTATAGCTAAAGAAAAAAATTATTTGTTGGCCAAATGTAATTTAGCCAACAGTTTGCTTGAAGATGAGCCTAAAGATGAACAACGAGCTTTGAAATTATATCACGATATGTTTGATCCTAATGAAAAATTAGAAGGATTAGAGAGCGAAATTTGTTATTACAATGCTAGATATCATTATGAACGGCATGAATATAGCGAGGCTTGGAATTGTCTTCATCAAGCAATCCAAGATGGTAATATTAAAAAAACAAAAGATGATAAATTTCATTTAAAAGCCCAAGCTCTTTTAAATGAAATAAAAAAACTAACTCGTGATGAGTTAGGCGAACTTTTTTATAAAGCGAAGGAGGGTGAGAAATTAAAAGAAGATTTACCATCAATAGAAGAAGTTGCTGATGCGCTTGCTGAGAAACTAAACACAAATGAAGCTCTCCCTGAGACTTGGTGTTCTATTTCAGATGGCTTAGATATTTATAATGAGAGCCTGTATGAAAAAGAGCTATATCGTTATAAGGATAAAAAGTTTAATTATAAAGTAGCTGTTTCAAGTTTGGATTTAGCTGAAGCCAAGTTAAAAAAAGTGCAAGAAAAGCAGAAACCACTGCATATTGTTAGGTTTTATGAGAACTTGGTGAATGCATGCAAGGAGGCAGTTAAAAAAGCCGAGGCAACTAAAAAAGCTTTTAAGAAAATCTATGCGGGGGTTAAAGATAAGTCTGAAAAAAAGCAAATCCAACGCATGGTAACAACAGAAAAGCACTTTTTTGCCATTGAGCGTAATAAAAATGAAGAAACAAAAGAGCAAGCAAAAAAAATTCTTGAAGCAAGGCAAACAGAAAGGAATTCAAAAATTCCAGAACGTTTAGTAACTGGGGTGCCGACAAGGCGATTAATTGCTGCTGAATTAGGGGTCGTTCGAGCTTCGTTAAAGGTGATGGGAGGGCAACAAGGATATGACGCAATCTCATTTCCATGGACAAAAGATAGTCAGAGAAGGTGTATATCTGAAAAAAGTGGTCGAGAATATTATATGTTTTTTGGTAATGCAGAAATCACTAAGTGTGGCGGCACTTTGATATCTTCATGTCAGAAAATTAATTCACATGAAAATCATGTCGGCGATTTTCATGAAGAAGATCTTGGAGGCTATGACGCTATAATGCGTAATTTAGGGTTTCTAACTGATGATTTGTCAGCAGACGAGAAAATGAAGCTTGCTCAGCTGATGTTGCGTTATGCTAAGAGTGGAGAGGTGATAACAATACAAGAATTAGAAGCGCTCAGGCCTAATGATAGTTCGGATGACTGCGAGAAAAATCTAGAATTTCTTATAAGACTTTGTTATCACACTTTTGTTAAGGAACCTGCGCGTTGGATGATATGCGAAGATCAAAGTCATGAGTTGCCGTTGGCTACTGTGCAATTTCGAGCAATGAAATTGATAGAAAAAGGATTTTTAAGTTTCGCAGCTGTGTTTAAGAAAAATGCGAAATATGGTGTGTATACTGGCAAAGATATAGGTCAACATATCAGAGAATTGAAAACAAAAGTAATAGAGATTAATCATCTTTATAATGAAAAAATTTTATTCGCGGAGGGAAAAGATACTCTTGCAGAAAAAATTAATATGTGGGGAGAAAAACGGGTGTCGTCCACTGTTGTTCCAAAAAGAGAGGAAATAAGGCGCGAACTTCAAGAGGGATATGGAGGTAGCGCTGATTCGGATGGGGAAGGTTACGATTCAGAAACTGCTAATGAATTTTATTCAGAAGCATACAATTTTTCACGACGATAGAGCAATAAAAATGCGAAACAAAGTATTCGTCGAAAAATTTCAAATCGAACCTTATCAATCAGGTGCGCTTGATGGTTTAACTTTTGCTGTAAAAGACAATATTGATATTAAAGACTATAAAACGTCATGCGGAAATCCTGCATATCGTGATGTCAATCCACTGGCAAAAGAAAATGCAGTATGTGTTGAGTCCTTGTTGGCCACAGGTGCAACGTGTGTTGGTAAAACTGTGTGTGGAGAATTTGGTTTTGGTTTGACAGGAATGAATCATTGCTTTGGAACTCCAATAAATCCAAATGCGCCTGATTATGTTCCTGGAGGTTCATCAAGTGGTTCAGCGGTTGCGGTTGCTGCAAAAGAAGTTGATTTTGCATTAGGTACCGATGCGGGTGGTTCGATACGTGCGCCGGCAAGTTATTGTGGTGTCTATGGTATGCGTCCATCTTGGGGGACAATTTCATCAGTTGGTGTACATCGTGTTTCGCCAATATTTGAAACGATAGGAGTATTTGCTAATTCTTTGCAAATACTCACAAAAGTAATGTCGGTATTTGTCGATATTAAGACGAACAGCGCGGTTACTCAGCAAACAAAATTATCAGTGAATAAAACAGTATTAAATATCGTTGATGCTTCAGTGCAAAAAGCTTTTCTTGGCGTCATTGAATTAATTAAAACGTTTTTTCCCGTTGAATTTATTGAAAATTCAATGATCGATGATCAGTCTGACGATCCTGTTCATGGTTGGAATGAAACCTTTAAAATAATTATAGGTACTGAGATGTGGAATACCGTAGGCAAGTGGGCAGAAGCAGCAGGGTTAAAGCTTGGAGCAACCACGCATATTGATTTTTCAGTACTAAAGAATATGGATAAAACAAGATTTGAAGAAGCATTATCAAATAAAGAAAAGCAATCTTTGCGAATTAATCATTTCTTGGACTCGCAACGCATCATGTGTTTTCCGACAGCGCCACATTTGCCGCCAAAACTAACTGATGTTGGTGATGCGATAAAAGATACCGATTATAGAAGAATGAGGGCATTGCACTGTATTTCTGGGTTGGGTGGTTTGCCGCAAATTAGTTTGCCATTGGCTAATGTTAATGGTGTTCCAGTCGGTGTTTCTTTACTTGCAGCGCATGGTAATGATGCGTATTTATTGCAGGTGGCAGAAAAGATTGTTGCGCAATTACGAACGCTTGTCTGAAGAACTCATCGAAAAAGGATTGTAATTAACGTCATAGTCGTAGACATCGATATTTTCCTTCTTTTTAAGATAATTAGTAATGAGATAAATAAAAGGAATCATGGCGGCATTCCAAAGCAATTTGTACCCATAAGCCAAGGCCATGTTGGGTAATAATTGATGCGTAAAATTTAATGTTCCTGCAAATCCAATAATTCCGCCGACAACTTGTAATACGGCTTCACCAATCATGGTTGAACCTAATAATCTTGCCCAAAGATGTTGCCCTGCAAAAATAATTTTTGATTTGGAAATAAAAATATCGTTGATAATGTTGCCAATAAATAAAGAAATTATAAGCGCAAATAATTGTCGCGGCATTAAACTAAAAACGGTATCGAAGTCATGATTGACGGCATAAAGCGCTCCGTGACCTGATGGTAAATGTGTCGCAATCCATGTGTAAAAGGTATAGAAAATAATCATAAAAATTGAAAACCACGTCATTTGACGGCCGAACTTGTAACCATATACTTCTGTGGTGATGTCTTGTAACGTAAACGTCAGCGGGAAAAATAATATCCCTGCGCCAAATGGCACAACAACATCTGTAAAAGGTATATGAAATGGAAAGAAACGTCTGACGATGCTTAAGCCCGACAGCAATAATGCAACATACATCATGCAGAGTAGAGGATAAAAGTATAATGACTGCTGTGGCAAATTTTCTTTTTTAGATTTTGTATTTTTTACTTTGGTTGCGCGCAATAGGTCATTACTTGCTGCATGTCCCACAGAAGCAGCGGCATAAGATCCAATGCTATAAAGCAAATGAGGATTTTTAGCTAAGTCATTGGCAGTAATGCGAGTGGTATTTATTTGTGTTGTTGGTTTGAGAACAAAAATGGTTTGTTGTTCTTGAGTGCAAAAATATTGCTGACTTATTTGAATGGTTGGTGGTTGTTTAATGATAGGGCATGAGTGATGTCTTGTTTTTATATAGTCAGGTAATTTTTGCTCCGGTTGTTCACTTAAAAAGTTAGCTAAAAAACTAATGCGGCAGGCATCGACAGGATGAATATCTTGCAGAAGATATTTATTGCTCGCTAAGAACTTTAATGACAGTTTGATTTTAATTCGTTTAATAATAACTTGAAGCACGGCAATAAATTGATCTGATCGCTTATGGCGATAAAAATCAAGAAAACGAAGTCGGTATTGGTTATTGGTGACAAATACAGCCGTTGCATACTTCTTTGAAAAATTTGAAAAAGAGGGAATCCAGGCAAACATCTACTACAAAAACTACCTTACTACTTTAAATCGAGCCGCGACTTTAACACAACACCGATGATTTTGTCTTCTTTGGTCATGACAGTAGGCCGAAAGGCCGTATTGATGGGCTTTAAAACCTTGCTGCTACCTTCAGAGACATATTGCCTAAAGAGTACTTCCCGTTTTTTTTGCAGAAAGGCGAGCACATAATCTCGGTGTTTTGGTGTTACCGTAGGATCAACAATCAACAAACTTCCTTCAGTAAACTGTGGCCACATACTTTCGCCAATAACCTTGATGGCAAAGCAATGAGGTTGGATTGATGGTTCAGCCTCCGTCCAATAGCTCCATGTATTAGGGGAGATTTTTTTTAATAAAGATCGCCAATCCGCAATGTTTTCCCATGTAAAAACTGGGAGATAGGTTGTTGCAGCGGGATTTGTTGAAGTGGATAGTGACTGAGGGATGGGTTGATTGCCGAGTAGTTGATCAAGAGTGATATTAAAAAACTTAGCGATTTCATTTAGGGTGGAGGCTCTGGGATCATCGGTCGTGCCCGTCAGCAAGCGGTTAAGCGTGGGTTGTGAGATGTTTGTTTTACGGCAAAGCTCCGCCTCTGAAATGCCGTATCGTTCAGTCAGTATCGTCAAACTGTGTTTGATGCCTTCGCTAATGCTTGTCAATTTGTTATGCCCCTGTACATTCATTCATATATGAATTATTATAGACTTACTCGAATAATTTTAAAAGTAGAAACAAGGAAAAAAATAACAAATTTTATGTTTCGAGGGATGCGGCAGGAAGTGTTTTATTCTGCTTGAGTTACAAAAAAAATGTTGATCTCTATGTGGTGTATAACTCAAAAAATAAACTGGCAGTCAGTGCCCGGAGTTCACCATGACAGATAATAAAGCTGGCGAAAGCATTTTAAATGACTTAATTAAAAAATATAAATCGCTGCATGATCCTGATGTACTTGAGTTTATGGTGTCTTGTCTTTTTTACGTTGCTAAAATCAAACCCCACCTTTGTGATGATAACCCACTTAATTTGATGGAAATGCTTTGCCTCATTTTACTTGCCGTAGGCAAAAATCCTGATCGCTGTGCAGATTTATTAGGTGTTAGCGTTAATAGTATTAAAACTTATGAACAGCGGATTCGAAAAAAGCTCGGTGCAAGAAATAGATTGCATGCATTTTATATTGCACAAATGCAAGGATGGATTTCAGTAGAAAGATCAAAACACGAAATGCACGATATGTGTGTGAAATAAATCTCAGTTTGTCTCAATTTACCTCAGAATAAGTGTTTACTTCAAAGAGTTCGTTGTCTTTATAGCCGGCGAAATTCTTTTCTGTTGCTACCTTCAAAAGAAAGCAAAATTTGGCTTGGAAAAGATAAAAAAATGAGTTTTCAAAAATGGTCGTTTCTCCATGAACAGTGTTTTTATCCCATGACGTAAATTTCTGACCTGAAAATTTATCTAACTCATTGTTTTATAGATGTTATATTTTCTTAACCCAAATAAATTGACGTAAATTTACGTCAATAATAGCCATTTCCCTACCCAAAGTCAGACATTCACTTTTTGCATCAAATCCCTAGAATTTCGCTTATTCCTGCTGTTGAGGAAAGTCAGTTAAGTCAACTGGTTGGCTTACTGGTATTGCTTCAACGGCGCATATTTTTAAGGGAAAGAAGACAAATGAGTTTAACCATTAGAGAAATAGTGGCATTAGAAAAAAGATTAGTTGCTTTGTATCAAGAGATACAAAGACCTATCGATGAGCATATCCATTGGCTTGATGAGCTGAACGAGATTGCAATTGATCCTAATGACGCAGATAAAATTAATGTCTTTATTGTCAGACTAACTGAGTGTCTTGAGCTGACACGTATTGTTAATGTACATTTGGAAGAACTAGAAGAAACCAATAGCAAATCAAAAGAAAAGCTAACGCCAGACGAAGCTTATCTGCCTGTTATAGAGTTTTTGAAGAAAAACCCTGTTCAAAAGTTAGTCGATAAAATTCTTGTGATGTATTGCAAGTTAAATCCCACTGATTCTTTTGCGATAGAAGCCGTTTCGAAGAAAAGTCCGCAAGCTATTGAGCAAGTGTTTAAAACATTTGATCTTGTGCCTGGAGATCAGGCTGCTGTACTTAAACTTTTCATGACCCCGGCGCAACCAAAAGAGAGTTTGTCTGAAAGCGGATTTTTTAACTTACAGGATCAAGATAGATTCTTAAATTTACGCCATAAATTCCCATTTAAGTTTTTAAATAACGCAGTAAGTCGCGCAAAGTTTTGGCAAAGCAAAGAACATTTCTGGTCTGACGTCAAAGAACCTTTGCCTGCACTAACGATAATACGCAGTGCAGAGAACTATATCGATAATTTAGATGAGTTAAAGAAGTTACATTTAGCCATAGTGGCTGAAAAAGATAACAACAGAAAAAACAAAAAATCTTTGTTTTTACGATTTCGTCGTCGAAAAATTGAAAAAGATTGGGCAGCGTTACTTAATTTGAAGGAAAAAAGCATCGCTGAAAACTATTTGAATATTTTGGAGGATGTTAGTAAGCATGCCTCTTTAGTTAAAACCCATCATGAATTGCATCGAGCACTGCTTGATTCAGGGCTAGATGACATTGAAGCGTCACTTCGAAAAATCCCAGAGTTGGCCGCAAGGGTTGATGCGGTAACTCTGAGAATTAGTGATGCTTGTGGTGTTAATGAAGAACACGCTTCTAATATTAGAGCACTGATAGACGGCAGCGCCCAGGATTATGAAATAAGTTATCTCATTTCCTATTTAGAAGATAATAATTTAAAAATTGAGGAGAGAAAACAAAAGCCACAAGACATCTTTGGCAAGAATAATTACGAAAAAGCAAAAGCTGTATTGCTTAACAAGTTTGCCGCATTGCTTAAAGCATGGCCTGAACACATCAGTGAAAAAGAGCAGGCAGAATTAAAGTTTTTAAAACTGTTGATTCAATACGGCGATATTGACGCTATAGCACTGCAATACGATTTCGAAAAAGCGATTTGTACAAAGTATTATGAGTTGACCTGCAATAACATCACTGAATGGCAAAATTCAGGGTGGAAGAAATATGCTAATACCTTAAAAATTATTCGTGAAGATATCTCAGACCCCGCATTAGAGAATAAGTCTATTAAAGAAGGCTTATTACTTACCTCAGCACTTAATCAATTAATCGCCTATGTCGATAACGATGATGATGGATTTAGTTTTCGTGATTACGCCAAGTTCATCATGAAGAATTTTAGTTCTGCGCTTATTGAAATTATGGCAACAGCAAGAAAAAAAACAGAAAGCCATAAAGATACGCAGAGCCAAATGATGGCTGGGTTTTTAAATAAGCGAGAGAAGCAAGAGAAGAGAAAGGCTCAAGTGAGCAGTGCTATTCAAAATAACGCCAACGTTGATGCAAAAAATAAGAAAGGCAATCTTGTGCGTAATGAGAGAGGTTTCAAAAAATGGTTATTGGGCAATACAGACAATCATTTTGTAGGTTCACTAAATGGCGAAAAAAGTGATCCAAAAAGAACAGAAATGCCAAGAGTTTCGTAGTTTTCTAACAGTAGTTATTAATAACAGTCAGTGGAGGTGTGTATGAAAAACAAAAACGACCAAAGTGACCAAAATGGTCACTGTTTATTTAATTTTCAAGAAGTAAAGTATAGCTGTTTTCTCACAGAAGGCTTTCGAGAAGCAATAAGTGTCATTGTCTCGGCGTATAAAAACGGTTTGCCGCTTTTAAAGCCTGTTGGTCAAAGTTCGCTTGCTTCTTATAAGAAAGCCGAAGAAGCGGTTGCGTTATGTGAGCAAGTGTTGGCGAGATTTCCGGCATCAACTCAAAGCCCTGGTAGGTTTAGAGATGAAATAGAGGAGATAGTAAAAAACATAAAGCCCTCATTTTTATTGCGCGTTACCCGCATGAGTTATTTGCAACCACTGTATGAAAAATTAGCCGCACTTTTGAATGACAAGCGTTATGCAAAATATGAACTGATTAGTGCTGCATTTGAAGCTTACGTTGAATATTCCTCCAACCTATTAGTATCGCAAAGAACAACTGAATTAGCTGTTACCTCTGGCGCTCTTAAACATCAGGTGGTTTTGTTAAATCAAGAGATTGAACGATTACTTCGTGAAAATGAAGCGCTTCTTCAGGATCGAGAAGAAATATTAAAAAGTGCAAAAAGCGATAACTCTCAAGATTTTCAAAATGTTTTAAATAAAAAGACCAGCAAGATTGCAGTGCTTGAAAAGGAAAGTGCTTCTTTACGAGCTGAAAATGAAGAGCTTAAGTTAAAGCTGAAAGCGGCCAATGAGCTTAATGCACAACAAAGTCAAACATTAGCGCTTAGAAGTTTAGAGATTAAATCCAAATCAGAACGAATTAAAGAATTAATGGAGCAAAAAGAGTTGCAGCAAAGTTTTAATAAAGTAAATGAAGAAATTAATAGAGTGTGTTCTTTTTAATTTTTTTAATGATAAATCAATAAATCAAGCTAAAGGTAAAAATTTATGTTGAAAACGTTGAAAACGTTGAAAAAAATGAAAACAAAAAAAATGATGGTTCATGTTTTGTTGTTATCAAGTGTATGGCTGAGTACTTGTGCACTAGCAGATAGCACGCAACTGGGTCGTTACATGACAACGACTGATAAGCCTACGAATGCACAAATCAATTTGTTATCACAAATGATTCAAGTGCGATTTCCTATACATGTAAAGACTGTTGGTGAAGCGATCAGTTATCTGCTTAATCCGAGTGGTTATGGACTGGTTGATAAGAAGCAGCGAGATCATCAATTGAGAACAATATTGACTAAGCCATTGCCCGCAGTCGATCGCAATTTTGGACCCATGCCATTAGATGTTGCGTTGACTACGTTGGTCGGGCCGGCATTTACCTTGGTTCATGATCCGATCAATCGAACGATTAATTTAACGGTAAAGCCACAATTTTTACCTGTTTTAACCAAACCCATTATCAAGCACAAATAAAAGGAAAAAACTATGTTAGACCCTATTCGTGAATTTAATGCATCTCGTTTGTTTAATCAATTAGACAATAAAAGAAATGTGATTGGCGGTATTATTATTTTTGTTTTATTCCTGTTTATGTTGATGATTTTTCTTGTTCATCATAACTCCAGTGAAATAACAACCTCTGCGAGGCAAGAAGGCAGCCAAGCCAGCATCATTATGAATGAATTAAGTGATATTAATTCGTCGATGAACAAGTTGGCCACTAATCCGCAAAATTCAAAAGCATTTCAACAAGCTTTGGTTCAAATAGATATTGATGTCGCTTCTATTAAAAAGTCCATGGGGTCACTTGCTAAAGTAGCTGATGTACAGCAAGTCTCTACGCAGATTTCATCGATGCAAACCGATGTCGACAATCAAATGACCGATTTACAAAAAGCCATCGTCACTGGTGGTGAAGTAAAACAATTCGTCAATCCGAGAGTGCTGCCATTCAAAGTGCTTTCAATTGATGTAATTTCAGAGCAACCCTACGTCACCATACGTTATCACGATCTTATTACCGCATTAGGCATAGGCGATTCCGTTGATGGCTGGCGTATTGTTGCGGCTGATTATGATGCTGAACTCGCTGAATTCAAGAATATTAAAAGCGATAAGTACGTCAAAGTGTCATTACAGGATTGATGATCATGAAAAAATTATCAATTGCACTATTAACATTATTTGTTTTTCAGGCAACGTATGCGCAAGAAGTTGTTAGTACAAAAATTGTAAGCTCGGGTGTGCAAAACATTCAAGCGGCTAATTCTTCAATAATATCTGCAAAAGACTGGGACTTGTCGTCAAAAGAGTGGGTGCGCTATCAGCAACTCATGAAAGGTGCAGATGGGCTTTGGTATAAACAATTAACACCCGCTTCTGTTTTAGGAGTAAATGCTACTACTCCCAAAGAACAAGAACACTATGCAGACATTGTAGCAAAAGAAGAGCATGACAGATTAGCGCGCGAGATTTCATTTAATAACGCTGTGTATCGAGCGTTATTAAAGCTTTATCCCAATGAGCCTGTGATTAAACCGTTCAATTTAGCTCCATTTAATCCGATTAATAAAAATAAAAAAATTATGCTCGGCCAATCGAGTCTCAGTATGCATAACATGACTGTGCAATCAGGCGATCATTTGGTTTTATTCGTTAATACTCAAGCTGGATTAGATTTTGCAACGCTACCTAAATTACTAGCCATCATTAAAACAACACCTGGCGTTGTTTTAGATATTTATGCGGTTGGCAAAGTGGCTGATGGCGCACTGCGTTCATGGGCGGCATTAAATGCGATACCTGTTGCCATGGTCAATAAAGAGCAAATCACACTCAATCACAATGATGGCAAGTTGCAAAGTGTCGCGGGTTCTAAAAAAACAGTACTACCGTATTTATTACTGATACGTCATGGGCAGTCTATTCCAGTAAATGCTTGGAGTTTGGTATGAGTACAACTAACGCCAGCATGCCAAAACAAAAACCAAGACAGCCAAGCATTATCTTTGGGTTTATCTCATTGGTGTTAAAGATTATCGGCATATCATTTCTGGCTTGGTTTTTTATTTTATTTATCTTTATAGGCGAGTTTTTTTTCAAAGGCCAAGCGCAGGTGATTGCTACAGCACAGGTCATTTTGCACGGAAATATGGATTCTATTAGTGTGCGTCAATCGTTGTTAACTCACGTGATCATGCCGCTACTGCTTAGCGTTAAGCAAAATGTTAGTTCATCGTTGTCTTATTTGAGCGCATTGCCGCAGCAGTTCACATTCTTGCCAGGGTTTTTAAAATTCCTTTCTTTCCATCACTCTAATCATTACCAACATGGCATTAATGCGGTTCTAAACTTTTTCAAGGTAATATTTCTTGGCAGTGAAATCATTTTATCTCGCTTAAGCATTTTTGTTTTAGCGCTACCTTTTCTTTGCATCATTTTATTCGTGGCTATAACTGATGGATTGGTTACTCGTTATGTTAGACGTGCACAAGGTGCCAGAGAAAGCGCTTTTCTGTTTCATCATATTAAGCATCTCAGTGGATTTTGGTTTGATTCCTTATTTTTTGTCTTTATGACGTTACCGTTTTTTATTCAACCAACATGGTTTTTATTGGTGCAAACAATAGCGCTTGCATTCACAGCGCGGTTATCCGTCGCGTACTTTAAGAAATATTTATAAGAGTGGAGATGTAAATAACATGAAAGAAATGAAAGTAGTTGAGAAAAGAGTGAAAAAACTAATGTTGGTTTTATGTTTGTTGCTAACAACACTGGGTTCAATGCCGAGTTATGCAACGGTTGCCAAAGAGCGCATGTATTTGACGCAAGTTTTTAATGAATTAAATGCGATTCAACCGCTATTGCTTGCCGCTCGTGCAGCGCAGCCTAAAAACCTGCGCGCACAATTTCATTACACCAAATTTCAAGATAGTCATGGTCATTGGCACAACGGATTGCTTGACGATGTGCAAGCAATCCGGGGAGGGATTCAGCAACAGTTAAATGGTATGCCAGTAGAGCCACGTGCATTTGCACCTATTAAAGGTGATTACTTAAATAAACACGGAAGTT
Source organism: uncultured Pseudomonadota bacterium (assembly GCA_963712965.1). Lineage (GTDB taxonomy): Bacteria > Pseudomonadota > Gammaproteobacteria > DASZBR01 > DASZBR01 > CAVQJZ01. The sequence goes on along the minus strand of CAVQJZ010000002.1, from coordinate 61,188 downwards.
CGCTGAAATGATTTTGAGCGACTTAAGCGATGCAATTTCGGCATTTCAAACGTCGTCAGGTGTTGCAGCAAGTGATTTAAGTTTGGTGATTAGAACATTTTTATTGGCGTGTGCATTTGCTTGGGGTTTGTGGTGCGTGGCGGGATTAATTCACCAAGTGCGTTATCACGATGTGGAGTTTGATTTGATTATTAGTAAGGTTTTAAAGATCGCATTTATTTTGAGTTTAATGGTCGCATTAGTTTTTGTGCAATAAAACAGGAGAAAAAGTATGAAAGAGATGAGAAAGAAGAGAAAGATAGGAAAGGTGAGAGAGATGAATGGAATAAAAAAGATAAGACAAGGTTTTTTATTTTTAGGCGCATTAATTTTTTCAATTTGTCCAACACCATTATTAGCAGATATTCCCGCGCCCCCATCATCGGATTATGCCAGTGGCAGTTCTGATTGGATTACGACAGACGCCAATATGGGTTTTAAGTTAATTGGTTACGTTGTTCTTTTTATTGCTATTAGTGCGGGGATTGCAGCCATTAGTGGAATGGTTTCGGCTTATTACACGATGCAAGTCACAAATAATACGAGGCATTTTACGCTTTCAGTGATTGCGGGAATGTTTTTGCTTGCTGCATCAGCGGGTATTGCTTATGCAACATGGCAATTACTTCCTTCATCTTAATAAATCGGGAACTGACATCATGATTTTAAATGAAATTAATCACAAAATGCCGATGTATAAAGACTGTACGTTAGGTGAGATTGCACTCGTTATATTGATTGCCTTCCTTATATTGCTGGTCATTTTTTCACTTATTTCAGAAGTTTTTTCAGGTTATCTGTGGCCAGCTTTTATTGTCGCTATTTTGGGGTTATGGCCACTAACGAAGTTTTTATTAACTCGTCTACAACGACTGAAATATGGAAAGCCGCATGGTTATTACCAACAGTTATTGCAGAAGAAGCTACAAAACTCATTTCTACGCTCAATTTTAAAGACATCGCATGTTGAGCGTTTGGGTAAATGGTCTGTAAGAAGAGTAAGGGGATGTTGATGATTAAGTTAAACCAATTGTTCAAAGCATGGCGTAAAGAAGATAAAGACATGCAGATTATCAAAACACAAAAGCATTTTATTTATTTAATCTTTGTGATTTGTCTTATGTGTTTTGCAGGTTGGATGAGCGCACCTTCACGATTACGTATTTATATTCCACCGGATATTTCTAATGGTGCGACCATCAAGATAGGTGAAATCCCCAGTTCTCTGATTTACAGCTTTGCTTATCAGATTTGGCAAGAAGTGAATTATTGGCCAAAAAGTGGAACGACGGATTATCCCAATAATATTCATACCTGGTGGTCGTACTTAACGCCAAGTTTTCAAGCGTACTTATTGCGAGATGACCAAACGTTACAAGCCAAAGGGCAAGTGCAACGTCAACGCTTTTTGCAAGGAGTTACGGGTGCTGCTTTTAATTCGGCCAATGTTAAGAAGTTAAGTGATAACTCCTGGGAGGTTGATCTGAAAATGCGTTTGATGGAATACAAAAATAACCAAGTCGTTAAAGACGTAGAGATTCTTTATCCCATTGAAGTTACACGTATGGATATTTCGCAGGCGAATAATCCTTATGGGCTGGCGCTCGCAGGATTTGTCTCATCACCACAACGATTAAAGACATACGTATAAAAAGAGGGTTAAACAATGAATAAATTGAGGAAGTCTTTATTATTAGCAGCATTAAGTATGAGCATTGCGCATCAGGCATTTGCTGATCCTTTATTGCTTAGTCAACAAGACATGCAGAAATTGCAAAAATATTTTCCTGACAATAGCAGCTATGTTTGGCAAGGTAATCCCATCAGTATTGCATTACCGCTCAATCAGGAAAAACGCATTATCTTTCCGGTCAAAGTCACGCCTGATTTAAAAGGAAAATTAACCACACAACAACTTCGCATTATTAATGATGATAAATCACTTTATTTGACGGCATTAAAGCCATTTTCAACGACGCGCATGTTTGTGTCATTAACTGAGCCTGATGGTAGGGCTGATGTGGTGATGATTGATTTATCAACTAATGCTGGTGCAGATAAGTTGCCTGTTAGCATTACATTACCTGCAACTAAAACAACAATAGCCAAAAATACATCAGGCATAACTACAAGTAGTTTTAATAATAATGATGTGAACTTGGTTGTGCCTAATGGCAACAACTACATCACCTTAATTCGTTATGCATGGAAAGAATTGTTTGCGCCAGCACGTTTAGTTAGTAATCCATTAAGTATCACGCGTGCACCGATGAATACCGTTGCGATGACGTCCAATTTAATTTATGGCGACAAGGTTTTTGCGCATCCTGAGATTTCTTGGGAATATCAAGGTACTTATGTCACCGCTGTCGAATTAAGAAACAAATACGCGCATCCCACCAATATTAATATTGCCAATGATTTATGTGGTAACTGGGAGGCGGCATCGCTTTATCCGCGTTCTTATTTAATGCCAAATGGTGCTAAGCATGGCGATAGCACTATTTTGTTTTTAATTTCCAGCAGACCTTTTGGCGAAAGCATGGGGGTGTGCAATGGAATCGCCTAAGAAAAATCGTATTTTAATCAAAGTCGGAATAGCTCTTGCGTTGATGTTATTGATCTTATTTTTAAAACATTTTGTGGAGCATAAAGAATCTTCATCTTCAAAAAGTACTCATGGTGCTATTTCTTTTGCTTCTTCTGCACACCAAAAATCTAATCAAATCCAAGATAATGCTTCAGGTGATAATGCAGCAGAGTCTTTAGATACGTTGACTGCACAATTAAGAATGACTAAGGATCGAGTAAAACAATTAGCTAAAGATAATGCGTTAATCAAAAATCAAAACCAACAGATTATCCAAAAATTACAAGGTGGAGATAGCATGCAAGATGCTCAATTGTCTCAAGAAATCGATCAGTTAAAGCAAGAAGTTCATGCGTCTTCAGCCAGTGGCTATAAGATTGGTGATGGTGGTGTGCAAGATATTACGACGGTACCTGATTTAACCGGATCAATTGAATCAAGAAAAACAATTTACACGCAAACTGGAGAACAAAATCAATCTTCAGTAGTAAACAATAAAAAAAATGAGAAAAAATTAATTCCTTATTACACCATTCCTGCCAATGCCACAGCCGTTGATGACAAATTAATGTCTGCTTTGGTGGGTCGTATACCTGTCAAAGGGGTGGTCACTGACCCTTATCCATTCAAGATTGTATTTGCCAATGACACGTTGGCATCGAATGGTTGGCGTGTACCTGATTTAAAACAAATGGTGGTCAGTGGTTACTGCGAAGGTGATCTAAATTTATTAAGTGTTCGCGGTTGGGTGACATCTCTTACGTTCACTTTCAATGATGGCCGTATTTTCACCCTGTCCTCAAACGATAACAACATTGGTCATTTCACTAAACAAAATGCGTTGGGCTATTTGTCAGATACCCATGGTGATCCTTTCTTTCGTGGCAAATTAATTACTAATGCACCGGCATATCTTACAGGCAATATTTTATTAGATGCAGGAGCAGGTGCAGCGAGTGCTTTTGCGCAATCACAAACCACCAATCAAACATCTGCTTTGGGTGGTAGTTCATCAACCGTTACTGGTTCAGCAGAGAAATATGTATTAGGGCAAGCCATGGGCAATGCCGCACAGGGTGCGCAAACCTGGTGGCAAGCACGAGAAGAAAATTCCTTTGATGCGATTTTTGTACCGGCAGGTCAGAAAGTTGTCATCAACTTCGCTAAACAAATTGATATTGATTACAACCCAAAGGGGAGAAAAGTCGTTTATGAAAATCGTGAAAATCGTGAAAATCAAGATACAAACAATGTTGAAAAAAACAACGTTAGCCGCCGTATTGATTAGTTTTTTTAATCTTACTGGTTGCGCGTCAGTCGGAAACGTTGTGCCAAAAACGGGGCCGACGATGGAGCAGGTATATGACAGCATGGCGTATGGTGATAGCAGCGCGCCAATTAAAAATAAAAATGCAAATAAGGCTAATGATAATGCCAGTTTAAAAGTAGTGCGCAAAACAATGGCATCAACTCAGCCAATTAAGGCTTACCGTGATGTCACACCTGCTTCTGTTTCTCAATCCGTGTTGAGTCGTGAGTTTGTCAAATTACCTAACCCTGAATTACGTGTGTATATCGAGCCGCATTTTGCGAGCGGCGATCAAGTACCGATTCCTGGTTATTACACGGTATTTAATGTTTATGAACACGATCATTACACGTTGTCGCAAATAAAATAGTTGGAAAAAATATGAAAAGCATCAGTAAAAATGACATTAAGCGAGGCTATGAAGTGCAACCTTCCATTGCACGATTTTTGCCGTGGCGTGATTACAATGAAAAACTTAAATTGTTTTTATTAGAAGATAATTTAAGCCTCGCCGCTTGTTTTAATGTAACGCCAATTGCGTGTGAAGCGCGTCCCGAGACCATGATGCAGCAAATTGCCAAAGCGCTAGGTGAGGCAATTAAAAACAGTATTCCGTGTGAAAAAGATAATCCTTGGATATTACAAGTCTTTGTTGAGCGCAGTAATGATCTAGCGGAGCATTATCGTCGTATCAAAGACTACTTTTCTCAATATAAAGACACGGCTATTACGCAAGCGCATTTAAAGACATTAAAAAAACATTTTGATTATGTGAGTCGCAAAGAGGGTATTTTCTTTGATAGCAGTGTGACTAATCAAGTCTTTCGTGGCGGCTGTTTAAATGTACGTGCGGTGATTTATCGTCGCGTCAGAGAAGATGATCAAAAGAAAAGTAGAAAAGATAACTTAGCAGAGATTATTAAAATCTCACGTAAGTTTTCGGATCAATTGCGCGCGTGTGGTTTGAAGGTTAAACGCATGAAGGGCGACGAATTTTATCGTTGGATGGTGCGATGGTTTAATCCCAAGCCAAAACAAACGCAAGGCGATGTCAACGCTTTGCTAGATCAAGTAACTTTTCCTGAGCATGAGAAAAAACCTTTTGGTTGGGATTTGACTGAAAACATCTTTTTTAATGCACCTGAGTCTTTTGAGCAGGGCTGGAATTTTGATGGGTTACCACACAAAGTTATTACTATTCAAAGTATTACGATCAATCCTGAGATTGGTCATTTAACTGCCGAGCGTGTTAGAAAAATAGATAACAAAGTATTTAATTTAATTGACCATCTTCCTGAAGGAAGTGTGTTTAGTTTATCTATTGTATTGCAAGCGCCGAGCGAAACCGAATTACATCTTAAGTCTATTCAACAAAGCGCCGTCGGCAAACATCAACAAGCGCTCAAAGTAAGAGGCGAATTAGAAACCGCATTTGAATCTATTGCCAATGGCAATTATTTATTTCCAACCGTCATGGCGCTTTATATCAAAGGCGATGATCTTGATGATTTGCATGAAAAAGAAGCGCATGCCGAAGTTTTATTGAATGGCAATGGTTTTAAAGTCATTACCGATGATGAGTTATTTCCGGTAGATGCTTACCTTCGTTATTTACCCATGTGTTATGACTATAGCTTTGACAAGAAAAATACTTATCGTTCAAGATATATCCTTTTAAGTGAAATCGCTAAGTTACTTCCTTTTTATGGCAGAAGTTGTGGAACAACGAATCCCGGGTTTATTGCATTCAATCGTGGTGGTGAACCCTGGTTTTACGATATTTATGCGGATAGAACTAAAAATGCACACAGTTTATTTTTAGGCGAAACAGGTACCGGTAAATCCAATCTTTTAAATTTTCTGTTGTCGCACAATTTAGCTTTATACAAACCAAGATTATTTATTGTCGAAGCAGGTGGTTCTTTTGATCTACTGGCTGATTATTGCAAAAGTCATGGTTTAACTGTTAACAAAGTTAAAATTGATCCTCGCTATCCTGTGTCATTAAATCCATTTGCTTCTGGTTTAAAAGTCTTAGATCAAATTGAAGCATTAGATCGCAAGACAAGTGAAGCGAAAGCACGATTTATTGAAGAAGCTTCTGAAAAGCTTTTCAAAGAACAAGAAGAATTTAAAGAAACTAAATCACCATTCAACGATTTAGAAAGTGATGAAAATGAAAGTCGAGATATTTTAGGTGAAATGGTTATTGCCGCACTGGTGATGATTACCGGTGGTGAAGAAAAAGAAGAGGCGCGCATTCGCCGAGCGGATCGTATGTTAGTGATGGATGCCATTATCGATGCTGCGTATTACGTTAAGGAGCATAAAGGTAATGAGAAAAATCAAGTTATTGCATCTGACATTGTCGATGCTTTCGAGCGTATGGCACAAAAACTTGATCCACAACGAGATAGCGACAAAATTAAGCGCGTTAGAGAAATGGCGGATGGTTTACGTTATTTTGTTAAAGACCCTGTGTCGAGCAAATTCTTTAATGTTCCTGGTGAGCCATGGCCATTAGTTGATGTCACCATTGTTGATATGGGCAAATTTGCTCAAGAAGGTTATGAAGCGCAACGCTCTGTCGCTTTTGCTGGATGTGTCAGTCGGGTATTAGAGCTTGCCGAAGCTAATCAATATGGTAATCGACCTATTTATTTTGTCGGTGATGAAAACCATTTATTTACGCGCATTCCTTTGCTTGCCGCGATGCAAACACGTATTGCCAAGATGGGACGAAAGCTTGGTTTATGGTTATGGCTTGCCACACAAAACTTAAAAGATTTTGCAGACGAAGCACACAAAATGTTGGCGATGCTTGAAACTTGGATATGTCTTGCACTTCCGCCCGATGAAATCGATCAAATCGAACGCTTTAAAAAGCTTACCACTGAAGAACGTGAATTAATTCTTTCGGCGCGAAAAGAATCCGGCAAATACACTGAAGGTGTTTTATTGAGTCCAAAGATCAGAGGACTTTTTAGAAATATTCCACCCAAACTTTATTTAGCGATGGCAGCCACCGAACAACACGAAAAAAATCAACGCAAAGTATTAATGGAAAAATTAAAACTGAGTGAATTAGAGGTTGTTGAATATATCGCTGATCAAATGATGGAGAAAAGAGTAGGAGATAATAATGATGATTAGAATATTTTTATTGCTCGCTCTGTTACTTAGTAGTTCTGCTTATGCTTTTTCTAATTCTTCTCATCACGATAAAGCAGGATCAATTACATCAGCGCAAATTAGTGCAGATTCAATTGCGGCGGCAGCTCAATGTTCACATTATCGTGTTGTTGGCGCTTGTTTTTGGGCAAATCAAGCAGGACAAGTAAGCTCGACACCTTATATAGAAGAGTATTTACCGGATATGGTGGTCACGGTATTTAATAAACCTGGCGATGATCCTTGGTTTGAAATCAATGACACACTTGATCAAGCAGGAAAAATTGCAGAAAGTAATTTAGTGCCACTGGCAAGTGGTGGTTTTCAAGCAGGTTTTGGCCAACACAGTTTTTCTGATGAACATGAGCAAAATGTTTTTTTCAAAGAAGCGGATGTTATTGGTAATCCTGGTGTTTCTCTGTTTCCACAACCGATGAACTTACCGGCGCAGGGCCAGCCTTTAATTCCTTATTATCAATCCATGTTGGATACAGTGATGTGGCGTGGTTTAGGTCACGAGCTTTCTTATGCCGCTGAAATTGCATCCGCGTTAACTATTTCTCCTATTGGTAATGGATTAATCGATTGGGGAAGTGTTTATCCCTTAGAAGGGAAAATTGGCACGAGTAATGATTCCAAAGCGGCCGCTGTTCTTGCACTGCGTGCAGCAATCCTTGCCGATTACACCAATAGTGATCCTACGTTTATTGCAGGACACGTCTATCAAAAAATCTCTGATCGTTGCGGTTTGCATTGCAAGGTTTCGCCCGTCAAAGCTAATTCCGACAAAACGCAATTTCAATTGATCTATCCCATTGAAGAGACAGGAAAAAACACTTGTGAAGTGTTTGGCAAAACCGTGACTTACGGTCAAAGCATGGAGACGAAGACTAATGGCGCTTATGCGTGGATTGTCTGGCGTTATTACCAAGGCTGTCGTGATGGGGATGGCCGCTTTATTGGCAAAATTATTGGATGAATTGTGTCGATAAATTAAATCGATGAATTTTATTAATAAAGTTTAGTACAACAATTGTGTACCAAAGTTTGGTACCAAAATATGGGGGCAAAATGATGTACAAGATAAATGAGCAGAAAAAGAGACAGGAAAAACGCGCAGTAATATTGAGTATTTTTATAGGGGTGACACTTTCAACGGCTTTAACATTTTTATTGGCGTCTCACACAGCGCTTGCCGAAACTATTTTTCCTCTCGGCAATAATAACAATATGCTGTATTACAAAATTGGTGGTGGTTCAGATTATGCACTTCCTCCGGTAAATAGTACCAGTACGATTAATCTCGACAGCGGTGCAAATTTAGGCGCGGGTTATTCTTGTGGTGCTTATAATCCAGCACTTTCTATCGCCAATGATTTTAATAATTTAAAAGATAGTGCTCAGAATATCCCTCAGACTATTTTAAATAATGCCACCGGTTCACTAGCTGAAATGCCCATGTATTGGTTGTCTCAAGCGAGTCCTGCTGCTTATAACGCACTTAATAACGAATATCTGGGTTCACAAAATCAATTAGGCCTTTCAGTAAAATCTTGTGAAGAAGCTAAAAGTGCCATTGCTAATGGTCAAGATCCTTATAAATCGTGGGCAACGTTATCGGTTGATAATGAATGGAAAAAAAGTTTAGACCTAACGGCTATAGGCAAAGAAGATATTAATTATATTAAATCAAAAATTGATAAAGATGGTGGTAATGATGGTGTGCAATGGGTGCAAGGAGCGCCCAACAAAAGTGGTGCGGGTTATGACGCTGGTGGATTAGATCAACCACCGATTCATGTGATCGCAGATACTGTCAAAGCTGGTTACAACGCGATGTTAATGCGTGATTTAAACAGTAATGATCCTGCTCCTGTTGGTAGTGAGTTAGCCAATCTTTTTCCAACACCAACTGATGCGCAAACATGGATTACTAATGTTGTCGGCGATCAAATCGTTACAACATGCCATGCATCCAGTTGTACATCACAAGATGGTGGAATCTCGGGCATAGGATTATTGCCATGGATTACAACGTGTAATGCAACCAATCAAAATTATTGTGCCCCTACCATTCAAGCTAATTTAATCAATTTAGTCACAGGTAAAACATCGATCACTAAAGAAAATCTTAAGGCTGTTTCTGCAAGTGGCCTTGTGATTAGTCCACAAGTGATTAGTGCGATTCGTAGTATGAATCCATTACAGCAAAATATTGTTGTTGCAAAGCTTGCGCAAGAAGTATCCATTCAAAAAGTCATTGATCGCGCATTAATTGCTTGGGATATCTTACAAACAGGTAGCCAAGTGCCTGTTATTGCTTCAAATAGTCCCGCTCAAAAAATCATCAAACAAAAATTATCCGCACTGCAAAAAGATATCCAATCGATTGCGTTTGATGCAAAAGTCAGAAAGCAACTGATGTCCAGTACTGTTTCCAATATTTTGAATTATCAAGCGAATCAAGAAAATGCGGCAATGAATGTGCCCAAAGTAAATCCTACGCAACCACTAGTCTCAAACAGTGCTATTAAAAATAAGCAAGATGAACAAAATGAAAGAAATAATAAGTGGGAGGAATAAAAAATGAGTATCGGCGTACAGTCTTATCCCGAATTATACACCATGTTAATTGGCTGGAATCTTTACGATCAAATGTGGAGTTTGTTATCTAGTACAGGATTAGCGTTTCTACCGTTCATTGGTATTTTCATTAAAAAATTTGCGCTACCTTATATGTCGCAAGAACCGAGAAGTATTTCGGATACGTCGTTAAGACGAGTTGAAATTGATCTTATTACCAAACTATTAATTGCATTTTTCTGTGTAGCGCCTTGTTATCCGATTGATCCTACAGTTGTTTCATACACACCGATTTGTTCTACCAACAGCAATAATTTACAAACCTATCATCCCGGTAGTACTAACACGACATGGGATAAGGCATTTACGGTTCCCACACAAACAGTGTATGTGCCTTTATGGTGGATGGGTGTTATGGCGGTGAGTGAAGGTTTTACTTCTGCCGGAGAATCCATGGTCGGTTGTGTGCCTAATTTGAGAAAAATGGTCACCGAAGTAAACATGGCACAAATTAAAAGCCCTGAATTAAAACAAGAGCTTCAGAATTTCGAACAAGATTGTTATGTGCCCGCGCGTACGCAATATTTTCAAGATGAGAAAAACAATAATACGAGTAATTTAAGCATCATTAATCAAGATAGAAAAACCTACGGTGTTGGTGATACCGAATGGTTTGGTTCACATGCGTTTCAAGATACTTATTATCAAAATTTATCTGCACAAGAGCCTGTACAAGGGTTTACTTATAATCCCAGCGAAGATATTAACGCGAATGCCGATAAAACAAATCCGCCTGCTTACGGTACACCAACGTGTGCTGATTGGTGGAACGACTCACAAAACGGATTGCAAAATCGTTTATATAAAGCATTGCCTAAAGATTTTAGTACTCAATTTGCGAGCTTTTTTAGCAATGATTCAAATGGTGTACTAAAAGATAACGTTATCAAACAACTAATTAATCATTCAAGCAGTGGTTATCACAAAGCAACGAACATGATTGGTAATGATGGATATTCACATGCCATTGAAGCCGTAGGTACGTGGACTAGTCAATTTAGTACTTATCCAAAAATTTATGCGGCCGAACAAACCGCACCCATTATTCAAGCACTGCTTTTATTATTGGTTTACACCTTTCTTCCTTTTGCTTTGGTCTTTAGTGGTTATAAACCAACATCGGTTATTACCGGTTCCATTGTTATTTTCTCATTAATTTTTTGGAGTTTTATTTGGCATTTGGTCACCTACATTGATTCGACATTAATGAGTGCGCTTTATACCAATGACTCGTGGTTCAGCATGCAAACACCAAGTGCCACGCTTGCCGATATGACCACAGGAATACTCATTATTGTTGCGCCATTATTTTGGTTTTCATTTATGAGTGCAATGGGGGTTGCTGTTGTAGATGTTGTGTCTGGTGCTTTTAGTGGAATGAGTGGTGTTGGTAATCAAGCTGCGCAAGAAGGCGCTGCTCTAACGAAAAGTGCTGCTTCGGCAATTCCTGTTGCGAAAGGCTTTAATGCAATTAAAAAAATATTGTGATGAGGATGAAGTAAAATATGAGTAATTATCTGCGTATCTTATTATCTGGGTTGGGAACAAAATATTCTCCGGTACATGGTAATTTCTGGCCATGCATTGTTTCCTGCAAAGTGGGTTCATGTTCTTCAGTTTTTGCGTTTCTTAAAACTTCAAGAAAGAAAATTAACAAAGTCAGAAATGCTTTTGCGAGAAATCGAAGTATTTTCACAGCTAGTGATATCACGGTTGATATTGTCGATTTATTTTTTTCCATTCCTTTCTTTCCTTCAAAGGTGAATTTTTATGCTGCTAATTAAAGAGGCAAAACACTATTTTTATAGATTAAGTTTGCTAGTCACTTTCATGCTGATTTTAGCAGCACCCATCGTGCTATGGCAATTGTATTACCCGCATCAAATAGCATCGGTAAATCAGTTTATTCAAGCTAAATCATGGATCTTTATAGGACTGCGCTGGGGGTTTGTTGGCGTTTTTGTTTGGCAGTGGCCAAGGTTTGTTCATCACTTTGCACGAAAACAACAGTGGGAACCGGAAAAGCTAAAGTTTTGGTTGTCTAAGCGTTTAATGATTGCTCTATGGTTAATCATTATTGAAATCGTGATGTGTGAAAATCTTTTGTTGTTATTAGTTAAAGCTTTTAGAAATTGATTGAGGATAAAAAATGTCGATACAGCGTCCGTTAGAGGGTTTATTAAGATCACCAGTGGAATGGTATACCACTTTTATTGCATTTTTTATGGTCTGTGTTTTATTGATGCATCAAAACTGGTTTTTTCTTCCATCAATTGTTTGTGATTACAGTGCATTAGGATTGTTTCTATTGGCGGCGCTTCGATTTAAACAAGGATTTAGAGTTTGGCGTTATACGCGTAATTTAAAGCGCATGCCTAAGTATTCGATGCGTTCAGACCAATTACCGGTAAGTGATCATCAATTGTTTTTAGGATTAGGGTTTTTATGGTCGCCTACACATACCCAACGTCGTCGTGATTTAGATTTGGATTACAATTTACGTTATCGCTATCCATCGAGCTTATATCGCTTTGCAAGAAAGATTGAATTTGAGTGGGAAAAGAAACCATTACTTAAACGTATTGCTCAATTAACTAAAAAAGATTCAATTCTAAATCCGTTGCGTCCTTATCCTGAAATTGGTGGTGAGCCTTGTATTCATGGGGTTTCTGAAACTGAACGAGCAGTAACTTTAAAATTAGCTGAACGTAATGGTCATGTCATTGTTGTCGGGACAACTAGGGTAGGCAAGACTCGTTTGGCTGAATTGTTGATAGCACAAGACATTCACCGTGGCGATGTGGTGATTGTGCTTGATCCTAAGGGTGACGCAGATTTATTAAAGCGCCTATATATAGAAGCAATGTTAGCAGGACGATTAGATGATTTAATGGTTTTTCATTTATCGCACCCTGAGTTTTCTTGTCGTTATAACCCCGTTGGTAATTTTACGCATCCTTCACAGGTCGCAACCCGTATTACCAATGGATTGCCTTCGTCGGGTAATTCATCAGTATTTAAAGACTTTGCTTGGCAGTATGTCGATTTGGTCGTAAATACATTAATTGAGCTAAATGTACGACCCACTTATAAGTTAATTGGGTTTTATATTACTAAGCTTGATTTGCTCTTGGAGCGCTATTGCGAAGATCACATCAGTAAAATTGATGTTAATTATGAGAAGTGGATACAAAAATATATTGCGACTAACAGTAGGCACATCATCGAAGGAGATGTGATAAAGCCAATTCGCAAGCAAGCGATTTTAGAATATGCCAAGAATTATATCGAAGAGCAAAACCGTGATTCTTTTTCCAATGTACAAAATAATTTGTTAACGGATTTAGCCTTTGCGAGTCGCTTAGATAAAACCTATTACGACAAAATAACGGCCTCTGTCGGTCCGTTATTAAAAAAACTAACCTCAGGCTCTGTCGCTGATTTACTTTCCCCCAATTATGAAGACTTAAATGATGAACGTCCGATTCTTGATTGGATTAATGTATTACGCGGTAAAAAAATTGTTTACGTAGGCATGGCCGGCTTAAGTAATAACGAGATTTGTTCGGTGGTCGGTAATGCGATGCTAAGTGACTTGGTTTCGGTTGCGGGGCATTTATACGATTTTGGCTTAGACCACGGTTTTGAAGAAATCATTGATGAAAAAACACCTCTTCCCAGAGTGTGTTTGCATTCCGATGAATTTAATGAAGTGATCGGTGAAGAGTTTATTCCTTTATTAAATAAAGCGGGTGGCGCTGCGATTTAATGTTACTGCCTATACCCAAACGTGGTCAGATGTTGAAGCGCGTCTTGGATCAAGTGCTAAAGCAGGACAGGTCGCTGGTAATTTAAACGCGGTAATTATGCTGCGTACCAAAGAAGCAAAAACCGTTGATATGTTAATCAATCAATTACCTAAGGTTCCTATTATTAAGAACAGACGCATGCGTCGTCCAGTTCTGATTCTTCGCATGGTAATGATGGTATTTATTATCAGATCCAATAATGAGGATCGACTTTCTCATTATGAAACAACGTTAATCGAACAAAATGATGTGTTGAATTTACCGAAAGGTCAGGCGTTTTGTTTATTAGAAGGTGGGCAGTTGTACAAGATTCGTATTCCACTACCGCGGCAAATGCAGAAAACGAAGAATTTGATATTCCGTCAACTGCATCAAAGTTAATTCAAAAGATGCGTGAAGATCAGCAAAGTAAGCCAGTTAAATAAATTTATTAAGTTAATTAGAAGGAGTCCATTTTATGATAAGTTAAATAAAAGAGTTATACATTTGTGAAAAGCCCTCGCAAGCGAGAGATATTGCGCGCATTCTGCATTGCGATAAAAGAGGCGAAGGGTTTTTATATAAACCTTCTGTTGCTGTGACGTGGTGTCTTGGGCATTTAATGGAACAAGCCATGCCAGGTCGTTATTGTGCAAATCTTAAACCTTGGCGTATCGATGTCCTTCCCGTTGTGCCTGATGAATGGGAGATGCTCATTAAAAAGAGTTGTAAAACACAATTTAATGTTATCAAAGACTTATTAAAAAGAACGCAAACCGTTGTTATTGCAACTGATGCTGATAGAGAAGGTGAGTTAATTGCGCGTGAAGTGCTTGATTATTGTCATTTCAAAGGCGGTATTAAACGTTTGTGGTTATCAGCATTAGATGATGCGAGTATCACCAAAGCTTTGCATGCCATAAGCGATGGTAAAAATACGGAGAACCTTTATTACGCGGGTTTAGGTAGACAACGTGCTGACTGGTTGATTGGCATGAACATGACAATGGCCGCTAGTGTTTTATACGGTAGTCGAGACAGTGGGGTATTGTCAGTTGGTCGAGTACAAACACCGACGTTAAAGCTGATTGTTGATCGGGATTGCCAAATAGAACACTTTGTCGCTAAAGATTACTTTGAATTAATTGCTCAATTTACAACAAACAATCAACAGTCTTTCTATGCAAAATGGCAAGCTCCTCAAAGCGAATGTGATGCAGATGGTTATTGTGTTAATAAAAATGTGATTTCAAGTTTTGCCGCTAAGGTGCGCGGTAAAACAGGAAAGATTGAAAAGTTTAGTGATGAGAAGAAAAGACAAGCGCCGCCAGTATGTTTGTCTTTGTCGCAGTTACAAAAGCTTGCTTCTCATAAGTTTAATATGTCAGCACAAAAGACTTTGGATATTGCACAAGCTTTATATGAAAACCACAAAGCAACAACATATCCAAGAACCGATTGTGGTTATTTGCCAGAAAGTCAGTTTAGCGAAGCATCTATTATTTTAGATAATTTAAAAAAGGTACTTAAAAAGAGTAATGTTAAAAATAATAATCAAGAGTTATTACAGCTAATTGAAGTTTGTGATGTGAAGTTCAAATCACCTGCTTGGAATGATAAAAAGATTACTGCTCACCACGGCATTATCCCAACGCTTAATCCCAATGTTGATATCGATAAAATGAATGATTCGGAAAGAAATCTTTTTGAGCTTATTTGTCGTTATTACCTAGCACAATTTTTGGGTGATTATCAGTATTCATTACGTAGTGTGGCTGTCTTGTGTGAGGGCGAGCTATTTAAGGCGAGTAATCACACCATGGATATTTCGGGTTGGAAAAGCGCATTCAAAAATAGTGCAGAGAACTTAGAAAATGATGATGACGATACGCATTTGAGTAAAATCCCTGATCTTGAAATTAATGAGTCTGCGCGGCATAGCGAAGAAAAGATTATTACTAAGCAAACCAAACCTTTGGCACGACTAACGGAAGGCACATTAATTGATGCGATGAAATCTGTCGGTAAAAACATCAAAGACGAAAAATTAAGAAAAGTATTGAAAGAAACGGCTGGCATTGGAACAGAAGCCACGCGCGCCAATATTATTAAGACTTTGTTTGATCGTGAATATATTGAAAAGAAAGGTAAACAACTTTTTTCGACAGAAAAAGGTAGAAAACTCATTGCTTGTCTCCCACCCATCGTTTGTGACCCGGCATTAACTGCGCAATGGGAACAAGCCCTCGATACTGTTTCTCAAGGGCAACTAAAGCTTGAGTCATTTGTTTACCAGCAAAATGATTTGTTAAAGCAAATGCTAGCGATGCTGCAAAGCGCAAAAGCGAGCATGCCAGTAACAATAAAAATAGAGAAGCCATCTGACATCACTTATTTCTGTGAATCATGTCGCGCACCCTTGTATCGCAAGAAAAGCTCTAAAACAAATAAGCATTTTTGGGGATGTAGTCGTTATCCATCCTGTCGCACCTCATCGAATGACACAAATGGCAAACCAGAAAGACATTTTATTAATGCTACTTATAAGGAGAAAGCATAAATGGTTGAAATTAGAGAAATTAAAGAAACGAAAGAAGTATCAGGCTTAGAAAAAGAGGCTGTTGTTGAAGAAAAAGCTGTTTTCCAAACAGGAATAGAAATTATTCATGGAGAGCTTGGTCATCTAGCACGGGATATTCGTAATGTAGTGAGTGCGACAGATGAGGCTTACAAAGAGCTTTATTTGTATTCATTATTAAAAGTCGCTGAGTTTTGTCAAAATATGCCGGTTACTAAAGATGCAGCACCTTATAGTTTGATCGAGCGTCAAATGCAGCAAGCATTAAGCGTATTAAAGGTCATCAGAGGTTCGCTGTTTCCTAAAAACTCAGCGCAAGAAGATGCTAATAAGGAAGAACCTAAATGGATTTATGCTTTTTTTGTTTATGGGCTTTTGTATCAATTGCCAGTTATAGATCATGTGCAATTTATGCGTATGGCTGAGAATGATTTTATATCACCGCGTGCATTAAGTTGGCTTACTAAAAATGAAACATTATTTGTTTCATGGCGAGATGCTCTGAGCAAATATCCCGCGGAAAATATTTTTGTTCAATTAACAAAAAAGTATTTGTCCAAATTTGAATCACAATCTTCCGAAGATTCGGCTTCAAGTAGTTCTCTTGAAGATAAGAAGGTTGTCGAAGCTTCTGCTAGTGAAATGAATAAGACAAATGAAGCAAATGAAAAAAACAAAGAAGACAATGTGGGAAATCAACAATCTACCGTTGTTAAGCCTGACACGCCAATTGTTCATCCAAGACCACCCTTGACGTACGCAGCTCAAATACTTTTTGAGTATTTGGTTTTTCATGTTGATCCCGATTCAATCGATTATTTTCGTGTAAACGAGGGATTATTTGTATCAATCAAATTGCTAGAAAAATTTGTTGATACTAAAGATAGTCGATGGAATTCGGTTGAAGAGTTTATCAATGCGAGCAGGAAAATATTGGTTAATACTGACGACAGTTATCGTTTTAAATATAGCCCAACTGCTTTTGAGAACTATCGCGTTATCGAAGGAATTATTATCAAAGAAGACAAATTGAGTAATACATGGAGATGTGAACCCGCAAACAAAGATTTTAAATCTGAAACTAAACTATGAGGTAAATAAGATGAAATACTTACAAACTGATGGCGTTGAACCAACACTCCATACACAAGCAGCCAAATATTTAATTATTGGCGGGCCTGGCAATCATATATCATTATTTGAATATTCAAAGTGTATTGATCAGCTTTATAGAATGTCTAAAGCAGATGATCCTTATTCACAGTGGTATATTTTAAGATGTTATCGAGCGATTGCCGTATGCCAAGCAGAAATAGAAGGTTTTAGGAATAAACTCGATGAGCATATTAATAAAATTAAAGATAAATACGCTATCAATATCAGTACGTTTGTTTCTCCTAAGCCATTTAAAAAATGGTTAAGATTTTCACATGAAGCAAGTTATCAATGTGTTACGTTGATTGCCGCAGCCGATTATATTTATCGCCATTGGTTGATTTTAAGAAAAACAGGTGTGCCGTTAGCATCAAAAAATAATCCACAACAAATAAAGAATAAAATAGTCGAAGTTTTTGATCTCGCACTTAGATTATTAGGTGGATTGCACCAATTTAAAGTAGAAGGCTCTGATGCGATCGTCACTCGAAAAGACATTTTTGAAAATAATGAGCGAGCTAAGTTAATTAAAGAAAAATTGGGTGCCGTTCCTGATGATGTGTTGTATAAGAAAATCACGTTTATGTATTTACCTGAATTACAAGGTGAGATTAGTGGTGGATAACAGCGATGTTGCCTTTATTCATCAGTGACGTACCGCTTGCTTGTATTAACCAAGCGGCACAAGAATACCATGTGCCAGCAATATTGATTATTTCAGTGTTAAATGTTGAGCGAGGTAGGGCGGGCGTTATTTCTAAAAATAAAAATGGCAGTGCTGATTTTGGCTCGATGCAGATTAACTCATCATGGTGGCCTGAGTTGTATCGATATCACATTACCAAGCGTGACGTTATTTATGACCCTTGTACTAATGTAAAAGTGGGTGCTTGGATTTTGGCGCAATCGATTGCTGAGAGTCGGAACTTGTTAGTGGGGGTTGGAGATTATAATTCTCATACTCCTGGGTATAACCATGCATATCAATATAAAGTCAGGCAAAGCTATACATGGCTTGAAAAATATTTAGCTAAAGATACTTGAATTTGTGTAATAAATTTGATGAAATTATTAGCATAAGTCGCTCTTGCTCACGACTCAAAACCGAGCATCAGTCTAATCTTCCCGTGTAAATTGTTTTCCATACAGTTTATGTGGCTCGTAGAAATACGGGTGACTCATCCATCATATATTTCATCTTACGATCAGATATATGTCCTGTGGCACTACAGGATTTTTCAATCAATATTCGTCATATCAACATTAGTTTGTTCTTTGTTGGCGTCATCGAATATTCATTTATCAGCGTAAAGCTTAATGAATTAAATACTTTTTTTGTCTTTTTCAGACAAGGAAGGTTTTTAGCCATTTTGCTCGCTTTTTGTACCCTTTGGGGAGATACATTTCCCCACAAGGGTAATGCGTTTCTCCAAGGGTTTTTTTTAACCTTAAAGGAGAAATGATATGAACTATGTAAATAGAGTTGAATTAGTTGGCAATCTTGGTAATGACCCAAAAGCATTGAATGAAGATGTTAAGGGCAAATTTGTTACTGCGAGCATTGCGACGAATAAACAATATAAGGATGCCGAAGGGAAGGTCGTTAAAAGCACCCAATGGCACACCGTATATTTAAGTAATGATGCTGCAGCTTACGTTTTGAGCCATTTTGTTAAAGGTGCAAAGGTGTCTGTTGTGGGTGAATTACGTCATCACGAATGGGTAGATAAGAATGGCGTTAAACATTATTCAACGGGAATTTATGTAACAAAAGAATGTAGTCTTTTGTCGCAAAAAACACCGTCAACGAGTGATGCGTCTCAGTCTGCTGCGTAGTTGACGTTCAACAAGTCTATTTAACCCTATGGAGGGAATGCCCCCTCCATAGGGCATTTCCTCCATTAATTTTTGGAGGAAATACATCATGATGGAAAATACATTAATTTTTTGTTTAAGCGGTTGTGGTTATTTGCAGGACGTCATTACTAGAGAGGGTGAGTTTTTTGCTCAGATCAAAATGATCCCGAGCTTTGATCTATCTAAATCAAGAGATGATGTTTTAGTTGAAGTGGAAACTGAAGAGCATGATGCGCAAATACTGTTGACTCATTATTTGTCAAAAGTACGAGCGAATGATCAAGTGCTTTTAGCTTTTGAGGCTGAATACAGCGCTTTTTTACATGCTTATTCAGGATGCACTGTAGACGATCCTAACCACATCGTGATGATACGTTGCAAGCTTAGAAAGTTGAGTAGTTGTTATATCAATGGGCAATTGGAGCGTGGTGATTTACCACGTTTAGTTGCCATTAGTTAATGCTCAACCATAAGTGTGCAAGTAGCAGCAATAGCAAAAAGTTTGTTTTTCATTCTTGGCTCAATAAACCCTCGCGGAGATGTTTTGTCTTCGCGAGAGTTTTATTTTAAGTAATTGTTTTGTTCCAGGGAGGAGGATTTCGTTTCTCTTTATGAGAATCGTTATCTCCCTAGTTTTACATACTGCAAGGGAGAATGATGGTGGTATTAATACCAGGAACAATGGCAGTCATTGTTGAAAAACGGCATGGCAAAGAGGTGAAATCTGCTTTTTTGGATGTTTCAATCGGTATATTTCACGTGAAATATCATCATTTGAATAATCTACATGAAGGCAAGTATGAAGGGAATTTTAAGATTGCAAAGATTAATCCTCGTTGTCGTGAGTGTAATGGAAAGCATTTGCTTGAGATGGAATTTGTTGTCGATGACATCTTTTTTTCGGGTGTATCGTTCAACAAACATTGCGAATCGTAAAGAACCGCAATTTTTTTGAGCAAGTGTTTAATGTTTTTAACCCAGTGGGTAATTCCCACTGGGATTTGCCCACGTTAATTTAATGCGAGGGCAGATATGGGAACGTTTAAAGAGTGGATGTTGAATCAATTTAATCGAGATGAGTTATCTGACATTGTGAAGAATGGTGCAATTAGTGGGTTTCATGGACTTATTTATTACCACGAGACTACAGCGCTATATAACCAATTTCATGAAGAAATTTGGGATATGCTACACGATGAAGCAGATAGCCAGGGCATCGAAATTTTGGAACTAATAACTGACTTTAACGGAGCAAAGAATGTATGCAGCGAGTGTACATTTAAAAATTTGCTTGTGTGGTTTGGTGCTGAAAAAGTTGCGTTTGAAGTAACTGAATTAGAGGCGGAAGGTGAGCATCAAGATTAAGTTTTTTTAACATCGTTGTTTTAACCCCTGTGAGAATTAATCTTCTCACAGGGAGTTTTCCTGGGTTCGAAAATATTTAATTCCGTTTTTAACTGGAGGCATAACCAACCATCTCTAGTTCATCTTTCATTTCAGGAGTAATGTTGTTTTCTATTTCGTCTAAATAAGTATCAAAGTCGTTCCAGTTGTCCACAGAAAAAACTTTAAAATTATAATTTCCTAAAGGATGTTGATTCCATTGTTGCAAAAAGCTAGCCATTTTCTTTTCGGTAAACACAGCATCGCAATAAGGTACAAAAATAGATAAATGTTTGATATCAGCGGGAATGCCTTGCGTTCGTAACTTGATGTTTTTTTCAACTGGTGTGTCCAAATAACGATTTTTTTTGATTTCTTGTCTTATGATAGCCCACAAACCCGCAGAAATATTTATGTATGGAATATTTGAGAAATGTTTCGATTGCAAAAAGGCTAAAACATTAGCAAGTGATTCTTGTGCGCTTTCTTTGCGTGTATTTAAATCTAAGAGAGTGTATATTGCTGCGTATGCTCTATTTTCTACCTTCTGCAAAATATCCTCAGAATTAATTACTTTTATGAAATTGGAAAGCAATATCTGTGCGTAACTTTGGATTTCATGATTGTAGTTCTCTTCTAGTGAAAATGTGCTGTTACGCCACCGTGGCAGTTCTTTAGTAATTGAATCAACGAAATTTTTTTTATGCTGTTCCCAAGTAGTTGGCTCTATAAAATCAGCTTTACTCCACGTTAGTTCTACTCGCAATGATTCATCCCAATCATGAATGCTGGGGGTGATAGCATCGGACAAGATTATTTCGCCTTTTTCAGAACCTTTATTGATAAATGACAAGAAAGCGTTAATTAGTTGCTGTTCCTCTATCTTAGTTCCTAAGTAAAAATGTTTGCCGCGGCTTATTTTTTTTATAAATTGCCATAGCTCGTCCTGTCTTTTTTGATAATCAGGATTGCTTGAAGAATGAGTTTCTTCATCGTGAATATCTGAATAAGGGCAAATAAGAAGTTGCTTTTGAGCTAATGTTGCCAAACGCTTAGCTCTTTTCAAAAAAGGGAGATCAGTGCCATTATAAGTGTGCGAAAAAAAATTTTGATCTAAATAGATAATTTTCTTTTTTTGCTTTATCAAAGGGAGGTCGTATCTTTTTCTGCAAGCCCTGCATACGCATTTCAATAGGTTATTAGAAATGCTTTTTTCTACAGTATTGGTGCGAGCACAATAAATGCAATTTGTGATTCTAAAACCCATAAGAGCTCCAAATTTTTAAAAATTACTTAATGCAGGTTCGTTTTTTTGCGATTCTTCGCATTGTAGCTTCAACATGGTTAGACATAAACTCCTGGTTTCGTGTTCAGTATCAACAAAAGATGGAGAGCATGAAGCAATGCATGGACTGAATGCCGACGATTTTGTTGCATTTGACGCAAAGCCGCGTCACTGCATTTCTGCAGTGACGCGGCGGAAGCCGACGATTTTTTTTAAAATACGGCAGTTAGCATGCGGCCCCTAGCCGCATACATATAAATACCATCACGAGAATTATATGACAGTAGGGTTTTAAGCCAAATTTCCAATGAATTCATTGGGAAAAATGGTCTTTGAAGAAAAGATTATTTTATCAATAATATTGACAATAAGGGTTTTGGTTATTAACCTGTGCAGCATAAGTCGCTCTTGCTCACGACTCAAAACCGAGCATCAGTCTAATCTTTCCGTGTAAATTGTTTTCCAAACAGTTTATGTGGCTCGTAGAAATACGGGCGATCAATCCACCGCATGGCATTTGTAGTTCCCTCATGCGTACATCCTTTTAAAAGATGTTTTTTAACAGACAACATTCATTTTTTTTTAAATGAGTGATCTTTAGAATCCTACTGTATTGTAAATCGTACGGCTCGTAGTAATACGGGTATTTATCATCACAGATTTTGTCTTCTGGCAGAGCCTGTCGATTTCCGAAAAATAGCGTAGCTATTTTTCGCCGCGAAAGTCCGCGGAAAATTCATTTGTGTGTTTTGGCAATTGGATTTTCTAATCTCCATTGGACTTAGGGTGACCTGGGTTCCTTTGTTATCTAAGTAGTATTTTTTAAATCAGATGTAACGCTAGTTTGGTTTTGTCTTTAAAGCACGAAGTAATTTGATGTTTTAAAACGATGAAATGAACAAAACGATGCAATTGATCTTATGAAGCAATCTACTTAATTCACAGTGAATATTGAATAAACGATAAGTAATTTTGAGCTTTTGATTTGTTGCAATGATGCGATTTTATCAATGTCGAAAATTATGTGGTTGGTATCAACGTAGCTTTGATTTTAGGTAATTATTGGTAATTTAATTAAGAAGTCATTTTTTGGTTTTTAAATTTTAAAGGAGCAGCAATGAAGTCATTAAACGATGAAGTAAGTAGTAACGAAGTAGAAGTAAATGCAGTAAAGCAGTACTTAGTAAAAGACGAAAAGTTTCATTTATTGAAGCAATGTCAGCAAGAAGTGTTTTTAGCAACAGAAATGTTGCCATCAATACGTAAGATTATTAACGAAGTTATTAATGTTGAAAATTTGGAAAAAGTTAAGGAGGAAATCATTGAAAGTCTAAACAAAGAAGGAAGGTAGTGATGTTAGTAAGAGTTGTTATTTTTAATGTAGTTGATAGTACCTCGACAGCAGTTTTCCCATTAGCAATCTTCGGATTGTAGTATTTGCCCTAACGGAACAAATATTGGGAGGAAACATTAAGCATGTTATCCCGTTATTGTGAGGTGCAGGACTGCAATAATTAAGAGTGAGAATATGAGTATAAAGAGAAGATTTAGAAATTCATTAGTGTGCGTGTTGAAAAATGATCGTGCTAAATCGTATGCCACAAGATACGACCGAAAGGGGTTATTGATCATTTTTATAAATGATTTAGTGCGTTTGGGTTACAACATGGAAGATGTGAGAAGTCTCCGAACAAAGCACGTCTCAGCCGTTGTTGCTTATTGGAAAGAGAAGGGGTTAAGCGCTGGTTCTATAAAAAACAGAGTTGCAGCCATACGAACACTTACAAGACTTATTGGCAAAGAAAATGTTGTTCCTTCCAATAAGGCACTTTTAATTTCTCCGCGCAAATATGTAAGCAGCGTTAATCGCGCATTAGTTAATCCAGATTTTGGACGTATTACCAATCCGAACATCAGAATGTCTTTGGAATTACAAAGAGTTTTCGGTTTGCGACGAGAAGAGTCGTTGAAAATAAAACCACACAAGGCCGACCATCAATCAGAACTAGTCCTTGATTCTAGCTGGTGCAAAGGTGGAAGAGCGCGATCTATTCCGATACGTACAAAAGAACAACGATTTTGGTTAGATGAAGCAAAAAAACTGGTTGAAAATAAAGATCACTCGTTAATTCCAGAAAACAAAAAGTATATCCAGCAACGTTATTTGTATGACAAGCATGTTTGGCTTGCTGGCTTAAGAAATTTGCATGGACTTCGTCATGCGTATGCACAAGCAAGATACAAGGAATTAATAGGTCGAGAAGCACCGATTAATGGCGGACTCACATCAAAACAACTTACGAAAGAACAAAAGGCAATCGATTATGAGGCACGAATGACGTTAACCGAAGAGTTAGGTCACAGTCGAGAACAAATTACGGTGAATTATTTAGGAAGGTAAAGATTAACGTTAACAACACAACATAAAAGAGGAAAAATTAAAATGGGTAATCCAAGAGAGAAGCAAGAGAAGTTTTTAAAAACATTGGTTCAAGAAAGAATTAGTACCTCAATCTATCTTGTCAATGGAATTAAATTACAGGGGATTATTGTTGCTTATGATCAAGATGTTTTTTTTCTAAAAAATATATCAACGCAAATGATTTGCCGATCAGCAATCAGCACCATCGCGCCAAGTAGGGATGTGTTTTTATGAGTATTAAAACACTTGATCTTAAAGAGGCTGCAACCTTCCTAAAAATGACACCCGAAGGTTTGCGTAGAAAAGTTGCGTGTGGAGAAGTGCCAGGCGCCAAGCCTGGTAAGTGTTGGTGTTTTCGTGAAGATGATCTTGCCGAATACCTGCGCTCGATTTATTCTGACACAGTCAAAGCATCGTGGGGTGTCCAGCTAATGAGGGGGGCAACATGGCACTCTACAAACGAAAAAATACTTGGTGGATTGACATCAACCAAGGTGGACGAAGAATACAGAAAACTACTGGGACTAAAGACAAAATAGCAGCGCAGCAATATCACGATAAGTTTAAAGCTGACCTGTGGAAGTTAGATAAGTTAAAAGAAAAACCTAAGAAAACATGGAGAGAGGCAGTCGTCCGTTGGCTTACTGAGATGCAACATAAGCGCAGTTTAAAGGATGATAAATGGCTTATGAAGCGGTTAGATAAGTATTTAAGTAATTATTATTTATCTGGTATCACTAAAGATGTAGTTGATGAAATTGCAAAGAAGAGAGAAGCAACGGGAGCAAAACCGGCAACGGTAAATCGTTTGATGTGTTTATTGAGAGCCATCTTGCGAAAAGCCGTGAATGACTGGGAATGGCTTGATAGAGCACCCAAAGTTACGATGCGAAAGCTTGAAAATAAACGCATCCGTTGGTTGACGAACGAAGAAGTTTCTCGATTGTTAGCAGTTTTACCAGCGCATTTAAAGGCAATGGCTATTTTTTCTTTAGCGACAGGATTAAGACGTTCAAACGTAACAGGTTTGAAATGGCAAGACGTTGATTTAGAACGACGTCACGCTTGGGTTCATCCTGAAGATGCAAAAGGAAAAAAGGCAATCTCTGTGCCACTAAATGCAGATGCAATGGCTGTTTTAAAAGAACAGTTTGGTAAACACCCGGAATATGTATTTGTTTATCAAGGAAAGCGAATTGTGCAGACTGCAACAAAAGCGTGGAGAGCGGCTCTAAAAAAGGTAGGGATAGAAAATTTTCGATGGCATGATCTCAGGCATACTTGGGCATCGTGGCATGTGCAAAATGGAACAAATTTGCAGGAGCTGCAATTGCTTGGTGGTTGGAGTAGTTTTGACATGGTATTGAGATATGCGCACTTGAGTAGTAATCATTTGCGAGTGGCGGCAGAAAGAATTAGTAACATAGGTGTGATTCACCCAAAAACACCAACGCTTTCAACCGTGCAAACATCTTTTAGTACTATGTGACAAATTCCCTACATTTGATTTTTTTACAGTATTTTTGTGAAAGTAAAAATGTTTGGTAAATGGCTGATTTTGTTGATAAAAGCTTTGGTGGAGCCGAGGAGAATCGAACTCCCGACCTTCGCATTGCGAACGCGACGCTCTACCAACTGAGCTACAGCCCCACACGATCACGTAGCATACTCCAACATGTAAGATGAAAAAACCCACTAATGCTGCTAACCTTCGCGCCTATGGATAAGATCGATTTCGGTTTTCAACAAATTCCCCTCGAGGAAAAAGCACAACGCGTTGGTGAGATTTTTCACACCGTGGCGGGGCGCTATGACGTCATGAATGACTTGATGTCATTGGGTTTGCATCGCCGATGGAAACAACACGCCATTAATACCGCACCGTTTAAACCGGGTTCAACGTTGTTGGATGTGGCAAGCGGCACTGGTGATTTGGTGAAATTACTGTATAAAAAAAATGGGCCGATGGGAAAAATTTACGCCACGGATATTAACGAAAGCATGTTAAATCAAGGGCGTGATAAATTAATCGATCATGGTATAGGTCAACATATTACCTTTATGCTGGCCAATGCAGAATGTTTACCGTTTGCGGATAATTATTTTGACGGTATTACGATTGCGTTTGGTTTGCGCAACGTCACGCAAAAAACACAAGCGCTTGCTTCGATGGCACGCGTATTAAAACCCGGTGGTTGTTTGCTGATTCTGGAATTTTCTCAGCCGGTGAATAAAATCTTTAGAAAAATTTATGATGCGTATTCATTTAAATGTTTGCCTGTGTTGGGACAATACGTGGCGGGTTCAAAAGACAGTTATCAATATTTAGTGGAATCTATTCGTCGTCATCCCGATCAAGAAACATTAAAAAATATGATTTTGCACGCGGGTTTTGCGCGTTGCGAATATGAAAATTTAAGTGGTGGCATTGTAGCAATTCATAAAGCTTATAAGGTATAGCGAATGTTAGTCGGATTCTTCGTCAATAAAGCAGAAAAGTTATTGAATCGCTATTTAAGCGGCGATGTAGAAAAAGCGCAATTGCTTTATCAACACGCAGGCAAAACCATGTGTATTGATACGCAACTGATCACAGCAGTGACGATGAAAATTCACGCCGATCATGTGCAATTAATAACAGCAGATATGACAGAAGCCGATGTGACAGTGAGTGGCAATCCATTGGCATTAATGCAAATGTTGTTAAGTGATGCTGCTACGTTACCCAAAGAAGTGACGGTGAAAGGCGACGTTGCATTAGCACAAGAAATCAAACATGCGATGCGTGAAATTGATTTGGATTGGGAAGAATATTTAAGTAAATTTTTAGGTGACCCCTTGGCACATGGGTTGATGAAAAAATTACACAAAGTAAAAAAATGGAAAAAGAAAGTAAAAGCCAGTGTTGCGCGTAGCACACGAGAATATCTGCAAGAAGAAACACAATGCTTACCGCAAAAGCATGAAGTACATTCTTTTGTGCAAGCGGTGGATGAATTGCGTGATCATGTTGAACGTCTGCAAGCACGCATGGAGCGATTATCTTCATGAAAACAGTGCGCCAATTATGCCGACTTATTTATATCTATTTTATTTTGGCGCGCTTTGGTGTGGATCAATTAATTTTTAGACACGTGCGCATTTTTTATCCTTTGCGCGGTATAGTTTTTTTAAACCCCTTTTATTGGCACAGTGCGCGTCATTTAACGCGTGGCGAGCGATTGCGTTTGGCGTTAGAAAATATAGGTCCTTTGGCAGTTAAGTTTGGCCAAGTATTATCCACGCGACGTGATTTATTGGCCGCTGATATTGCGGATGAATTAGCCAAGCTGCAAGATCGCGTACCACCTTTTTCAAGCCAAGCCGCACGGCATATAATTGAAAAAGCGTATGCACAAAAACCTGACATATTGTTCAAACATTTTGTGGATGAACCAATTGCCAGCGCGTCTATTGCACAAGTGCATGCCGCCACATTAATTAGTGGCGAAGAAGTGGTGATCAAAATTTTGCGCCCGCATATTAAAAAACAAATCCAACGCGATATTGCATTGTTATATTTTGTTGCAGCTATAGCCGGGCGTTATTGGAAAAAACGCCTGCGCGTAAAAATGAAAGAGATTGTTGCTGAATTTGAACAAACCTTATTTGACGAGCTCGATTTATTAAAAGAAGCGGCGAATGCCTCACAATTAAAACGCAATTTTGCTGGCAGTCACAAATTATATGTCCCACAAATTTATTGGGATTATGCCAAACCTGAAGCCATTGTCATGGAACGTATTAATGGTATCCGAATTGATGATATTGAGGCGTTAAAAAAAGCGGGCACGAATTTAAAACAATTAGCTGAAGATGGCGTAGAAATTTTCTTTACCCAAGTATTTCGTGATAACTTTTTTCATGCCGATATGCACCCAGGAAATATTTTTGTCGCCGATGGCCAATATCGTGTGGTGGATTTTGGTATCATGGATTCACTAAGTGAAAGTGATCAGCGTTATTTAGCACAAAATTTCCTAGCCTTTTTTAAACGCGATTATCGTCGAGTGGCCGTGTTACATTTAGAGTCAGGTTGGGCGCCAGCAAATACACGCGTTGAACAACTGGAATCCGCGTTACGCACAGTGTGCGAACCTATTTTTGAAAAGCCATTGGCTGAGATTTCATTTGGGCAGTTGCTGTTGCAATTATTTCGCATGGCCAAAAAATTTAATATTGAAATACAGCCACAATTAATTTTGTTACAAAAAACATTACTGAATGTCGAAGGGTTAGCGCGGCAGTTGTATCCTCAATTAGATCTTTGGCAAACCGCTAAGCCATTCTTGGAAAAATGGGTCAGGCAGCGCCTTGGAATGCGTGCTTTTTTAAAAAAATTGCGCGACCAAGCCCCATACTGGTTGGAAAAAATTGGGCAATTACTGGAAAATTCTTCTATAATTAACTCATCAAAACAGTAGAGATATTGACTATGGAAAGTGCGGGACCAGAAATTTTACTTGTGGATGACGATCCCATTATTTTGAAGATCTTAACCCTTTATCTAGACGAAGCGGGTTATCGCTCAGCCGTTGCCGAAAACGGTGAGCAAGCGTTACATTTATTGCAGCAACATCCCGAACGGTTTAGTGCTATTATCCTCGATCGCGTCATGCCAAAGTTATCTGGCATTGACTTATTGCATAAAGTTCGTGTGTTACCACAATTCAGAAAATTACCTATTATCATGTTAACAGGACATGCTGAGCGCGAAGATGTTGGTGCGGCAGTGATCGCCGGCGTTTATGATTTTCTCTATAAACCCATTGATAAAGATTTATTATTGCTGGTTATCAAAAGAGCATTGCGAGATAAACAGCAAATATTTTAAAAAGGTATTTTCATGTCTTTTCTGCGCAAACGTTTTTTCAGTCATCCACTCCTCAATTACGTTCGTCGCAATTTACCACCTATGTCCATCACAGAAAAAATTGCACTCGATGCCGGTGATGTGTGGTGGGATGGCGATTTATTTTCAGGCAAACCCAATTGGCAAAAATTACATCAATTTCCTAAAGCGCAATTAAATGCAGAAGAGCAAGCATTTCTTGATGGACCCATCGAAACGTTATGCCAAATGTTAAACGATTGGGAAATTGTGCATACATTGCGAGATTTACCTAAAGTCGCGTGGGATTATTTAAAACAAGAACGTTTTTTTGGTATTGCGATTAGTAAAGAATATGGTGGATTAGGTTTTTCAGCTGTCGCGCATTCAACTATTGTCAGCAAAATTGCTTCGCGCAGTTTAAGTGCAGCCATCACAACCATGGTGCCTAATTCATTGGGGCCCGCGGAATTGTTGCAACATTATGGAACAAAAGCGCAAAAAGACTTTTATTTACCACGCTTGGCGCGCGGGCAAGATATTCCTTGTTTTGCATTAACTGGCGTTGAAATGGGTAGTGATGCGGGCGCGATGCCTGATAACGGTGTGGTGTGTTACAAAGAATTTGAAGGCCAAAAAGTATTGGGCATCCGTTTGAATTGGGAAAAACGTTACATCACGTTAGCGCCTGTTGCCACAGTATTGGGGCTTGCCTTTAAATTACAAGATCCTGATCATTTATTAGGGCAAAAAGAAAACATTGGTATTACCTTATGTTTAATTCCAACGAATCATCCTGGTGTTGAAATTGGTGCGCGTCATGTGCCATTGCATATGGCATTCATGAATGGCACCACGCGTGGGCATGATGTATTTGTTCCTATGGATTGGATTATTGGCGGCGTTGAAATGGCCGGTCATGGTTGGCGTATGTTGATGGAATGTTTATCTATTGGCCGCGGCATTTCATTACCTGCATTAAGTGCCGGATCCAGCAAATTATCGTATCGCATGACAGGTGCTTATGCGCGAGTTCGTCGACAATTCAAACAACCCATTGGTAATTTTGAAGGCGTGGCGGAAAGTTTAGCGCGCATCGGCGGATTAACATACTTAGTTGAAGCCACGCGATTATTAACAGCAAGTGCCATTGATTTAAAAATTAAACCAACGGTGGCATCTGCGATTGCAAAATATCATCTCACCGAACTTTGTCGTCAAGTGGTGAATGATGCGATGGATGTTCACGCCGGTCGTGGTATTCAATTGGGCCCACGCAATTATTTAGGGCTAACGTATGAAGGATTGCCGATTAGCATTACCGTAGAAGGCGCCAATATTTTAACGCGTAATTTAATTATTTTTGGCCAGGGTGCGATGCGTTGTCATCCGTATTTGCGTGATGAAGTGGCCGCAGCCAATGATGAAAATAAAGAACAAGGATTAAATAAGTTTGATCAATTATTAAAAGCGCATGTCAAATTTAGTCTGGGTAATTTTGGCCGTACTATTTTTTATTCATGGTTTGGTCGTAAAAATGATTACTATCGACAGTTGTCTCGCTTTAGTGCAGCGCTTGCGTTTACTGCCGACTTAACATTATTAATTTTGGGTGGTGATTTAAAACGCAAAGAAATGTTGTCTGCACGATTAGGTGATGTATTGAGTTATTTGTATTTATCTTCAGCAGTTTTAAAATATTATCGTGATCAAGGTGAGCTTGCTGAAGACAAAGTATACGTTGATTGGGCCTTGCAGTTTTGTTTGCAAAAAATTGAACACGCG
The DNA here is from genome assembly GCA_963712965.1 of uncultured Pseudomonadota bacterium. Classification (GTDB taxonomy): domain Bacteria; phylum Pseudomonadota; class Gammaproteobacteria; order DASZBR01; family DASZBR01; genus CAVQJZ01. Next base: position 30,313 of record CAVQJZ010000002.1, on the reverse strand, counting down.
TTTGATCAATTTTTAATTAATTTCCCCAAGCGTTCCGTGGCGTTTTTATTGCGCGCGATGATTTTCCCTTTAGGGCAAAAACATCGTGGGCCGAAAGATGCGGATAGCTTAAAAATTGCGCAGAGTATGTTAGCCCCCAGTGCGCAACGCGATCGTTTAACGCAATATTGCTATATCAATAAAGACAAAGATGATGTCACTGGGCGCATGGAAAATGCGCTAGAGCAATGTATATGCGTTGAAGCAATTAAAGCGAAAAAATCAGACACATTAACTGCGCAAGAAGTGCAAATTTTAAAAGATTATGAAGTAGTGCGTTTAGATGCAATTCAGGTGGATGAGTTTAAATAAGGTGTCATCCCCGCGAAGGCGGGGATCCAGTAATTTAAAAGTACTGGATCCCGGATAAATGCTTCGCATTTTCCGGGATGACAGCAATTACTTATTTACAGATTGCTTGCGATAAAAGAACAATCCACCCACCGGAATAATCATCAACAACATTCCTAACGAAAATACTATTTCATAGTGATAAATTCCGCCGACATTAATTCCTTCCGGTGGAAAAAATCCTACAGCTAATGTAATCGCGCATCCCAGCAAACCTAATATAGCGGTTGTGTACGTTCCTTTTTCCCCGCCAGGTATTTTATAGCTCGATATGGCATGGGGATTTTTTATTTGAAAAGCAATTGCCGCGGCAAATAATAAAACATACATCAGCATATAAAGTTGTGTGCTTAAATCGGTTAATAACCAGTAAGAACCATTCACGCTAGGCATTAATACAAATGCTAAACATACGAAACTGACTAATACTGCCTGCGCAATTAATATGCGCTGCGCCACACCATGTTTATTTAATTGGCAAAAATAAGTGGGCAAGTAATGATCTTGCGCGGCTAACAATAATCCTCTGGCAGGAGAAATGAGCCAATTAACAACGCTACCCACGCTGCCAATAAAAATCATCACAACCACAATAGGGGTGAGCATCTGTAAATGATATGCGTCTAAAAATTGTTGGAAGGCTTGTACTGTGCCTGCAACTAAACTAATTTGGTTTTGCGGTAACACAAATGCAATGGCGAGTGATCCTAAGATCATGGTGAATAAAATAATAATGATGGAAAAAAACATGGCCTTGGGAAAATTTTTCTGCGGATTTTCGATGTCTTTAACGTGAACCGCGGCTAATTCCATACCTAAATAAGCTGACATGATGGCAGTCAGTGCAATCCAATCTTGGCTATGTGCGAATGTGGGGAACATGGCATGTGGCGTTAAACTAATTTGTAAGGGTTTGCCTAATATTAGCCACACAATGGCTAAAATAATCATAAAAAAGAGTGGAATGATCATACCAATCATGGCGCAAACAGCTGCAAATTTAGCAGACACTTTAACGCCTTTAAGATTCAACAGCGTTAATAACCAAAACGAGCCTAAAATAACGCTGACTAAATAGAGTTTGCTGTTGGTCAGTGCAGGATCAATTAAATACGCGGCTGTTCCAGCCAAAAAAGATAAAATAGTTGGAAACCATACCATGGTATTAATCCATTGCAGCCAAATAGTAATAATGCCCCATTGATGACCAAAGGTTGATTTGACCCAATGATAAATTCCGCCTTGTTGTTGATCGGTGGTAGCAAATTGTGCAGAAATTAATGCGGCCGGTATTAAAAACACGATGGCCGAGAAAATAAAAAAGAAAACTAGCTGGCTACCAAATAACGCTGTTGAGGGGAGATTTCGAACGCTATCAATAGCACCAGTGATGAGTAATATTAAAGCGAATACATTAATTTTTTTGTGTAGTGTCGACATGCGTAATCCCGAAAGCCTTCTAGGCTAGCATGTCGAATGAGATAAATGAATTAAAGAATTGCTACAGCATGAGTGAAATTTGCTATCCTTACTGACCTTTTTCAATACGAACCAAGTGAGTGACATACGATGAAACTAACTTCGATTTTCGAGCGAGATATCTATATTATCGACGGTGCACGCACGCCTTTTTTAAAAGCGCGCGGTAAGCCAGGGCCTTTTTCTGCATCCGATCTCGCTGTTAATTGTGGTCGTACATTACTTGCGCACCAACCTTTTGCACCTACCGAATTCGATGAAATTATCATGGGCTGCATGATTCCAGGGGCGGATGAAGCCAATATTGGTCGCGTCATTGGTTTGCGTTTGGGCTTGGGTAAAAAAGTGCCAGGATTTACGGTGCAACGCAATTGCGCATCAGGTTTGCAATCCGTTGATACGGCGGCGCAATTAATTGCCAGTGGTCGACACAATCTAGTATTGGCGGGTGGTACGGATGCCATGAGTCGCGCACCTTTGTTGTTTAATCGCGATATGGTGAATTGGTTAGCGCAATGGCAAATGGCGAAATCATTGCCACAACGTTTGGCATTATTGCCACGTCTGCGTCCACATTTTTTAGCGCCAATCATTAGTTTGTTATTGGGATTAACGGACCCTGTCGTTGGTTTAAATATGGGGCAAACAGCTGAGCTTGTTGCGGATCGTTTTCACATCACGCGCGAACAAATGGATATTTTTGCGGCGCGTAGTCATGCACGATTAGCGCATGCACAAGATGAAAATTATTTAACCGAAATTGTTCCTTTATATGATCAATATGGCAAAACACATACGCAAGACGATGGTCTGCGTCGTGATTCCACGCCAGAAAAATTAGCGACACTCAAACCATTTTTTGATCGCAAGTTTGGTTTAGTAACGGCTGGCAATAGTTCGCAAATTACAGACGGTGCAGCGATGTTAATTTTGGCCAGCAAAGAAGCGGTGAAAAAATATCATCTGCCTGTCATGGCAAAAATTGTTGATGTCGCATGGGCGGGTTTGGATCCGGTGCAAATGGGATTGGGGCCTGTGCATGCTATTACGCCAATTTTGCAACGACAAAAATTAGGTCTAAATGATGTAGATTATTATGAAATTAATGAAGCATTTGCAGCGCAAGTGTTGGGTTGTATTAAAGCATGGCAAGATGAAAAATATTGTCATGATGAATTAGGATTAACGTCGACGTTAGGTGAATTAAATCAAGATAAATTAAACATCGATGGTGGTGCTATTGCGATGGGTCATCCGGTGGGTGCGTCAGGTTCGCGTGTTTTATTGCATTTAGTGCATGTATTAAAACGCAAACAAGCGCGCTTAGGTATAGCGAGCCTTTGTATTGGTGGCGGTCAAGGTGGCGCAATGTTAATTGAAAATGTCGATTCAATATAAGTGAGGCAATGATGACGATGAATTACCAACATTGGCAATTAAGTAAAGATAGTGAAAATATTGTATGGCTTTGGATTGATCGAAAAGACAGCCACGTAAACAGTTTAAATAAAGCCGTATTAGAAGAATTCGACACTATTTTAAAAAGTTTGTCTGCCGATACATCCGTGCGTGGATTAATTATTGGTTCGAAAAAGAAATCAGGATTTATTGCCGGCGCTGATATAGAACAATTTACTCAATTAACCTCGGTTGATGAAGCGACGGATTTAATTCGCCATGGCCAACTTATTTTTAATCAATTAGCCGCATTAAAAATTCCAACGGTTGCCATGATTGAAGGATTTTGTTTGGGCGGTGGTTTGGAATTAGCGCTCGCGTGTCGTTATCGTATCGCAGAAGATGGTGAAAAAACAAAATTAGGTTTGCCCGAAGTTTTGTTGGGAATTCACCCTGGTTGGGGTGGCACGGTTCGTTTGCCACAACTCATTGGCCCGCTTAATGCATTGGATTTAATTTTAACTGGCAGAAGTTTAAATGCGAATGCCGCGGTAAAATTAGGCATCGTGGATTACGCTGTGCCGAAACGTCATTTATTACAAGCCGCACGTTTTTTAGCCATTGCAAAACCAGCGAAACATCAAGCGAGTAAGTTTCAACAATTACTTAACGCCAAATTTATTCGCCCGCTTATTGGCAAGATACTTTATAAAAAAGTTGGCAGTAAAGCCTCAAGAAATCATTATCCAGCACCGTATGCGGTGATTGATCACTGGGTGCGCGATGGTGCGCAAGGTGATGTTGCAATATTGAATGAAGCAAAATCTATTGGTGAATTATTAGTGGGGAGCACTGCGCGCAATTTAGTGCGAGTGTTTTTCTTACAAGAGCGTTTAAAAGGTTTGGCTAAAGGCGTGGATTTTAAGGCACAACATGTGCACGTCATTGGCGCTGGTGTCATGGGTGGTGATATTGCGGCATGGTGTGCGTTGCGTGGATTGAAAGTAACGTTACAAGATCGCGCACCTGAATTTATTGCGCCTGCCATTAAGCGTGCGTATGAATTATTTAAAAAGAAGTTAAAGAAACCACGTTTAATTCAAGCTGCAATGGATCGCCTTATTCCTGATATCGAAGGAACCGGTGTGCCGCACGCAGATGTATTAATTGAAGCCGTGTCTGAAAATATCGCGTTAAAGCAAAAGATTTTTCATGATTTAGAAGCGCGTGCAAAAGAAGGCGCTATTTTGGCTACCAATACGTCGAGTATTCCTTTGGCAGAAATTGCAGCGCAATTAAAAAATCCGAAGCGTTTGGTCGGTATACACTTTTTTAATCCAGTCGCGAAAATGCCATTAGTTGAAATTGTGCATGATGTGAAAACAGATGAATTAATGATACAAAAAGCTACTGCGTTTGTGCGACAAATTGATCGTTTGCCGTTGCCAGTAAAAAGCTCACCAGGATTTTTAGTGAATCGTATTTTAATGCCATATTTAATGGAAGCGATGCGTTTATTGCAAGAAGGACATCCGCGTGAACAAATTGATAAAGCGGCACTTAATTTTGGTATGCCCATGGGGCCGATTGAATTAGCCGATACGGTTGGTTTAGATGTGTGTTTGCAAGTGGCCAAACATTTATCCAGTGATAACGCAAATAATGATTTATTAGAAAAATTAGAACAAATGATTGCTGCCAAACAATTAGGTCGCAAATCAGGCGTAGGATTTTATGTGTATAAAAATGGTAAGCCAGAAAAAACGAAAGTAGAAATGACGGCGCTAGAAGAAAAAATAATTACGGATCGTTTAATTCAAAAAATGTTGACTGAAGCACATGCGTGTTTAAATGAACATGTTGTAGCCGATGCCGATTTATTAGATGCCGGTATGATTTTTGGTACCGGGTTTGCACCGTTTCGTGGAGGACCATTGCATTATGAACAAAATGAAAAAAACAGAGGTAGTTAAATTACCTGAAAAACAACCAACGTTGCGTGTTATACCTATGGTGTATGACACTAATCCGCGCGGTGATATTTTTGGTGGTTGGTTGATGTCGCAAATTGATATCGCGTGTTCAGTGGTGGCATTTGAACGTGCGCAAGGGCCTGTTGCTACTATTGCTGTGAAAGAATTAACCTTTCTCGCGCCATTATTTGTCGGCGATATCGTGAGCTTTTATGCTAATTTAGTAAGCGTGGGAGAGAAATCAGTCACCGTTGATGTGGATGTTTATGCACAACGCAATCGTTATGCGCCTTATGAAACAGTAAAAATTTCGCATGCAGAGTTAGTGTACGTTGCTATTACAGAACCAGGTAAATCGAGATTGATTCCGAAAGGATGAAAAAGAAAGAATCCGCAGGCTATGACTTGCTTTTTTTGATCGTTCTTTTTATTTTAAATATCGCAAAATTCATTTCGTAGCTAGTTTCAGTGCCAATAACTTCTAGTTCATTTTCGGGAATGAGTAAATCTGCGATCAAATCGCTGGTGTGTTCGATTAAAGTTTTCTGTTTTGGGGAATTTTCAGGCAAGGTTTGAATTTGGTTAACAGCGCGACCTATTTCTCTAGTCTTAGCAAAAGTGTCAATAATGGCCAATGTTGTTTCTACTGCTTTAGGACTTTTTAGGATAGTCGCTAACATGTAAAGGCCTTTTTCAGCGAACCCTTTTAATGGTGCCGAAGAATGTTTAAGTGATCTGAACCGGTCGAAATTTTCGACCAGTTCGCTTTTTTCTTGAGGGGTGATTTCAAATAGATAACCGCTGGGAAATTTTTCTGGATTATTTTTAACTGCTTCATTAATGCGTTTTGTTTCTACTCCGTATAACTCGGCAATATCAGCATCAATGATAATCTTACGGTTGCGAACGATGACGATTTTTTCTTGAACTTGTTCTTGTTTCATGACTTTCATGGAAATGTCCTAAATTAATTATTATTTAAAAGCTGAATTTATTCTTACTTATACATCCAAGAAAAAACTTACGCGTTTTCTCTTTCAGGAAGTGCGATGTTTAATTCTAAAATCGAATGGCCGCCGTTGCGTTGTAATTCCACTTTGACATTATTTTTGTCAATGCCAGCAATGTATTTGGAAATAACATCCAGAATTTCTTGTTGTAGCATTGGCATGAAATCAGGGCTGTGATTATTTTTTGAGCGCTCGTGCGAGACGATGATTTGCAAACGTTCCTTAGCAATAGCCGCAGAACTTTTGCGCTGCCCACTTAAATAACGAAGGAAACTTTGGAAAGTCATCATGCGTTGGTTGCCTCGCGTTTGCTACGACCAAACCAACGACTTAAGAAGCTACGTCTTTGTTCTTTGGTAAAACGATGTGGACGATCTTCGCCTAAGAATCTTGCAACGACATCTGAATACGCTTGGCCAGCATCACTTTCTTTGTCTAATGTTACTGGTACGCCGGAGTTAGACGCGCGCAACACAGCTTGTGATTCTGGGATAACGCCTAACAATGGAATGTGCAGAATTTCAATGACATCTTCAACACCTAACATGTCGCCACGTTCAACACGGTTAGGTGAGTAACGTGTGAGTAATAAATATTCTTTAATAGGTTCGAGTTTGTTTTCTGCGCGACGTGATTTGCTGGAAAGAATACCTAAAATTCTGTCAGAGTCACGTACGGAAGATACTTCTGGATTCGTCACGACAATGGCGCTGTCGGCAAAATATAATGCGAGCATCGCACCACGTTCAATTCCTGCAGGGGAATCACACACAATGTAATCAAATTCTTTTTTCAATTCTTCTAATACGCGATCAACGCCTTCTTGGGTGAGCGCATCTTTATCGCGAGTTTGTGAAGCAGGGAGGATAAATAAATTTTCAACACGTTTATCTTTGATGAGCGCTTGTTGTAAGTTGGCTTCGCCATGAATAACGTTAATGAGGTCGTATACCACGCGACGCTCACAACCCATGATCAAATCGAGATTTCGCAGACCGACGTCAAAGTCGATGATGACGGTTCTAAAACCGCGTAAAGCAAGACCTGTTCCAAATGCGGCACTACTGGTCGTTTTGCCTACGCCGCCTTTGCCTGAAGTTACAACAATAATTTGTGCTGCCAAGGTGAATATCCTTACTACTAAAAAAACTGAAAAAAACGATGAAAAACTGAGGTGAAGTCTACACTATTTTTTCGCGTGATCAAATCTGATTGTCATCTCTGGGGACACAGCGAATTAAAACGTTCCCATCTGCAAGCGATCGTTTTCGAGATAGATCTGAACGCTCTTACCAATAGGTGGTGTATTGAGATCTTCATTGATCCAATAATGGCCGGCAATCGATACTAATTCAGCATCTAAATCTTGGCAAAAGATGCGTGCTTCTTTGTTGCCACCGACACCTGCTAATGCTCGTCCACGCAAAGAGCCATACACGTGAATATTGCCGTCGGCTAAAATTTCAGCGCCTGGACTTACTGCATTTAATACAATGAGATCTGCATTTTTGGCATAAACTTGTTGGCCAGAACGAACAGGTAGCGTCACTAATTTGGCTTTAGTCGCTTCAACATTATTGTTTTGATTGAGTTGATTTAAATCGGGTTGTTCATTGCGCGCATTTGGTAAAATAGGTAAACCTTCTGCAGAAGCCGCGGCTTGATGTTCAACAGATCCGCCACGCACACCAACAGGAATTAAACCATGTTGGCGCAACATAGAATAAATCGTAGTGAAATCAATCGGCGTAGCATCAGTCGCAATTTTACTTAAATCAATCACAATAGGCATACGCTGAAATAAATCAGGCGTTTGCTTTACCAGCGAGAGAAATTGCGCTTGAATCGATGGCATATCGGTTTTCAGAAGCTGTAATACCGTTAGAGTAAGCAGACTACCTTTAAGCTGAAATGCGCGTAGATTCGCTTTAGAGTTATTCATATTCCGTTAACTTAAATCCCATAGTGATTGGTGCTTGTTTTTTCCCGACACTGAAGATATTGTGAGCGCCCTTATCTGTCAAGGTTCATCACATAAAAAGGGATAAACACAGTGGAGCGAATTTGGCTTAAGAATTACCCCGCCGGCGTCAGCGCCGACATTGATCCTGATACGTATCAATCAATCGTTGAGATTTTCAACAAAAGTTGCCAGAAATATAGCCAAAGACCGGCGTATAGCAATTTGGGTCATACCATTACTTATCATGAAGTTGGGCAAGCATGCCAAGCCTTCGCCGCATTTTTACAACAACAACTAAAACTGACCAAAGGCGCACGTTTTGCCATTATGTTGCCGAATGTCTTGCAATACCCCATCGCATTATTTGGTGCTTTATCAGCCGGCTTAACTGTCGTGAATGTTAACCCGTTGTACACACCACCCGAATTGGTTCATCAAATAAATGATGCGGGTGCGGAAGCGATTATTGTATTAGCAAACTTTGCGCACGTATTAGAAACAGCGTTACCCAAAATGCCATCGGTGAAGCATGTGATTATTACCGAATTGGGTGATTGCATGCCAAGTCTCAAACGTTTATTGGTTAATTTTGTGGTGAAGAAAATTAAAAAAATGGTGCCAAGTTTTTCCATCCCGCAAGCTGTTCCATTTACGTCAGTGATTTCACAAGGTAAAAAATTAACGTTCAATCCGGTGACGGTTACTAGTAAAGATATCGCATTTTTACAATATACCGGTGGAACGACGGGCGTTGCTAAAGGCGCTATTTTGACGCATCACAATATTGTGTCGAATATGTTGCAAGTGCATGCGTGGATAAGAACGACGTTGAAAGAAGGCCAAGAAATTATTATTACGGCGTTGCCGCTTTATCATATCTTTTCATTGCTCGCGAATGGTTTGGTGTTCATGGAATTTGGTGCGTTGAGTGTGTTAATTACCAATCCACGCGATATCGGACATTTTATTAAAGAGTTACATAAATTTCCTTTTACGGCGATTACGGGTGTAAATACATTATTTAACGCGCTGCTTAATAACCCTAATTTTGCTAAGTTGGATTTTAGTCATCTGCGTTTGGCGTTAGGTGGCGGTATGGCAGTACAACGAGCGGTTGCCGAACGTTGGCAACAAGTAACAGGAAAACCATTATTAGAAGCCTATGGTTTAACTGAAACATCGCCGGCGGTTACTGTGAATCCCCTTAGTTTACATGGGTATAACGGTAGTATTGGTTTGCCAGTGCCATCGACAGATATTTCAATTCGTGATGACAACGATCATGAATTGCCATTAGGCCAAGAAGGTGAATTATGTGTAAAAGGCCCCCAAGTGATGGCGGGCTATTGGAATAATCCTGAAGAAACCCAAAAAGTATTAAGTGCCGACGGTTGGTTAAAAACTGGCGACATGGCAAAAATAGATAGTGAAGGCTTTACCTATTTGGTTGAGCGTAAAAAAGACATGATTTTAGTTTCTGGGTTTAATGTCTACCCAAATGAGGTTGAAGGTGTGATTGCTTTGCACCCTGGCGTTGCAGAAGTAGGAGTAATTGGTGTGCCTGATGAAATTTCAGGTGAGGTAGTCAAAGCGGTTATCGTTAAGAAAGACCCAAAATTAACCGCTGAAGATATTGTCAATTTTTGTCGCCAGCAATTAACCGGGTATAAAATCCCCAAAAAGATCGAATTTCGTAGCGCTTTGCCCAAGACGAATGTGGGTAAAATTTTGCGTCGTGAGCTACGTCAACAAGTTGTAAGCGCCTAAAAATTATTGTTATACTCGCGCGCGTTCTTGAATGGCGCGTTATTGTTAACGATAACGCTTTTTTGTAAACCTCATATGAGTAAAGGATCTATATTATGTTGAAAAAGTTATCTTTAGTTGCTTTGGTTGCTATGTCTTTAGCTGGTTGTTCTGGTAGCAATGGTGCGTCTTCTACCTCTTCTTCTAGCTCTGATCAAAGTGCTATGACACAAACCACCGATAGCAGTGCTACAACATCTGCTACCACCAGCCCAAGCATGATGACCAGCACCACAAGTGAAACGACATCAGCTGCTACTACCAGCAGTGCAACAACAACACCTGCTGCGCCTGCAACAACTTCCAGCACAACAACGACATCTAGCAGCACCTAGTCTTTGTTCGGAAGTTAATTAGTTTTATAAATGGGGTGGTATCGAAAGATATCGCCCCATTTTTTTGTGTATTATTTTTGAAGGCGTCATTGCGAGGCGACGAAGTCGCCGTGGCAATCTAGGGTTTCTGGATTGCTTCGCTTCGCTCGCAATGACGAAGGCGCATCAGCGAATTCCGAGATGACACGTAACCATTTTTTATTCTTGTTTCAATTTACTCTGCGCCAACGCGATAGCTTTTAATAACGCTTTGCCATCAGGTGTGTCGGGTGAATATTGCTCGGATAATTTTTCCCAAATGCGAATCGCGGCTTTGTAATTGCCTTGTTGGTATTCCGTCACAGCTAATAAATTTTGTGCTTCAACATTGGTTGGATCAATTTTTATTGCCTCACGTAGCAGCAATTTAATATGTGGCAACAGTGTAGGATTTTGTTGTGAAGATAACGCGGCGGCATAATTTAATAACGTTTTAATTTGTTTTGGTTTTAATTGATTAGCGTTGGCAAAGGCTTGTGCTGCGTGATCAAATTGTTGTTGGCTTGCGTAAAGTCGGCCCAATAAAAACCAGCCTTCGGCGCTTTTAGGATTTTGTTGTAAGTGCGCTTGTAGTTCACGGATAACTTTATTCGGCGAGCCTAATTGTTTCGGTAATTTTTGCAACATGAGATATTCAAACCACTGATGGCTGTCACCCCATTTGGCGTATAAACTTAATGCCGCTATTGGTAAAACAAGGATAATGACAAGCGCTGTTTTATTTATTGGCCGTCGTACGACAAAAAGTAACGCGGCAATAATCATGATGACGAGTAACGACCAAAATAAAATAATCATATGTTCATCCTGTTTTCATTTTATAGCGACGATGACGCTGCCAAATAATGATGACGGCAATAAAAATTCCAATTAATAATAAAGCCAGTGGTCCGAACCATAATACATACGTCAGTGGATTTAAGGGTGGGTTGTATAAAATAAAATCGCCGTAACGTGCGACAAGATAATGAATAATTTGTTGGTCGCTTTCGCCTTTTTGTACCATGACCGCAATTTGATCACGTAAATCTTTAGCAAGTGCGGCGCCGGAATCCGCCAGTGTTTCGTTTTGACAAACTAAGCAACGTAATTCTTCAGTTAATTGATGAAATTGTTGCTGCTGTTGTACGGTTTTAAATTGATAGATATTTTCGGTGCGCGCAAAACACGGCGCGCTAAAAAATATACACAATAACATCACAATGCATAAATTATTTTTCATGTTGCAATTTCTCAACTTCAGGCAATAATTTTTCTTTCCAATCGCTTGGCGTAATCGGCCCAATAAATTTATCGCGAATAATGCCGTGTTTATCAATCACAAATGTTTCAGGTGTGCCATACACGCCCCAATTAATGGCGGCATTGCCATTGTGATCAAAGCCAATTTTAGTATAAGGATCGCCATACGTTTTTAACCAGTGGCGCGCATTCGCGCGTGAGTCTTTATAATCAATGCCATAAATAGCTACGCGATGTGAGTTTGCAATATCAACTAATACCGGATGTTCAACACGACAACTAATACACCACGATGCCCATACATTGACTAAAGACACATGGCCCATTAGATCTTTATTGGAAAAAGTGTTTTTTGAATTGATCACATCTGACAATGTAAATGTTGGTACAGGTTTGTTAATTAAAGCGGAAGGAATGCGATGCGGATGTAGACTTAATCCGCGCCATAAAAAAGCAGCTAATAAAATAAAAGTGAGCAAGGGAAAAATTAAACCTAAACGTTGCCAGTTCATTTTTTAAAATACCTTTTATCACTCGCTGCTAACAGTCCGCCTAATAACATTAAAAGACCGCCCGCCCAAATCCAACGCACAAAAGGTTTGACATATAAACGCACGGCCCACGCATTGCCGGGTAAAGGTTCTGCCATGGCAATATATAAATCGCTAATAATGCCAATATGAATCGCCGCTTCAGTCATCGCGACTTGTTGTACGGTATAAATGCGATTTTGTGCATGCAACACGGTGACGGGTAATCCACCGCGCGTAATGAGAAAATCACCCGTGGCGCCTGTGTAATTCGGCCCGACTAAATTATTTACGCCAATGAATTGAAAAGTATACGCGCCTAATTTCGCGCTATCGCCAGGCGCCATACGAACACTGCGTTCTAAACTGTAAGCACTATTAAGTGCAATACCAATGACCGTAATGGCAACACCCACATGTGCGGCAATCATACCAAAGCGCGCGCGTGATAAAGGTTTTCGTTGTTGCAAATAAAATTGCACCATCGCCATGATGACCCACGTGGATAAAATTAATGCTAATGATGTATTCCACGATAAATGTGGCGCCACGGCCCAAGGTAAAATGCCGCCAAATAAAATGCTGACCACGAAACTATAACGCAAACGTTTTAATAATATTTTCCCCGACATTTGTTGCCATTGACACAAAGGGCCAATGCCCATGCAAAAAAGTAACAGCATCGTCAGTGGAATAAATAACGTATCGAAATACGGCGGGCCGACGGAAATTTTGCCGAAATGCAGTGCGTCTAAAACCAGTGGATATATCGTGCCAAGTAATATAGTTGCCATTGCTACTAACAACAAAACATTATTGAGTAATAAAAAACTTTCACAAGATAATAAATAAAATTCGCCGCCGCTTTTTACTGTCGGTGCGCGCAGTGCATAAAGTAATAAAGATCCGCCCACGACAATTAATAAAAATTTCAACATGAATTCGCCGCGTGCCGGATCAATAGCAAAAGCATGAATAGAACTTAAAACACCTGAGCGTACTAAAAATGTACCTAATAAACTTAATGAAAATGCTGTGATGGCAAGTAATACCGTCCAACTTTTAAAGGTATCGCGTTTTTCGCTCACCGCAAGTGAATGTAATAATGCAGTGCCCACTAACCATGGCATGAACGATGCATTTTCAACTGGATCCCAACCCCACCAACCGCCCCAACCTAATTCGCGATACGACCACCAACTACCTGCAGTAATACCTAATGTTAAAAAGCACCATGCGACTAAGGTCCATGGTCGTGTCCAGCGTGCCCAAGTAGCGTCTAACTTTCCACTTAATAATGCAGCGATAGCAAATGCAAATGCGACAGAAAATCCGACATAGCCCATATATAAAGTTGGTGGGTGAAAGGCTAAACCAGGATCTTGCAATAACGCATTTAAATCATTGCCATTGATAGGAATATTGGGCAATAAACGTTGAAAAGGGTCGGATGTCATTAAAGAAAATAATAAAAAACCAATGCTCACTAAACCCATCACGCCTAATACGCGTGCAACAAATTCCAGCGGTAATTTTTTGCTAAATATAGCAACAGAGGCTGTCCACAAACCAAGAATCGCAATCCATAATAATAATGATCCTTCATGCGCGCCCCATACTGCAACGACGCGATAAAATAAAGGTAAATCCGTATTAGAATTAGCGGCAACATACGCTACAGAAAAATCATTAACCACAAAAGAATACATCAATGCAAAAAAGCTCAATACGATAAAAGCAAATTGCCCGATTGCTGCAGGGCGTGCCATATTCATCCAGGCAACATTACCGCGATGTGCGCCAACCAGCGGGAAAAAACTTTGAATGCAGGCTAAACATAAAGCAAGAATTAGCGCGAAATTACCAAGTTCTGGGATCATTGAATGCTCGCTAGGTTGAAGAGAATATGTCGTGCGGTGTTGACGATATCACCATTTTTCACAGAGCGGTTAGCTAAAATAACGATACCCACATGGTATTTTGGAATGATGGCAATGTAGGTGCTAAATCCATTCGTCAGTCCGGTTTTTTCTATCAATAAAGCGTTATCATTTTGTGTGTAATGCGTAAATAGGGTTACAGGAAAAGTGCCAGGCGTGGATATCGCTGTCACATGCAGCAGCTTGTCAGTGTTTTGTGAGATGGAAAACATTTGCCAGCCCAAACCTTGCAACATGTTGGGATTGGCAACGTTATAGTAAGGTGTTTCAGTTAATCGCATAGCCCGCAAAATAATTTTTGGCGTACTGGGTAATAACAGTGCTGCTTTCAAAAATTGTTGCATGTCATTGCCAGATACTTTGATGGCATAAGCGCTTGGAATAATCCCTATCGGTGAATGTGCAACAGGATTGGCATCACTAACATAACCTTGCGCGTAATTTGCTTGATATTTTTTAGGCACCATCATTCCAATCGGTTTCATATGTAATGGCGCTAAAATATCTTGGCGATACATTTGATTAATACTTTCGTGCGTGATGTGTTCCAACACATAGCCTAGCGCGCCAAAACTAACGTTGGAATATATCCATGTCGAACCTGGTGCATAAGGTGTTTGATAGTGATCAAGATAATTCCAAAACGCACCATAAGTATTTACTTGTGATGGTAGATTAGGTGGAAATCCAGCGGTGTGCGTAGCAAGATTTTCTAGCGTAATTCCCCGCAATTGCGCAGTTTGCATGAAATGGCTAATCGGACTATGCAAACGCACAATATTTTTTTCCACTTGTTGCGCCAACACTAAACTCGTAAACACTTTTGTGATTGAACCAATTTCAAAAATGGTATTACCCGTTACCCGTTGTTTGGTCGCCAGATTTGCATAGCCATTATAATCACTATACATTTTGCCATTCACATATAACTCAACCGCCACACCTGGAATATGATCTTTTTGCATGAGTTGTGTGATGGCTTGGTGAGCGAAGAGAGGGATTTGTTTATTGGCAAAAGGTGTGGCGAAACTATTGATAGATGCAAAACAAAAGAAGATGATAATTAAATGTTTTAAAATACGCATTGAAATTCCCGTTCGCCACTTTGCATTAGTTGCAGATTAGAGTTTTATTTTGAAAGTAATCGTCGGTTGGGTCAAGTGAAGGTGGGAGCTTTTATGAAAAAACACGAAGTGCAGTATACAGACGAATTCATCGGTAAGATAAGAGTTGTCTCCGACTTTTTGCCGTTGCCAGAAAATCTTGTTGTTCAACCTAAAACAGCTAGTCTTGTTAAGGCACGAAACAATATGGTCAAGGAAGTCAAAAAATGATTCGAGTTTTGTCTAATCTATGTGGCATCACGTTTTATTTTTTCAGCTAACCATTCCAGTTGTTTATAATAATTTTTGTTATCATATTTTTTTCGGCGATAATCGATCCATGGTTTAAATATTTTGTAATAATAAGTTAGAGACTCGCCAGATAACTCTTTTATTTCTTTTATTGAAATAAAATTTTTCTTGCAAAAGAATGATATTGTTTCCAAAAAATCTAAAAAATTAAGTAAATGTGTAAATTCATCAGCGCATTTTTCTTTTGATCCAATTTCTTTTATTTTTTCAGATATCTTATTAATGTGTTCTTGTGTAGAGATATTTGTATTCTCTTTTTTTATTTGGCAATAAAATTTTTGAATAATTGCGCGCGCTTTTATTATTTCAACGCTTCCATAGCGATCATCTATACGTAAAAGAAAATCACTTCGAGAGGTTTTATTTAGTGAAGCTAATTGAATCCATGCTACAAGTACTAAAGCAAAGGTTAAAAAGATCAAACAGGCAGAGTAGATTTTCACTATAGCATGTTCATGTTGTTGGCCTTGAGCATTGCTAAATAAATCCGGGTAAAGAAATACGGTAAACCAAAGAAACAAAGCCAAGAGCACAAAAAGGATGGCGATAGAGGAGAAAAAATTATATTTTCGCTTGAAGCATTTACTGAGGCATTTGGGCATCATAAAGCACCTCTTTAGAAAGTTGAGTCACATTACAGGTATAGTAAATATTTGTTTTTTGTAAAGGATTTAATGAGGTTTTTCTATGATGGCGGTAAGTTAGATAGATTGCTTGTTTGGGCATAGATCAAGCGTGAAAGATCATATTGCTACAGCCATGTCATCCAGAGCCGAGTTGATTTATTTGACCAATATGCCGCCCATTTTGCTGATTAATATATTTTTGTTTAGTGCAACATCATCCCCGCTGTCGCTATAAATGTCAGCGGGGATGCAAAAATAATTATTAGTTATTTTGGTCTTTATTGCTGAAGTTGTATTAACTCTGTTCCTTCTTCCGCATCTTGTTTTAGTTGCTCAGTGCTCGTGTCTCGATCCTTTAAATATATTTCAATAGCCGCTCCACAACAAAGTAGTAGGGACAATATTAGCGCTATTCCAAGGCCTCCAAAAAATATGTCACCCGCAATTTTGTCAGTCTCAGTAGTTGTGATATTCGTCGGTGGATAAGGAACGTAACCTCCTGCAGCTGCGAAACTTTGAGCATTCGCTTCGCTAAATAATGCTGATGTTAACCACAATAATAAAGCAGGAGAAATAGTGCGCGCATCGTGAAGTCTGCGTCGTGCAAATGTACCAAAAGATCCGAGAGATTCAGATTGAGGTCGATTGCGTTGTTGATGGGCTCGTCGAAATTGAAGAGAGTTGTTACTGCGGATACGGCTACTACGTTTAGCATGTTTCATAAATGGTACCTGTCTGTAATGGATCAAGTCCGGGACAGGCAATTTATTCTAGTTAATATTGAAAGTCAATTTTTGTGAGTTTTAAGTTGCGCTTTCTTCAATTCCGCGGCTACTTCTGGTGGCATGTAATTAGCATCGTGTTTTGCTAATACTTGATCTGCGGCGAATTCACCTTGCGCGTTAAATTTTCCTTGCACCACAATTCCTTGGCCGGCGCGAAAAAGTGTGGGCAAAATACCGCGATAATAAACAGTTACCTGATTTTTTTTGTCGGTCAATGCAAAACTGACGCGTAATCCATGTGGCGCATGATGAATGGTGCCAGGAACGACTAAACCACCTAAACGAAAAATATGATTGCGTGGTGCTTTGCCAGCTAATACTTGGGTTGGTGAATAAAACAAATTGATATTTTGTTGCAAGGCGAATAACGCCAAACTCACGGCGATAGCAGAAGCAAGCACTAAACCAAGAATAAATAACAATCGTTGTTTACGTGCGGGATGCATTTTTTTCATTTTTGATCAGGTTTCTGTTTTTCAAAAAAGGAATTAAAAAATTAACTAATAACACAACAAAGGTAATGCCATAGGCGGACCATACATAAGGTGCATAACCGCCCATCAATAAAAAATCGTGAAAATTTTGGAAGTGCATTTAATCTCCTCGTTTTTGTCACCCCGCATTTATTGCGGGGTCCGGTGAACATTAAACATTTTCCAGATGCCGCAACAAGTGCGGCATGACACATTAAATTAAAATATCGGTTCTCCATTTTCACCAGAGGTTCCAGAACTCGCTGGCCCTGAATTTACCGGCGCGACTTGTTGTGGAACGGTGTTTTCCGTGAAATATTCAAAGATCGCATCAGGTTGGCCAGGCCATGCTAATAAACCAGTAGCCGGATCAATTTGTACTGATACAACATCGGGCGGTTGTGGTACAGAATTTTCTGGTTTGCCCGCGAGTGCTTGTTTCATAAATTGTATCCAGATCGGCAACGCTGCTTGTGCACCATATTCATAAGTTGGTTTTGATTGATCAAAGCCCACCCAAACAGTTGCTTCGACATCGCTATTAAATCCATTGAACCATGCATCGAGTTCACTATGACCTTTATTAGAAGTGCCTGTTTTTCCAGCAAGATCAGTACGACCTAAAGAAAGCGCGGCATGTCCTGTGCCAGCTGAATCATCAATAACGTTTTTCATCGCAGAAACCATTAAGAAATCTGTTTCAGGAGACAACACGCGCTGTGGTGTTGGTGGTTGGTATTGATAAACTGTTTTGCCATTACCATTAACAACATGATCAATTAAATACGGCGAAACTTTATAACCACCATTGGCAAATACGGAATATCCTGTGGCCATTTGTAATGGCGTGACATCGGCTGTTCCTAATGCCAACGTTAAATTTTGTGGCAATTGTTGTTTGTCAAAACCAAAACGTGTGACGTAATCAATGGCGTAAGGAATGCCAATGGCTTGCAATAAACGAATCGAAACAATATTAATAGATTCAGCCAGTGCTACATGTAAACGTGTTGGCCCACTAAATTCTTTTGTATCATTTTCTGGGCGCCATAAACCACCGGGTTTATTGGGATCTGGAAATGCTACTGGCTCATTATTAAATTCGCTGGCTAATGTGTAACCTTTATCGAGTGCTGCGGCATAAATAAATGGTTTAAAGCCAGAACCTGGTTGACGCTTTGCTTGTGTGGCACGATTATAATTACTGAGACGATAATCAAATCCGCCGACCAATGCGGTAATGGCACCATCACTTGGACGTAAAGCAACTAACGCTGCTTGTACTTGAGGAATTTCTGCTAATTGATAACTGTTGTTCGGTAATGGATTGACCCAAATTACATCACCAGGATGCAATAACGTTTCTGCATTTTTAGCACGTGTCCAATTCATGCCTGACCAAGGAATTTGAACCATTTTTTCATTGGCCAATAAAACTTGCGCGGAATTTTTAACAATAGTAATGACAACACCTGGAAGTAAACCATTGCTTTCCGGAATCGCTTTTAAATATTCAGTTAATTTTTTTGCATTTTCATTTTTCAATACTAAATGCGCGCTAGGTCCACGGTAACCATGACGTTGATCGTAGGCAATTAATCCATCGCGTACTGCTTGGTTGGCGCCTAATTGTTGATTGGCGCTAATGGTTGTGTAAACACGATAATTACTCGTAAACGCTTTGTCGCCAAATGTTTGTTGAATCATTTGGCTAACCATCTCCCCCACATAGGGCGCCCATATTTCACTGCCATGACTATGAAAACGTGCAGTCATCGGTGCTTGAATAGCTTGTTCATAAGTTTTTTTGTCGATGTAATCCAATTCATACATGCGTTCTAATACGTGATCGCGTCGTATTTTTGCAGCACTTGGATGCATGATAGGGTTGAGTGCCGAAGGCGCTTGCGGTAAACCAGCAAGCGTGGCTAATTCAGGCAGCGTTAATTCATTTAGTGGTTTGCCGTAATACACTTGTGCGGCTGCACCAATACCATACGCCTGTTGACCGAAATAAATTTTATTCAAATAAAGTTCTAGAATTTTTTCTTTGCCTAATTCACGATTAATTTTTAAAGCTAATAAAATTTCTTCAAATTTACGTGTGAAGGTTTTTTGTCGAGTTAAATAAAAGTTACGTGCTACTTGCATCGTAATCGTACTGCCACCTTGTGATTTGTGGCCGGTTAATACCAGGTTAACCGCCGCGCGCATCAAACCAAAAATATCAACGCCGGGGTGTTCGAAGTAACGTTGGTCTTCAGTGGCTAATAACGCTTTAATAAAAAATGGTGGAATTTGGTTGTAGTCAATGGGTGCACGTTGCACAGGGCCGAAATTACCGATGAGTTTTCCATCGCGCGTGTAGACTTGTAATGGTACTTGTAATTGTACATCGCGTAATTCAGAAACATTGGGCAACTGACTTTCTAAATAAACATACATCAAGCTGCAAATAATTAATAAAGTGAATGCGATACTTGCAAAAAAAACAATGAGGCGTGGCCAGTTAATGTTGCGCATAAGGGTTGTCAGTTGCTCTCAAAATAAAAGTGGCTAAGTATAAAAGACTTAGCGCTCGGGCGCTAACTTTAATCTGTGTGAATCCTGGGTTTCGCTGTCTGCGACAGCTATACCCAGGCTACTTTGGTTAAACTAATAGTGGCGTAGGCGTAGCCTGGATGAAGTTCGCGGAGCGAACGGAATCCAGGAAATAAATTGGTTTATGTGAATCCTGGGTTTCGCTGTCTGCGACAGCTACACCCAGGCTACTTTGGTTAAACGAATGTAAAACTTCATCGACGTTGACCCAACCTGTAATTACTATATAGAATGCGCAGCGATAATAAAAAGGATCCTAACATGAATTTTCTCCATCTTTTATTTCCTTCTTCGACGTCGTCGTCTGTTCCATTACTGGGTGTGCAGTTAAACGAACCAGCATGTCTTGCTGGACTTTCTTACCAAAACGACCAATGGGTGCTGAGTCATTTATTGCCTTGGTCACGATATGAAACCTTGGTGCCATCACCAACATTAGCGTTAGCCGTCGCAGATGTTTTAGTGATGCACAAAAATCTTCACGTGCTTGGCGAACCTTGTGAAACTGAGGTTGAGTTAGCATTAAAAGAAATACCCGAAGCGCTTTATTTTGACTTTAGGCAAACTGGGTCGCAGGGCGCCGAGGTTGTTGCTATGCGAAAAACAGTGCTTGATCCGCTGCTATCTGTAGGAAACGTGGCCATCGTTGATCTTGAAAGTGCAGCGATTTGGCGTTGCTTGAAAACTTTCTGTCAGGCACCCAAAACATTTGCCGCTCTCTATTTAACCAACACACAAACTGCTTTTTATTTGTTCGATGATGACCAATGCCTCTTTTTTCAGGTTGATGACAACTCAGAACACCTCACTAATCTTAAGCAAAGTAGGGAAAAATGCTTTTTGCGTTGGCCACAATTAACAGTTGAAAAATATTACGTCGGTGGCAATATTCCACTTGAAGATTTCTTGGAGCAGTGGCGGCCTTTTTCAGCGCAATGTGTTATTGCCAATCCGTGGCAATCAATAACAATAAATGATGATTTTGTTGATCAAAAAATGTTAACACAAGGTGCGGCGCATTGGATTGCTTGTGGGTTAGCGTTGCGTGCAGTGAGTGGAGCAAAATAAAGTAATGACATCGGTGAATTCACAATGGAATTTATTACCGTGGCGTAAAAATGCGCGCGATGGAAAAAATAAACAGCAAAAAAATTATTGGCTGAAATGTGCGTTGCTCGGAATAGTAATTTTATTGTTTGCGCGGCTTTGTTTTTCGTTCGCCATGATGGCAGAAAAAGGATACCAATATTATTGGTGGCATCAGTGGCAACGCTTTCAACAAAAAGCGAGTGTCGTGTTGCAAATTCACACACAACAAAAAACGTTAACGGCACAACAACAATTCGTCACACAATTAATGGCGCAACGTCAAACCATCACTCCATTGTTACAAGTCATCACACAATCATTGCCTGATGGCGTGTATTTAACAAGTTTGTCGCGTCAAGGGACGACGTTAGTGATGTTGGGCAAATCAGAAACGACGGATCAAATTACGGCGCTATTAAATAATTTAACGAAGCAAACGTTGTGGACAAATCCCGCGATTGTCAATCAAAAAGCCGATAACACGCAGCCGCCCTATCAACAGGTGTTTACCGTGCAAATGCAATTAAAATCCAATAAAAAAACAGGTGGCACTCATGAATGAGTTAGCGAAACAAAGACTCACTGGCGCGTTGATTGTTATTGCCATTATTGTCGCTGGATTTTTGTTGGATTTACACAAAGAGCAGCAGCAATTGTTTGTCATGCAACATCGCACTGTGCAATACCGACAACAAATTAAAGCGTTGGAACAAGACATTGGGCAAACACCACAACAACAAAAAAAATTACTCGCTTTGCAAAAACAAACACAACAAGCGTTTATGCAAATTTCAACCAGTGCGGGGTTGAATCAATTTGTCACGGCGGTGGAAACGTTGGCAAAAAATCAAGGATTGAGCGTGCAGGAAAATAAAGTAATGCCAACGCAAACCGTGTCTTTAGGTTTTAGCGTCACGCCAGTGCATTTTGTTTTTTCAGGCAGTTATACGCAAATCATTAATTTTTTAAATACCAGCGCGACGATGGATAAAATTATTGTGTGGAAAAACTTTACATTAAGTCGTCAAGCGCCAGCAACAACAACGTTGCAAACAGTTTCAAAACAAGAGAATGAATTAGTGTTAACCGTAACTGCCGATATTTATCAGATGAATTAATGAAGGGAAAAGTGATGAAAGACAAGTTAAAGCAATATTGGAGCGCCGGAAGTTTGATTGTGATCATCGGTGTTTTGTTGATTGCTTGTGCAGATAAAGAATCTGCGCCGAAGAATATTAATCAATATCTTTCAGAAACCCAGCAATCGCAACCAGCACAAAAAATGGACGTGGCAACGCCGCCGGCTTATATTTATCGCACGAGCAGCATGCAAAGTCCGTTTGATGAAAAAACCACACCGAGTGGCCCGTTACAAAACTTTTTGTTAACGCAATTGACGATGGTCGGTAGTGTGAAACAAGACAATAAAATTTGGGCAATTGTGCGCGCATCCAATGATCAAGTGTATCCATTGGAAGCAGGGGATTGGGTAGCGCATGAGTGGCGTGTCACGCAAATCACATCGCAGCAAGTTACGATGGAAAATGCAAAAGATCAAATTCGATTTTTAGTATTGGGGCAGTCGGTGGAGTAGTAATTAATTGTAGGGGCACGATGCATCGCGCCCTTTTGATAATAAAAAACGAGGGTTTATATGAAATATATTTTTTTATGCTTATGCAGTTTTTGTCTTTTTTTCTCATCCGCTATTTTTGCTGATAACAATCAACCCATTGATTTAAATTTCGCGCATGTTCCTGTGCGTGATGTATTGCAAATTCTCGCGCAATTTAATCATTTGAATTTAGTGGTAAGCGATCAAGTCAAAGGCGATATTACTTTGCATTTACAGCAAGTGCCTTGGCAGCAAGCGTTAACGATTATTTTGCAATCGCAAGGACTAATTTCACAACAAGAAGGCAACGTATTATTAATTGCGCCAGCAGAAGCGATGGCAAAACATCAGGAACAATTATTGCAAGCGGAGCTTGCGCAAGAAAATGTTGAGCCACTGCAATCAGTATTAATTCAGTTGCATTATGCCAAAGCCGCGGATATTGCTAGTTTATTAAAAAACAAAAACAATTCGTTGTTATCCGCAAGAGGCGAAGTAAGTGTGGATGCGCGCACGAATACGTTGTGGGTGGAAGATGATCCTGAGCAATTGGCGCAAATTCAAACATTGGTACAAAAATTAGATGTGCCCGTCAAAGAAGTATTAATTGAAGCGCGCATTGTAAATGTCGATGAAAAATATGAACAAGAATTAGGGATTCGTTTTGGTGTGACAAGTCCTGGCAGTAATTTAACGGGAACATTAAATGGCGCGAATCAATTAGCACAAGGTGCATCGCCAGCCAGTATTAACCCATTAGATCGCTTAAATGTTGATTTGCCATCGGCAGGCGCCGGTGCGGCAGGTGGTGCAGCAACGTTAGGAATTGCGTTAGCAAAATTAGGCAGTGGCACGTTATTAGATTTGGAATTATCTGCGTTGGAAAGTGAAGGTGGCGGTGAAATTATTTCCAGCCCGCGTTTGATGACGGCCAATCAACAACCCGCAACAATTTTATCAGGTCAAGAAATTCCTTATCAGGAATCCACATCGAGTGGTGCAACGAGTGTGAGCTTTAAAAAAGCGGTGTTGAGTTTAAGTGTTACGCCACAAATCACAGCGAATAATAAATTAATTTTA
This sequence comes from uncultured Pseudomonadota bacterium, assembly GCA_963712965.1. Taxonomy (GTDB): domain Bacteria; phylum Pseudomonadota; class Gammaproteobacteria; order DASZBR01; family DASZBR01; genus CAVQJZ01. The sequence goes on along the minus strand of CAVQJZ010000002.1, from coordinate 6,524 downwards.
AATCTGCAAGTAAATCAAGATCGTCCAGGTACCGTATTGGTGCAAGGTGTGCCGGTTATTGAAACACGGCAAATTCAAACACAAGTGTTGGTGGGTGATGGTCAGACAATTGTCTTGGGTGGTATTTATGAACGCAGTCAACAAAACCAAGTGGAGCGTGTGCCATTTCTAGGGAAATTACCTGTGATCGGCGTGTTATTTCGCCACACCTATAAAAAACGTGATCGAAAAGAATTACTAATTTTTATTACGCCGAAGATAGTGACGGGATAACAACTTTGTTGTTTTGTTTAGGTAGTGGAAGCGAAATTACTAGAAAAAATGATACTATAATGGCAACATTACTAGAAATTTCGCTATTAGGAAGCTTGTATGTATATTCACCAACATTTGCTCGATGTGTTAGAAGGCTCTATAGAGCCTTCTAAAGTGCTTATTATCTATGGACCTAGGCGCACAGGAAAGACAACTTTGCTGAATAAGTTTCTGGAAGGCAGAAGTGGCTATCTATTGGTCAATGGAGAAGATAGAGATACACAGCATTACCTATCAAGTCAGTCAATCGCACAGCTTAAAGCTTTTGTAGGCAGTCATCATTTATTGGTTATTGATGAAGCGCAAAAAATTCCTGACGTGGGATTAAATCTGAAATTATTGGTTGATCACTGTCCTGAGCTGTCTATTCTCGCGACGGGTTCATCTGCATTTGATTTGGCGCATCAATTAGGTGAGCCACTAACAGGGCGAAAAATTACATTAAGAATGTTTCCATTGTCTCAGATGGAAATTGGTGCAACTGAAACTATTGTACAAACGCGTGCTCATTTAGAAGCACGATTAATTTATGGTTCTTATCCGGAAGTCGTCGTTATGCAAGATCAGCAAAAAATGCGCATGTATTTGCATGAGTTGGTCAATGCTTATTTATATAAAGATATTTTGGCGATTGAAGGCATTAGAAAATCAAAACAAATTACTCAGTTATTGCAATTGTTGGCTTTTCAGATGGGTAAAGAAGTTTCTCTTTCTGAGCTTGGTCAACAAGTGGGGCTTAATAGAAGCACCGTAGAGCGTTATTTGGATTTGCTAGAAAAGGCTTTTGTTTTGGTAAATATTCCTGCATTTGATCGTAATTTGCGTAAAACTATTTCAAAAAAATCACGTTATTATTTTTATGATGTTGGTGTTCGTAATGCCATTATTAACCACTTTCACCCCTTGTCTATGCGTAATGATGTGGGTGAATTGTGGGAGAATTATTTGGTCATCGAGCGCATTAAAAAACAAAATTATCAAAATATTTTGAGTAATAATTATTTTTGGCGTAGCTATAACCAACAAGAAATTGACTGGATTGAAGAGCGTGATGGAGCATTGTTTGCATTTGAAATGAAATGGAAGCAGGTAACAGTAAAAGTTCCTAGTGAATGGCGATCAGCTTATCCTGGTGCGGAATTTAAAGTTATTCATCAGGAAAATTATTTAGACTTTATTACATAGATCAATGTCGCGTTACTCCACGGTCACCGATTTCGCCAAATTTCTCGGTTGGTCAACATCGGTGCCTTTTAATATAGCGACATAATACGCCAATAATTGTAAAGGAATGGTGTAAAGAATTGGCGCAATGATTTTATCAACGCTAGGCATCGGTATGATTGTGACATCATCACTGGGTTTGATATCTGTTGTTTGTGGATCAGTGAATACAATTAATTTTGCACCGCGCGCGCTAATCACTTGTAAATTCGATTTTAATTTTTCCAATAATTCATCTTGTGGTGCCAGTGCAATTACTGGCATGTCTTCATCCAATAATGCCAGCGGCCCATGTTTTAATTCACCGGCTGGGTAACCTTCGGCGTGAATATAAGAAATTTCTTTTAATTTTAACGCACCTTCTAATGCAATGGGATATTGCGTGCCGCGGCCAACGAATAACGTATGTTGTTTGTCAGCAAATTGTTTAGCTAATTTTTCAATGGATTTATTTAATTCTAAGACTTGTTCGATTTTTTTCGGCAATGACCGTAATTGGTCAATGAAGAATGATTCTTTTTTATCATTTATTTTGCCACTGCGTTTGCCAAGTACAATGGTTAATAATAATAAACAGACTAATTGGCTGGTAAATGCTTTGGTCGAAGCGACACCAATTTCAGGGCCGGCATGCATCATTAAATTTAAATCCGCATCACGTACTAATGCGCTTTCAGCAACATTGCAAATGGTTAGTGTACCGATATAGCCTTGTGCTTTGGCTTGTTTTTGCGCGGCCAACGTGTCAGCGGTTTCACCGGATTGTGATAGCGTCACAAATAATGTATTGGGTGCAACGACATTATGGCGATAACGTAATTCACTGGCAGTTTCCACATCACAACTTAATCCGGTTAATTCTTCAATCCAATAACGCGCTACTAAACCTGCATGAAAACTTGTACCGCAAGCAGCGATTTGAATGTGTTTAGTTTGGGAAAATAATTTTGCGGCTTGGGTACCAAAAATTTCTTCAGCAATATGTTGGCGACTTAAGCGACCTTCTAACGTAGTACTGATGGCATCCGGTTGTTCAAAAATTTCTTTTAACATGTAATGACGATATTGGCCTTTTTCTGACGTGTCGTGATGTGCATCAATTTGACGTATGTGGCGTGTGGCGATTTGATCATGATGATCATAAATAGTAATTTTTTGTCGCTCAACGTCAACTACATCACCTTCATCTAGATAAATAAATTGTTGTGCAACAGGTAATAAAGCTAATTGATCGGACGCCACGAAATTTTCACCAATACCTAAACCCACCACTAAAGGACTGCCACTGCGCACAGCAATTAAACGATGAGGATTTTGAATATCAATAATTGCCAGCGCATAAGCGCCTTCTAATAATTTCACAGTTTTTTGCACGGCTTTTAATAAGTTGTCATCTTGTTGTAAATGTTTGTGTAATAAATGCGCCACGATTTCCGTGTCTGTTTCAGAATTAAATTTATACCCATCGTGTAATAATTTTTCGCGCAGCGCTTCATGATTTTCGATAATGCCATTGTGTACTAACGCAATGCGATCATGTGAGGTTAATGGATGTGCATTGTCTTCGCTGGGTTTGCCATGCGTTGCCCAACGTGTGTGTGCGATGCCGGTTGTGCCGGTAAGTGGTTCTTTGATTAATAAATTTTCTAATTCACGTACTTTGCCTAGCGAGCGATGACGTTCTAATAATTTTTTTGGTGTGATAACAGCTATGCCTGCTGAATCATAACCGCGATATTCCAAGCGTTTTAAACCTTCGATTAAAATCGCCGCTACATCACGTTGCGCTACAGCGCCGACAATTCCGCACATAAATTATTCTCCTTTTTCATCTTTTACAGGACGTTGCCAATTTTCAATCGTTTGTTGTTTGGCACGGCTGAGTGTTAATTTGTTTGCGGGTGCATTTTCGCTGATAGTCGAACCCGCACCAATATAAGCGCCATCTTCAATGACAACTGGCGCAATTAATTGTGAATCAGAACCAATGAAAACATTATTACCAATGATCGTTTGATTTTTCGATATGCCATCGTAATTGCAAGTGATAGCGCCCGCGCCAAAATTAACTTTTTCACCAAAGACAGCATCGCCAACGTAACTGAGATGAGGGATTTTGCTACCAGCGCCAATGTCAGATTTTTTAATTTCGACGAAATTACCCACAGATACTTTTTCTTTTAATACAGTGCCAGGACGAATGCGCGCAAAAGGGCCAATCGCACATTGATTACCAATGACGGTGTCTTCAATGACGCAATTCGCTTTAATTTCAACATTTTCGCCAATTTGCACATTGCGCAAAATACAATTTGCGCCGATGCGAGAATTTTGGCCGATCATGATTTGGCCTTCTAAAATAACATTCACATCAATGGTCACGTCTTCGCTAATATCGGCGTTGCCTCGTACATCAAAACGCGCAGGATCTAAAAGCGTCACACCAAAAGACATGTATTGTTGTGCTAATTGTAGTTGATAGTAACGTTCCAACATGGCCAATTGAATACGATCATTAATCCCTTGTACTTCTTGCCAATGCACTGCTTTGATACTTTTTATTTCCACTGCATCGTTAACAGCGTAAGCAATAATATCGGTTAAATAGAATTCTTTTTGTTGATTAGTATTTTTGATTTGTGGCAGCCATTGAATTAAATGTTGCACAGAACAAACATAAACACCGCTATTAATTTCTTTTATGGAACGCTGTTCGATGGTGGTATCTTTTTCTTCGACAATATGAGTAATTTGTTGTTTGTTATTGCGAATGATGCGACCTAATCCAGTCGGTTGTGGATGATTCGTCGTTAAAATGCCTAAGGTATTATCTGGCGTATGTTCAATTAATTCGGTGAGTGTTTGTTTTGAAAGCAGGGGCGCATCTGCATATAAAATTAATGCTTTTTCATGGGGATCTTTTAAGAAAGGTAATACTTGTTGTACGGCGTGGCCGGTGCCAAGTTGTTGAGTTTGTTCTACCCACGTGACATTCAAGTGGGCACATTGCGCACGAATTTTTTCACCGTCATGGCCGTAAACGACAAAAATGTTTTTTGGCCGTAAGCTTTGTGCAGTTTTGACTACGCGTTCTAACATGCTCAAGCCACCAATGGTGTGCAGTACTTTGGGTAATTGCGAACGCATGCGTTTACCCTGGCCCGCGGCAAGAATGATGATGTTGAGTGATGTGGTCATAGCCTCACTTAAATACGCAAAAGCCCGGATTATTTGGCCCAGTGGTGGGTTTGTCAATTACTTAAATACCTGGTGATGAATAACAAAATGATTGTGTTAAACTCCAGATTTTTAGTCACGCTTAACAAGCGGGAGAATGATGTATGGCAACATGGCGTTCTTTAGGGATGTTGATCTTTTTGGTATTGGTGACATTATCAATTGGTCAATTGGGTGATTATTTCACGACAGCTGAATCATTTATTTGGTATCACCAATTGATTAAACCTTCCTGGACCCCGCCAGATTTTATTTTCCCCATCGTTTGGACATCGCTTTATACATTAATGGCTGTTGCCGCGTGGTTAGTTTGGCGCGGTAAAAAACCCGGTTATCGTAATGCGTTGATTTTTTGGAGCGTGCAATTAGTTATTAATGCGATTTGGACGCCGTTATTTTTTGGCCAACAAGATATTGTTTATGGATTAGTGGTCATTGATATTTTGTGGATATTTTTGCTGATTACCATGGTCATGTTTTTCCGCCGTTCGTTTTGGGCGGGATTATTTATGTTTTTATATTTCGTGTGGATTTCGTTTGCAGCTGTTTTAAATTTTCTGCTGTTGCAGATGAATCGTTAGTTTAAATCAAATAGCAAAAAATGTGTGTTTTCTTTGATGTCAAGCAACAATGTTTCTTGATCGCTAATAGCGGCGCCATCGCCAGAGTGTAGTGTTTTTCCTTCTATTTCAATATCGCCGGTGATAAGTTGTAACCACGCATGACGATTTTTGGTGAGCGCATAAGTGATTGCTTTGGGTTGATTAAATTGACCAATAAATAATTTAATATCTTGGTGGATGGCGATAACACTATCGCGTGCTTCACTAGAAATAACTAAGTTTAATTGATTCGGTATTAATGAGAGCTTTTGTTGTGCATAAGCGGGTGTGAGATTTTTGGTCGCTGGCAGTATCCAAATTTGCAGTAATTCGAGTTCTTCGTTGGTTTCATTGCGTTCACTATGCGTAACGCCCGTGCCCGCACTCATGTATTGTATTTCACCGGCGCGAATGGTTTTTTTATTATGCATACTATCTTCGTGGGTAATTTCGCCACGTAACATATAGGTAATAATTTCCATATTATCATGTGAGTGTGTAGCAAATCCTTGATGTGGTTTAACGATATCTTGATTGATTACACGCAAATAGCGAAAGTGATGGTGCGCTGGATCTTGATAATCACCAAAGGAAAACGTGTGATAGGTATCAAGCCAGCCAAAATTAAAATGGCCACGCTCACGACTGGGCCGCACAGTAATCATGCGCGAAATAATTCAGCAAATTTAATGAAATCGTGTAAATTATTTTTAAGTCTTTCTTGTAATGCTTTATCCAGCAATTCACCATTTTCTGCAAAAGCGGAGTAAGCGCTGGATAAGGAAAACATGTCAGGGAAAACATGCGCGCCACAACCTTCTAAAGGAATGCGTGTTTGCCATAATCCACGTACACCACCGGCAAGCGCGGGTGACGCAGAAAGTAATAATATTTTTTGTTCACGCCATGGCATCGGATTGTCGCGTGATACCCAATCGATTAAATTTTTCAGTGTGCCTGGTGTGGAAAAGTTATATTCGGGCGAGCTAATAATTAGGCCATCGGATTGTTTTAAATGCGTAATAAATTTTTTAATATTTTCAGGAATTCCGCTGCTGGTTTCAACATCGGCATTATAAATAGGCGCATGAAATTCATTGTAATCAACTAAATTAATGGTGTGTTTGTTGTCAATTAATGTAGAGG
>CAVQJZ010000001.1:0-116432 GCA_963712965.1 uncultured Pseudomonadota bacterium | reverse complement strand
CCTGGGTCATTGAATTTGGGCTCATGAAAAACGGAGGCCTGAAACTGCCGCGCAAAGAGCACCAGGTTTGCTAAGTTGACCCTTCATGGGTACTATAAGACTATATTAGGACAGTTTGGGTCTGGAAATAATTGTCATCACAAATCTTTACCTATAGAACTGATTTTAGCCGTAAGCCAAATGCAGCGGGACTACAATTGCAGCGATTTGCAAGACCTATAGGTCGATATCACTGCAGTCCAAATCAGGTAATTTGAGCTTATAAACTCATTAAACCAAAGCTTTATCGAAATACTACTAAGAAAGCGAAAACCTCAAGGCGGAACCTTACCGAGGTGACAGCGATCGGGGGATCCCAATCCACTCGTTGCAAAGTATAGCTTAGCTATTCAATTGTTAACGACTGCCTGTTTCAGCTTAGTGTTTTCACTTTTTCCAAAACTTCGGTCACATGACCTTCTACTTTCACGGCCTTGTGCTATTTTGGATGACCAAACACCTTTTTTATCAATTAAAAATGTACTGCGCTCATGCTGATGCACTTTTTTGCCATACATATTTTTATCTTTGATGACATCAAATAAATTACATAATGTTTCTTCGTTATCGCTTAACAAGGCAAAAGGCAATTGTTGTTCGGTTTTCTTTTTCGTGCAACTTTAACGTATCACGAGAAATACCCAAAATAAGTGTATCGAATTTCAGAAATGTTTTTATGTGATCACGGAAATCTTGACTCTCTAAACGCACAATGTAACAAGCACCCAACATCTTGTGACTGCAACTGCAGAGAGCTTAATATGTTGATCGCCTGTCGCAGGTAAAACAAAATCAGGCACTGGATGGTTAATCGCTGGAATAGCCATGCTGTTGTCCTCCTCGTTATCGCACCAAGGATAACAGTAGACAAGCAAGAAATCAGGCTGTTACTATCGCGCCTCGTAAGCTGTAGACTGAAAGTATTTATGCCAACCCGACAACCTCGTTTCCATCAAAAACCTCACCTTCAAACGTGGTGACGAATCATCTTTGATGACATCAATATGGATATTGACGCGGAAAATTACGGCGGGCCGAGACGGCCCCAGCGGCACCGGTAAACAACATTGCTCAATTTAATCGGTGCAAGATTATATCCTGATCATGGAGATTATTGTTGACGGACAAAACATTCACTGATCTCGCGCAAAGCACTTTATGCCGCACGACGCAAAATGGAATCGCTGATTCAAAACGGTGTGTTACTACATCAGCACATTCGAAAACGCTGGTGGTCCTTTACACCGAGCCACACTAAATTACCAGAAAAATCAATTCATGAAATTGTTATATCCAAACTCAAAAGCTGTTGATTTGGGCAAAAGCTCCGTGATTTAATGCCTAATGAATTATCCGGTGGAAGACGGCGCCGCATTAGCACGCGCTATTGCACTTGATCCACCCTTAATTTATGCGTACGACGAGCCATTTACAAGATCCTATTGTTAAAGCAACGATTGTTTGATTAATTAAGAAAATAAATACTGACGTAATCCTACAAATATTTTAGTCATGCACGATGTTGCCGAAGCGTTATCCATTGCTGATTATGTCTATATTCTACTGCAAAAGCTATGGCCAAGGTACTACAGATGAAATACGTCATCATCCGTCACATCAAGTAAATCAATTTATACAATATTCAATGATTTGAAATGATTGCACAGTTAGGTCGTCGTGGTTTGCAATATCTTAAAGACTTAGGCCGCGCGGGTAATTTTTTATTACGCACATTAATTCGTGTACCCATATCTTTAAAAATTTCCCCTTATTAATTAAAGAATTATTTAGCATTGGTGTTTTATCTTTAGTCATTATTATTGTTTTGGGCATTATTTATTTGATGGTATTAGGTCTGCAAGGATTCAACACACTCGGATAATTTGGCGCCACGTGGTCAATTAATCGCCTTCAAGTGTCGTGCGGCGCAATTAGGTCTGTGGTCACGGGATCTGCAGGTCGCGCAGGCTCAGCGCTTACTGCCGAATTGGTTCAATTGCAAAAGCGACCGAACAACTTGCCTACATGGAAATGATGGGTGTAGATCCTCTGTGGCGGATCTATTTCGCCACGCTTTTGGGCAGGATTTATTTCTGTGCCAATCTTAAATGCTATTTTAGCGCCATTGCCATTTTGGGCGGTTGGGTGTGGTTAGGTGTAGACGGCGGTTCGTTTTGGAGCAATATGCAAGCGGCAGTTAACTTTCACGAAGATGTATTAAATGGCATGATTAAAAACTGTTGGTGCAGTCATCACATGGATTGCGGTATTTCAAGGTTACGATACCATCCCACCGCCAAAGGCATTAGTCGTGCAACAACGCGTACCGTTGTTTATTCTTCACTTGCCATCTTGGGATTACTTTGATTTAACTGCAATGATGTTTGGAGGTTAGATTGTGCCGACGAATACGAGAGCAATAGAAATTACTGTTGGTGTTTTTTGATTTTAGTTGGTTTTTTAGTGTTTATCAACGTGGTATTACTAATTAGTGGGTCTGGGGGATGAAACAAAATCGGCAATAATGGTTATAACGTCACAGCCGACATTTATTTTTGGTGAATTTGTTGTTGCTGTTTCACAAACCCAGCGTCACACCCGTTATTCTGACCGCTGTGTCGTAGTCAATGCAAGTTGAGCAAAAAAGTCGAAAACGCCTTTTGAGTTAGTTTGAAGCATTTTCACGGAACATTATCGGATCAAACTATATTAGATCTAATCCGGGGTTTTCCAATACTTTTCTAAAAAATGGCGGAAATATCCAAAATACGCATTAAATCCAGTGGGAGTAAAATGAAAATGTTCGTTATGTCTCTAAATTTTTATTATTTAGCTTGTCTTTTACTTTTTGCCCGTCTTGCGTTTGCAGCACACTCGGCCAATCACGATGTTACAAACAACATCTGAGATCAAATCATATTTAGCTACATTAAAAACGGATCCCAAAGTCGTTCATAGCATCGTTCACGATGTGGATATGAACAGGGCTTCTCGCATCGCATGGACAGCAGCCACACCCGCTGAACAAAAAGCATTTACCGCGTATTTTACAGATACATTAATTCACACCTATGCGCGCCTTAGCTTCTTACACTAATTAAAACAGCTTAGTTTTTCCGATTCGTGGTGGTTGGCAAAATCAATCGCAAGTTGAAGTAGAAAGTGAAATTGATCAACAAGGCTGAGCTGTTCCAATTAATTACCGTTTAATTTCTACAAAGCGGTCAATGGAAAGTGGTGGATTTTAGTGTTGATAACGTCAACATTATTGAAAATTATCTCGCGCTGTATTTGCTAATGATTTAAATCAAGGAACGCTTGTGATTTAACCGAATAAATTCGGCAACACAACGCCACACTCAACGATTAATGCATAGGAGGCACACGACTAACGCTATCCATGTGCTAAATAGGCCCCGAAAGCAATGGGCGTTAGTCTCGTGTATATTTCTTAATGATCATTTACGCAATTCCTACAACATCCTATTAATCTTGACGCAATCAACACCACCATTGTAATTTTCCCAACCTAACCACGACTACAGCTGCCAATAATTTAAAGTGACCATAACCGATAACTTTCGCGCTGTGTTTGAATAAATCATCGCGACTAACCACAACAAACTATACCCCGCAACCGCACCAATAATTGCGGCATGCCGGTGACACGATTAATGAAGACGCATTAATTAACAAACCGACCCACAATAATAAGCGTCAATGATCCGGCAAATGTTGCGTTGCTATTTTTACGACATCAATGCCCACAACACCGACTTAACAATGCTGCTGCAAAAAATAATTCTGTTACACCAAAACGCCATAATAAAATAACGCCAATAATGCCTGTGCCCAATTCAACGATTGGATAACGCGCCAAAGCAATTTTCGCCTGACAAAATGCACATCGACCCTTTAAAAAGAGAAAACTCAACAAGGGAATATTGTGAAACCAACGCAATGTATGCTTGCAATGTGCGCATTGCGATCGCGGCAATAATAAGAGTAATTGGAATTTCTTCAATTATTTTGGCAAACGATAAATCACGACATTTAAAAAGCTGCCGATAATAAGGCCTATGATAAAAACGATGAGCGCGTTAAACATTGTTTATAATCCTCGCGTATTTTAAAAATATATCATCCCTTCTGTTACGACCTCAAAATATTTCCAGAACCCCCAAAATAAAATGCGGGGTGACAAAAAAATAATAATGCAGTTTACACCACACTACCCAACCGAAACACCGGCAGATACATTGCGCATCACCAATCCGCCAATAATGATGCCCAAAAAACCATCAACATAGGTTCGAGCAACGTCGTTAAACGCGAAACTTTCTGATCAATAAGCTCTTCGTCCATTTCGGCCTAAATTTTTCAACATCAAAGCAAGCTCACCAGATTCTTCACCACACCGCTGGAATCATTTGAACTCGAAACTCTAAAACAAATCACTTTGTTGCATCGCTTGCGAAAAGCTGATACACCAGAATTAACCAGGTGAGTAATTTTTTGTATCGCTTGTTGATAACGTTGATAAGGACTTATTTCATTGGCTAATGCCAATCCTTGTAACAACGGAAATCCCAGACCGATACGTCAATGCTAGCGTACGCAACAAACGCGCGATGATAATTGATGCAAAATTGTTTTACTGTACGGCAAATGAAAAAAGTGGCGCCGCTTGTAACAAAACGCGGATTTTTTTGTTTCGCTAAAAAATGATAATCTGACCGATACTTATACGACACAAGCCATCGTGCTGCAAAAATTGCGCGGCATTCATGACCGCTTGTGTTACCCAAGGTAGCGCCGCGCCAAAACTTGCAAACAGTTGCGCAAATTGTGGCACAGTAAAAAGCATTAATCCCACAGTCACTGATCAGTGCAACACTGCATAAAGGAAGTGGATAAAGAACGCTTTGTAAATTTTCTTTTTTAATTGCTGCAATTTTTCTTGATAATAATATCAGCCAACTGCCCTGTTTTGTTCGCCGCAGCGCACTAATGCACAATACCAGTGGAAAATAATGCGGGAAATGATTTAAAGGCTCAGATAAATGCACGGCATTTTGAATGCACTCAATAATTGTCATTTTCGCGCCAAAATCATTTTCGGAATGCTTAGTGCCTGCGTTAAAACAATATTAGCCTTTAAAAAGCGTGGCTAATTGCCGAGTGAAAAAAATAATATCGGAGGCAGCAATTTTTTTCATGTCACACAATCACGCGCTCAATTTCAGCAAGATGTTGTCACACCCGCACAACTTCTTCCATTGCTTGCTCAATAAACGTTCGCAATCCTTCTCAATAATTGAACACATCACAACGATCCGCGATCATGCGCGCCTCAATATTTCATCAACCGGAAACATTTATAAATAGCGGTGCGCCCCTCTTAACCTTCTTGGCATTGCCCACACCCTACCGCACGATAAACAACAGCATTAATTTCACGCGGCTTATAATATTTGTTTTACAATGCGGGCACAAACAACGCACTAAACGTTGTGCGATAATCAAATGCAAGCAGACGCTATTTGATACGGCGCTATATTTAATTGTTGCAAACGCACCAGCGTTTCCACACAACTATTGGTGTGCAATGTCGATACTGCAATTTCAGCGGTTTGCTATTGCTTGTTTCACCGACCATAATGACATCCGGATCTTGGTGCAAAAACGCACGCAACACGTGTGCAAAATCCAAACCAATTTTAGGTTGAATGGCAACTTGATTCACATGGTGTCGAATTTCCACAGGGTCTTCAACGGCTGAAATATTAATGCGGTTTGATTCAGTAATGAAGCGCCGTGTAAAGCGTGACAGTTTTTCCGCTCCCCGTTGGGCCTGTGACTAAACTGCTGACGCGAAAATCGCATGAAAAATACGCTGTTAGCGGTCATGCCTAATTTATCAATCACTAATTCTTTTTGTGCAGCATTTAACAAACGAATAACAATTTTTTCGCCTGTGAAACACTCAAAACGGCAATCAATTGGCTTTGTTATTTCCGGCATGGAAGTAAAAATCGCCCGTCTTGCGGTAAACGTTTTTCCGCAATATCCAATCGCGCTAACACTTTGACATGCGCCATTAATTTTGGCGCTAAATTCATCGGCAATTGTGCCATTTTTATATAACGTGCATCAATACGCCACGCACGCGCAAATAATTACATATGAATAATCACAGGCTTTATTATTCGATGCGGTGAATAAAAAAGCCTCTGATATTCATTTGGAGCCGTATGCTAATTATTTGCGCGTGCGTTGGCGTATTGATGGCATTTTATATGAAATGGCACAATTGCCGATGAATTTAGCGCCAAAATTAATGGCGCATGTCAAAGTGTTAGCGCAATTGGATATTGCGGAAAAACGTTTACCGCAAGACGGGCGATTTTTATTTCATGCCGGAAATAACAAAGCCATTGATTGCCGTTTGAGTGTTTGTCCGACAATTCACGGCGAAAAAATTGTTATTCGTTTGTTAAATGCTGCACAAAAAGAATTAGTGATTGATAAATTAGGCATGACCGCTAAGCAGCAAGAATTATTTTTGCATGCGATTTCGCGCGCGCAAGGCATGATTTTAGTCACAGGCCCAACGGGGAGCGGAAAAACTGTCACGCTTTACACGGCGCTTTCATTACTGAATCAAACCGGCATTAATATTTCAGCCGTTGAAGACCCTGTGGAAATTCAATTGTCTGGTGTGAATCAAGTTGCCATTCAACCTAAAATTGGTTTGGATTTTGCACACGTGTTGCGTGCGTTTTTGCGCCAAGATCCGGATGTCATTATGGTCGGTGAAATGCGCGATGAGCAAACCGCTGAAATTGCGGTGAAAGCCGCGCAAACCGGACACTTAGTATTATCGACATTGCACACCAATAGTTGTGTGGAAACGCTGGTGCGTTTGCAACAATTAAATATAGCGCCGTATCAAATAGCGTCTGCTTTGCATTTGATTATCGCGCAACGTTTAGTGCGTTGTTTGTGCCCGCATTGTAAAACAGAAGATCCTTATAAGCCGCGTGAAATTAATGCTGTTGTTTATCGTGCGGTAGGGTGTGGGCAATGCCAAGAAGGTTATTTGGGGCGCACCGCTATTTATGAAATGTTTCCGGTTGATGAAATATTGGCGCGCATGATCGCGGATCGTTGTGATGTGTTTCAATTATTAAATGAAGCCAAAAAACAAGGGTTGCAAACGTTAGTTGAGCAAGCAATGGAAAAAGTGTGTGCGGGTGTAACAAGTCTTGCTGAAATTGAGCGCGTGATTGTGTGACATGAAAAAAATTGCTGCCTCCGATATTATTTTTTTCACTCGGCAATTAGCCACGCTTTTAAAGGCTAATATTGTTTTAACGCAGGCACTAACGATTTTGCAAAAAATGAGTGCGCGCGAAAATAGCCGACAATTATTGAGTGCATTAGAAAATGCGGTGCGCGGAGGCATTGCATTATCTCAAGCGTTAAATCATTTCCCGCATTATTTTCCGCGCTGGTATTGTGCATTAGTGCGCTGCGGCGAACAAACAGGGCAGTTGGCTGATATTTTTTTGCAGCTGGCAAGTTATCAAGAAAAATTGCAGCAATTAAAAAAGAAAATTTACAAAGCGTTATTTTATCCGCTCGTTATTGTGAGTGTTGCACTGATCGTGACTGTGGGATTAATGCTTTTTATTGTGCCACAATTTGCGCAACTGTTTGCAAGTTTTGGCGCGGCGTTACCTTGGGTAACGCAAGCGGTGATGAATGCCGCGCAATTTTTGCAGCACGATGGCTTGTATTTATTAGGCGGTATTATAAGTATGGTCGTTATTATTTTTTTAGCGAAACAAAAAAATCCGCGTTTTGCGCTATTTTTACAAGCAGCACCGTTTCATTTGCCGTACAGTAAAACAATTTTGCATCAAATTATCATCGCGCGTTTGTTGCGTACGCTAGCATTGACGTATGCGTCTGGCATTCCGTTGTTACAAGGATTGGCATTAGCCAATGAAATAAGTCCTTATCAACGTTATCAACAAGCGATACAAAAAATTACTCACCTGGTTAATTCTGGTGTATCACTTTCGCAAGCGATGCAACAAAGTGATTTGTTTTCAAGTTTGCAAATTCAAATGATTCATGTGGGTGAAGAATCTGGTGAGCTTGCTTTGATGTTGAAAAATTTAGCCGAAATGGACGAAGAGCTTATTGATCAGAAAGTTTCGCGTTTAACGACGTTGCTCGAACCTATGTTGATGGTTTTTTTGGGCATCATTATTGGCGGATTGGTGATCGCGATGTATCTGCCGGTGTTTCGGTTGGGTAGTGTGGTGTAAACTGCATTATTATTTTTTTGTCACCCCGCATTTATTGCGGGGTCTGGAAAATGTTTGAAGTCAGCCAGATGCCGCAACGAGTGCGGCATGACAAAAGAAGGGATGATATATTTTTAAAATACGCGAGGATTATAAACAATGTTTAACGCGCTCATCGTTTTTATCATAGGCCTTATTATCGGCAGCTTTTTAAATGTCGTGATTTATCGTTTGCCAAAAATGATTGAAGAAGAAAATTCCAATTACTCTTTATTATTGCCGCGATCGCAATGCGCACATTGCAAGCATACATTGCGTTGGTTTCACAATATTCCCTTGTTGAGTTTTCTCTTTTTAAAGGGTCGATGTGCATTTTGTCAGGCGAAAATTGCTTGGCGTTATCCAATCGTTGAATTGGGCACAGGCATTATTGGCGTTATTTTATTATGGCGTTTTGGTGTAACAGAATTATTTTTTGCAGCAGCATTGTTTAGTGCGGTGTTGTGGGCATTGATGTGGATTGATTGGCAAACGCAATTATTGCCGGATCAATTAACACTTTTATTATTGTGGGTCGGTTTGTTAATTAATGCGTCTTCATTAATCGTGTCACCGGCATCCGCGATTATTGGTGCGGTTGCGGGGTATAGTTTGTTGTGGTTAGTCGCGATGATTTATTCAAAACTTACACAGCGCGAAGGTATCGGTTATGGTGACTTTAAATTATTGGCAGCTGTAGGTGCGTGGTTAGGTTGGGAAAATTTGCCGATGGTGGTGTTGATTGCATCATTAATGGGCGTTGCTGTAGGAATTGCATTAATGATCATTAAGAAATATACACGACTAACGCCCATTGCTTTCGGGCCTTATTTAGCGATGGCCGCATGGATAGCGTTAGTCGTGTGTCCAATACATTAATCGTTGAGTGTGGCGTTGTGTTGTGCCAATTTATCGGTTAATTGCGCAAGCGTTCCTTGATTTAAATCATTAGCAAATTGCGCGCGATAATTTTCAATAATGCTGACGTTATCAACACTAAAATCCACCACTTTCCATTGACCGCTTTGTAAAATTAAACGGTAACTCATTGGAACAGCTGGCGCGCCTTGTTGATCAATTTCACTTTCTACTTCAACTTGCGATTGATTTTGCCAACCACCACGAATCGGGAAAAACTTCACTGTTTGATTAGTGTAAGAAGCTAAGGCAGACGCATAGGTGTGAATTAATGTATCTGTAAATTGCGCGGTAAATGCTTTTTGTTCAGCGGGTGTGGCTGCTGTCCATGCGATGCGACCTGCCACGCTGCGTGACATCATGTTCATATCCACATGCGGTAATAAGATACGGTGAACGATGCTATAAACGACTTTGGGATCCGTTTTTAATGTAGCTTGTTTGGCATTTAATTCGCTGATCATTTGATCAGATGTTGTTTGTAACATCGTGATTGGCGAGTCTGCTGCAAACGCAAGACGGGCAAAAAGTAAAGTAACAAAAGACAAGCTAAATAATAAAAATTTAACATAACGACGTTTCATTTTTTACTCCCACTCGAATTAGAGTTTAACTTATACATCAACTGCCCAATTAAATTTTCTAAAATTAACGCAGAATGCGTATTTTGGATATTTCCGCCATTTTTTAGAAAAGTATTGGAAAACCCCGGATTAATACTAATATAGTTTGATCCGAGTAATCCTTCCGTGAAAATGCTTGCCGAACTATCAACAGGAATTTGACTTTTTTTCTCAAGCTGCATCGTGACCACGGCACGATACGTGGCAGGATCTAACGTAATATTGCTGACTTCGCCAATGCGAACACCCGCAACAGACACAGGCGCGCGCACGCGTAAATCACCAATATTAGTGAATGTCGCTGTGACGTTATAACCATTATTGCCAACTATATTGCCCAAGCCGCTGACTTGTAATGCCAGCATTAATAACGCTAAAAAACCAACTAAAATAAAAACACCGACGGTAATTTCTATTGCTCTCGTATTCGTGCGCACAATCTAACCTCCAAACATCATTGCAGTTAATACAAAATCTAATCCCAAGATGGCAAGTGAAGAATAAACAACGGTACGCGTTGTTGCACGACTAATGCCTTCGGCAGTGGGGATGGTATCGTAACCTTGAAATACCGCAATCCATGTGATGACTGCGCCAAATACAACACTTTTAATCATGCCATTTAATACATCTTCGTGAAAGTTAACTGCCGCTTGCATATTGCTCCAAAACGAACCGCCATCTACACCTAACCATTTCACCCCAACCATATAACCACCCAAAATGGCAATGGCGCTAAAAATAGCCGTTAAGATTGGCACAGAAATAAATCCTGCCCAAAAGCGTGGCGAAATAATACGCCACAGAGGATCTACACCCATCATTTCCATGCTGGCAAGTTGTTCGGTCGCTTTCATCAAACCAATTTCGGCAGTAAGCGCTGAGCCTGCGCGACCTGCGAATAATAATGCAGTGACCACAGGACCTAATTCGCGCACGACACTTAAGGCGATTAATTGACCTAATTGTTGCGTGGCGCCAAATTTATCGAGTGTGTTGAATCCTTGCAGACCTAATACCATGCCAATAAATAATGCCGAAACAATAATAATGACTAAAGATAAAACACCAATGCTAAATAATTCTTTAATTAATAAGGGGAAACTTTTAATGGGTCTGGGTACACGAATTAATGTGCGTAATAAAAAATTACCCGCGCGGCCTAAGTCTTTAAGATATTGCAAACCACGACGACCTAACTGTGCAATCATTTCAATCATTCGGGAAGACCTTGTATAAATTGATTTACTTGATGTGACGGATGATGACGTATTTCATCTGTAGTACCTTGGCCAATGACTTTGCCATGAGAAATAATATAGACATAATCAGCAATGGATAACGCTTCGGCAACATCGTGCGTGACTAAAATACTTGTCATGTTCAGTTCAGTATTTATTTTCTTAATTAATCGAACAATCGTTGCTTTAACAATAGGATCTTGGCCAGTAAATGGCTCGTCGTACATAATTAAGGGTGGATCAAGTGCAATAGCGCGTGCTAATGCGGCGCGTCTTGCCATACCACCGGATAATTCATTAGGCATTAAATCACAAGCGTTTTCCAAATCAACAGCTTTGAGTTTGGATATAACAATTTCATGAATTGATTTTTCTGGTAATTTAGTGTGTTCGCGTAAAGGGAAAGCCACGTTTTCGAATGTGCTGATGTTGGTGAATAACGCACCGTTTTGAAATAACAATCCCATTTTGCGTCGTGCGGCATAAAGTGCTTTGCGCGAGAGATCGTGAATGTTTTGTCCGTCAACAATAATACTGCCATGATCAGGATATAATCTTGCACCGATTAAATTGAGCAATGTTGTTTTACCGGTGCCGCTGGGGCCCATGACCGCCGTAATTTTCCCACGTGCAATATCCATATTGATGTCATCAAAGATGATTCGCTCACCACGTTTGAAGGTGAGGTTTTTGATGGAAACGAGGTTGTCGGTTGGCATAAATACTTTCAGTCTACACTTACGATGAGAAAGAGGCGCGATAGTAACAGCCTGATTTCTTGCTTGTCTATATGTTATCCTTGGTGCGATAACGAGGGAGGACGACAGCAGTGGCTATTCCAGCGATTAACCATCCAGTGCCTGATTTTGTTTTACCTGCGACAGGCGATCAACATATTAAGCTTTCTGATTGCCGTGGCAAAAATGTGGTGCTTTATTTTTACCCCAAAGATTGCACACCAGGTTGTACGTTAGAGAGTCAAGATTTCCGTGATCACCATAAAACATTTCTGAAATTCGATACGCTTATTTTGGGTATTTCTCGTGATACGTTAAAGTTGCACGAAAAATTCAAAACCGAACAACAATTGCCTTTTGCCTTGTTAAGCGATAACGAAGAAACATTATGTAATTTATTTGATGTCATCAAAGATAAAAATATGTATGGCAAAAAAGTGCGTGGCATTGAGCGCAGTACATTTTTAATTGATAAAAAAGGTGTTTTGCGTCATGAATGGCGCAAAGTGAAAGTAGAAGGTCATGTGACCGAAGTTTTGGAAAAAGTGAAAACACTAAGCTGAAACGGCAGTAGTAACGATTGAATAGCTAAGCTATACTTTGCAACAAGTGGATTGGGGATTCCCGATCGGCGTCTGGCCTCGTAAGGTTCGCCTAAGAGGCCTTCGCTTCTTCAGTAGTATTTCGATAAAGCTTTGGTTTAATGAGTTTATAAGCTCGATTCATTTGATTTGGATCTAAGTGATATCGACCTATAGGTCTTGCAAATAAGTCTGCAAATTGTAGTCCCGCTGCATTTGAGTCTTTACGGCTAAAAATGAGTTCTATAGGTAAAGATTTGTGATGACAATTATTTCCAGAGCAAATTTTTTGAAAAGCAATTGTTAACTCTTTGTCTTCTTTTTTGCCTCGGCTTTCTACAATAAAGTGTACCGTTTTACTGCTCTGTTGTTTGTCGCAAAGGAAAAGCCATAACTCTTCAAGACAATTTTTTAATGCTAATTCATAAGGATTGGTATGAAGCGCATTGGAATTTTTTAGTGAGTTTTTGTTGATTACTGAAGCGATGATATTAAGTGGAGTTGTTTCGATGAGTTGATTTAGTTTTTCCATAAATTCGGTATTTTGTTTGAGATTAGCTAAAAAACTAAAATCATGGGTCTGTTGACGAATTTTTCGTTCATGAAAAATCACCATATCGTGTCCCCATTGTTTAAATTTAAACTGCTGAAATGTTGGAGCAACGAGGCGGCTATATTCGTCTTTATGAAAAATACAGCAGGCAAGTACAAAAATGGGGTATTCTGAATTAATTGATTCGAGGCTATGGTCTCCGCTTTCGTCGACATAGACGATATAATCGTTCCAGTTCATATTATTATCCTTACTTAAGGTTGGCATTTGAGGTTATATGTTATGCATAAATTACCGAATTCGCAAAAGAAAACTTTGCATTTTTGTTGCCACCGATTATCCTTCTTTCTCTTCAAATTGTTGGCCGTCTCAACGGTAGTGAAAACACTATGAAAAATCTTATTCAAGATGGTATGGATGTCATCAAAGCTGAAATGAATTCAGTGCAAGCATTAATCAATCGTATCGATGAAAATTTTGCGCGGGCGTGTGAAATTATTTTGAAATGTTCCGGGCGCATTATTGTCATGGGCATGGGTAAATCGAGTTATATCGGCGGCAAAATTGCAGCAACATTAGCGAGCACCGGAACGCCGGCATTTTTCGTGCACCCAGGCGAAGCAAGTCATGGTGATTTAGGCATGATTACTGAAAAAGATGTCGTGATTGCGATTTCTAATTCGGGTGAAACACCAGAATTATTAACCATTTTGCCATTATTAAAACATCTTAAAATCTTATTAATCAGTATTACAGGAAATGTACATTCCACGCTTTCGCAAGCAGCGAATGTTAATTTAGATACGACAGTGACTGAAGAAGCGTGTCCGCTTAATTTAACACCAACATCGAGTACAACAGCAGCACTTGTCATGGGTGATGCGATAGCAATTGCGTTATTAAAAGCACGTGGATTTACTGCGGTAGATTTTGCGCGTTCACATCCCGGTGGTCGTTTGGGTAAACGTTTATTGTTGCGCGTAGAAGATATTATGCGTGTTGATGAAGCGGTGCCAAAAGTAGTGGAAGATGTCATGGTGAGTATGGCGTTAGTGGAGATGTCGAAAAAAGCGTTGGGCATGACGACCGTCATCAATACATCAGGACAAATGATAGGCATTTTTACGGATGGCGATTTACGTCGAACATTAGACCGTGGGTTAGATGTGCGTACCACGGTGATTAATTCAGTGATGACCAAAAATCCAAAATCCATTAAAGCCAGTTTATTAGCGGTGGAAGCATTACAAATGATGGAAGATCATCGCATTACCGTATTAATTGTAGCGGATGATAAAAATCATCCCATCGGTGCGATTCACATGCATGATTTATTACGCGCGGGAGTAGCTTAAATGGAATTAACACAGAAAGCCGCACAAATTAAATTAATTGTTTTTGATGTCGATGGTGTGTTTACCAATGGTCATATTTTTATGGATGATCATGGCGATGAACACAAAGCGTTTCATGTATTGGATGGTCAAGGGGTGAAATGGTTATTAGAAGTAGGGATTCATGTGGCCATTATTTCTGGGCGTGATGCCAAAGGTGTTGCATTGCGTATGCAGCAATTAGGTATTCAACATGTTTTTCAAGGCGTGAAAGACAAAATACCTGTATATGAAAAACTTATTACAACATTAAATATTAAAGATCATGAAGTGGCTTATATGGGTGATGATTTGCCGGATTTACCTGTATTACGTCGTGTGGGTTTAGGTATTGCGGTTGCTAATGCCGTCGCCGAAGTTAAACAATATGCGCAATGGACCACAAAAAATGCAGGTGGTCAGGGTGCCATTCGTGAAGTGTGTGAATTTTTGTTAAAAACACAACATCATTGGGATAAATTGTTAACGCGGTATCATGCATGCTAGCGTTTTTTTCGCGCGAGTCTTGGCAAAAACAAATCTTATATTTGCTGTTATTGTTAGCCGCTACATTGACAAGTTATTCCGTGTGGGAAAAATATTTTATTTGGCACCCCATGGCGGTGAATCCTCGTTATCCCGATGAATTTGCAGAGCAGGTGACGGTGATTCGTACGGATCAACAAGGCAATATCGAAGATAAATTTTTTGTACCTAAGATTTGGCATTTCTCACCGAGTGATCGTACCTTGTTTTATCAACCACAGATGAGTATGACTGTTACCCAACAACCTCCTTGGGTGGCAAATGCACAATGGGGTGAAGCAACGAATGGCAATGCCATGATTCATTTGTGGGGCAATGTCACGATCACGCAACAAAAAGGCGTGCATAATGCAGCGGGTATTATTCAAACGTCGAGCTTATTGTTGTACCCACATACGCATGAAATTACCACAGACCAATATATTAGTGCGCAACAAGGTGGATTATCGGCAACGAGTGTCGGCATGCAATTAAATATAGATCAACATACATTAGCATTGTTGTCGCAAGTTTCTGGCACGTATGTGAATCACCAAACCACACATATTACCGCTAACCATGCGTTATTAAATAACCTAACGCACATTGGTGTATTCACTAACAATGTTCATCTAACAAGAGATACAAAAACGCTTTCCTCACAACAGCTGACGTTATTCGCTAATCAAGATAATCAATTATTAAAAGCAATTGCTAAAGGTGAGTTGGCAGAATTTATTGCGCAACCACAAAAAAATAAGCCGCCGGTTCATGCATTTGCACAAACAATCGAGTATGATCCGCTGCTTGCGAAAATTGTGTTAACAGGAAACGCTAAAGTAGAGCAGGGGCCCAATAGTTATAGTGCGCCGAAAATTGATTACAACATTAATCAACAACAAGTCATCACACCGCACGAAAAACATGGACGAGTAAGTATTGTTATTCAACCACAAACATTAAAGAAACCTAAATAGATTCAACTAATGCCGATTTTAAAAGCTCAACATTTAGAAAAAAGTTATCGCTCACGTCATGTTGTGCGTGATGTATCGTTGTCGTTGCACAATAAAGAAATTGTTGGTTTGCTCGGGCCTAATGGCGCAGGAAAAACCACAAGTTTTTATATGATTGTGGGTTTAGTGCCAAGCGATGGCGGAAAAGTTTTTTTTGATGATATTGATATGACGTTAATGCCTATGCATCAACGCGCACAATTAGGATTAGGTTATTTACCACAAGAGCCTTCCGTATTTCGTAAACTAACTGTGGAAGAAAATATTTTAGCAATTTTGCAATTGCGTAGTGATTTAACTAAAGTAAAACAAGAAGAACATCTTGAAAAACTTTTACAAGAATTTCATATCAGCCATTTGCGCGATGTGCATGGGATTAGTTTGTCGGGTGGTGAAAGGCGACGAGTGGAAATTGCGCGCGCGTTGGCTACTGACCCCAAATTTATCTTATTGGACGAGCCCTTTGCTGGTATTGATCCTATCTCGGTGATTGATCTTAAGCGCATCATTAATCATTTGTGTGATCGCGGTATTGGCGTTCTGATTACTGACCATAATGTCCGTGAGACGCTCGCCATCTGCCATCGCGCTTATATCGTCAGCGATGGCGCCATCCTATGTGAAGGCGCACCGCAACAAATTTTAGCTGATCAACGCGTTCGAGAAGTCTACCTAGGCGACGATTTTGAGCTATGATTATATCTAATACATAAAGTAACAGGAGTGATTATTTATGACGACAAGTACCCAGATTCATTTCACCGGCCACCACATGGAAATTACCCCACCTTTACGTGATTACACAGAAAAACGATTTGAGCGCCTCTATAAACGTGGCGATCACATCACGCGTATTGCAGTGACGCTGAGCGTAGAAAAATTACGCCAAATCGCGCATGCAACTGTGCACGTGAAAGGCGCGGAAATTTTTGCTGAAGCAGAGCAAGCCGATATGTACGCGGCGATTGATGAACTAGTAGATAGATTAGAGAAGCAAGTCAGTAAACATCGTCAAAAGTTAACCGACCATCATCGCGAAGAGAAAGAATAGCAGATAGAAATAAGTGCTGCGAATTATTCCCTCTCCCGCAAGCGGGAGAGGGGATATTAATGCCAGAACATAGCGGCGAACCAAATCCAACCCAACCATCTTGCGGGCCAACCGCGCGGTGCTAGCAGTAAAATAATTGCCATCGTACCTTCAATAATTTGCCAAGGTGAATGTAGTTGCATTAACCATTGCGCATGCGGAAATTTTCCTAGCCAAATCATCATCGGCCAAAATTTTGTCAGTAAATATTCGGCTAATAACCAACAGTGTGCATTAACAATGCCTAACAAGCTTAATGGCAAAATAATGAATCCAACGTAAGGAATAGCAATTAAATTGGCAATGAGTCCTGTCAACGAAACCTGTTGAAAAAACAATAAACTGACAGGAATTAATCCTAATGCAATAACCCATTGCGCGCGAAACCAATGCCACCAAAATCCATGCATTTTTAAGCGTGCGCTGCAGCCATAAATAATTAATGCAACCGCGCTAAACGATAACCAAAAGCTTGCGGTTAATACAGCAAGTGGTTCCCACGCGATAATGAATAATAATGCGGTGAGCCACGCCGCCCACAATGGAATATGTCTTTTGCATAAACTCGCGAACAAAAAAACACTTAACATAATGATGGCGCGTTGCGTAGGTAGTGCAAATCCGGCAAGCGCGCTATAACAAAATGCACCGATTAAACTTACTAAGATGGCTACTTGTTGTGCCGGCGAATAAATTAATACACGTGGAAAAAATCGGCTCAAACGATTGGTGAGGAAAAACAAAAAACTTACTACAAAACCAATATGTAATCCGGCAATCGCCATTAAATGATTGGTGCCGGTATTACGCAGTGTTTGCCATTGCGCTTGCGTAATTTGATCGCGCATGCCAACGGTTAGTGCACTAATGAATCCTAACGAAGGTTTATTGTTTAAAGTTATTTTTAATTTCTTATAAATTATTTCGCGAATATGGTTAATTGGATAATGCCAACGATCGCGCTGTATTAACTGATTTTTAACATCGTATTTTACATAACCTGCCGCGTTCACATCTTGTGTTTTAAGCCATGGTTGTGTGGCGGGTTTGATATGCAGATGTAATTGCCACGTATCACCCACATGCAAATGTACCGGTGGAGGAGAATACCAACTAAGCCAAATGCGCGCGTGAGTTTTTTGTGTGATAAATAACCATTGCTTGGCTTTATTGTATTGTTCAGGGATAGAACTAATTGTGCCTTGCGTCACAATATCTTGTGTTTTTAATTCGCTGGGCCAATGCAAACGCCAGCAACATATTGCAGAAAGTAAAATAATTATTAAAGTTTTTTTCATACAGTACCTTTGTTTTATTTTAGCTTGTCACCCCGCACTTGTTGCGGGGTCTGGTGAACGCTAAACATTTGCCGGATGCCGCAACAAGTGCGGCATGACACGAACCAAATTTTGTTATTTCACATTTTCCAATTTCACTCGCCCACCACGATTAATAACCAAACGATAATGGCCATAATAAAAACTACCGTTGCTACCTTCTGTCGAGCCATCAGGTTGCAAAGTAATTTTGTTGGTGTGACGTAAATCGTTCCAAATCAAATGAGTATGTTGGGGGATTTCAGGAAAAATACGCATAATTTTGTTTTGTTGAATAACAAGCCATCCCTGTTGCCAATCATTTCCGCAATGCATGTGGTCGTTAGGGCAAATAATGATTTTGTGATGTGACAAAATGGCTGTGTTGCGTGCAAACGCAATAGTGCTGGTTAATTGCTGCAGCGTGATTTTGATTTGATGTTGTTTTTGCAAATCTTGCCACGCAGGAACACCCATGAGTAACAAAATACTTGCAACCGCAAGCGTGACGAGTAATTCCAATAAGCTAAAGCCTAAGTATTTTTTCATTATTGTGAAACCTCTCAAATTATTATAACAGCGTTTTAAATTTCTCCGTCGCGTTCACTAGTTCGCGTGTGATGCCAGGTTCTGTGGTTGAATGCCCCGCATCAGGAACAACGATGAATTCTGCGTTAGGCCACGCTTTGGCTAATTGGTAAGCCGTGGTAATAGGAGTGCAAATATCATAGCGGCCTTGCACAATAATGCAGGGTAAATGTCGAATACGAGGCACATTTTTTAATAATGTATCGCCCAATTCTTTTCCATAATTAGTAAAATAATGACTTTCCATGCGTGCCATGCCAAGAGCTAAATGTTCTTCTTCAAAGCGATTTAATTTTTTTGGACTGTTCATGAAGTAAGAAATTTTTCCTTCGTAGACGCTAAAATGTTTTGCGGCTGGTATATGAATTGCAGGGTCAGGATCAGCAATGCGTTTGGTGTAGGCTTTTAATAAATCATGACGTTCGTTCTCAGGAATAAAATGCGCAAATTCTTCCCAAGCTTCAGGAAAAATATGTTGTGCGCCATGCATAAACCAATCTTTTTCTGACTCCGCCATCAAGAAAATACCGCGCAGGATAAAACCTAAACAATGTTGCGGATGCGTTTCGCCATAAGCGATAGCCAGTGTGCTGCCCCATGAACCGCCAAATAATAACCATTGTTTAACATGTAAAAATTGACGCAATGCTTCTAGATCAGCAATTAAATGTTGTGGGCTATTATTTTTTAATTCTGCATGTGGAGTGGAGCGCCCGGCGCCACGTTGATCAAATAAAATAATGCGATAAAAGCTTGGGTCAAAAAAACGTCGTTGATCAGCATTACAGCCAGAACCTGGCCCGCCATGTAAAAACACTATTGGTACGCCGTTAGGATTTCCGCATTCTTCCCAATAAAGTGAATGGATATCATCAACTTTTAACATGCCGTGTTTATGAGGTTCAATCGAAGGGAATAAATTATTGTTAGTATCAGACATGATGTTTTTCCTCGTTTAATAATTGACGAATTTTTAATAAATCTACATACGCTTTGCTTTTGTCTTGCGGAGAACGTAATAAATAGGCCGGATGATAAGTGGCGATCAAAGGTGTTTGTTGTTCACCGTAAGAAAATAATTGGCCACGCAAGCGCGACAGTGGTGTGGTGGTATTTAATAAATAGTGCGCAGAAATTCGACCCAATGCGACTAATAATGTTGGTTGAATTAATGCTAATTGCTGTAATAAAAATGGGGTGCATTTTTCAACTTCATCAGGTTGTGGGTCGCGATTATTTGGTGGTCGGCATTTTAAAATATTAGCAATGAATACATCTTCGCGGTTTAATCCAATGGCGCGCAACATTTGCGTGAGTAACTGTCCGGCTTTGCCAACAAATGGTTTGCCTTGACGATCTTCTTCAGCGCCTGGCGCTTCACCAATCAACATTAATTTAGCTTTAGGATTACCAGTGCCAAAAACAGTCTGTGTGCGCGTTTTGTGTAAACCACAGGCGGTGCATTGTTTTACACATTGTTCTAATGGGTTCCATTGTGTGGGATGTGCAGGCGGCGCTGAATTTTTCAGTTGCCAACGTTCAATGCCAAGAAGGTTAAGATAGTCTATCATCATGATTGTATCTTATTATTTTCGTAGGTAAGCTTGCCAGAAGTTTTTACTAAGAGGTTCAGGGACATGAAAAATATCAAGCAAATGATCGCATTTGTTTTTTTGACGTTGTTGTTTGTTAATGCCAGTGCAGCAGGGTTCCCACCTGATGCTAATGCACAATCCCTTTCCCCCATGTTAAAGAAAATTATGCCGGCGGTAGTGAATGTGGCGGCACAAGGCGAAATTGTATTGCCTACGACCATTAAAAATCCGCAAGATCAAAATGCTCAAAGCCAAGATAAAAGCCAAGATCAAAATGGCAATAATGATGCGCCTTATTCTCCTTACGGCAAATTACGTCAATTTGCGACCTTAGGTTCGGGTGTGGTTGTTGATGCGGCAAAAGGCTATGTGTTAACCAACAATCATGTGATTGAACATGCCAAAACGATTACTGTCACATTAAGTGACGGTCGTCATTTCAAAGCCAAATTAATTGGTGCTGATCCTGCGTCGGATATCGCAGTGTTACAAATTCCTGCCGATCATTTAACCGCAATGCCTTTAGGTAATTCTGATCAAGTAGAAGTTGGTGATTTTGTGGTTGCCATTGGTAATCCTTTTGGACTCAATCAAACAGTAACATCAGGAATTATTAGTGCATTGCAGCGTGGAAGTTTAGGTATTGAAGGTCCACAAGGCGTCGAAAACTTTATTCAAACCGATGCGTCAATTAATCCTGGTAATTCTGGTGGTGCGTTGGTGAATTTGCGCGGACAACTCATTGGTATTAACACGGCTATTTTATCGCCCGAAGGTGGCAATGTCGGTATTGGTTTTGCGATTCCTGATAATATGGCGCAAGTCATTATGGGTCAGTTAATTCAATATGGTTCAGTGAAACGTGGGTTGATGGGTGTGATTGTACAAGATGTCACGCCAGATTTAGCTAAAGCGTTTGATATTTCCGGGAAAAAAGGTGCGGTGATTACACAAGTATCGCCTGATTCACCTGCCGCCGGCGCTGGATTAAAAGTCGGCGATATTATTCAGAAATTTAATAACCAACAAATTGAGAGCGCCAATGAAGTGCGTAATGCAGTTGGTGTATTGCGTGTTGGTGCAAAGATTCAATTGCAGGTTTTGCGTGATGGAAAAACGCGTGATATCGCTTTAACGACGGCGGATCCTGATCAATATTTAGATGCAGAGAAAAACCAAAATCCATTCTTGTTTGGTTTGTCACTGACAGATTTTGATCAACAAACACCTGTGCAAGGTCGTGTGGTGGGCGTGCAAATTTTGAATGTTTCCAAAAATAGTGCGGCGTGGCGTGCGGGTTTACAACGCGGTGATGTAATTGTTTCGGCTAACCAAATTTCTGTGACTAATGTTGGCGAATTACAAAAAGCCGCGAGCAAAGATAAGAAGCATTTATTGCTGAATATTTTGCGCGGCAATGGCGCGTTATTTGTGGTGTTGGATTAAACTTTGCAGCGCAAACTCAATGGCTTGTAAACGAATGGTATGACGGTCGCCAGTAAATTGTTTGAGCTGTGTTTGCGTGGGTTTGTCTTTGGCGGCGAGGGCAAACCAAACTGTGCCGATGGGTTTTTCTTTACTGCCGCCGTCCGGTCCGGCAATGCCTGTGATCGCAATGCTAATATCTGCATGTGAATTCTTGAGTCCGCCTTCTGCCATGGAGATAACGCAGCTTTCGCTCACGGCGCCATCATGAAGATTCGCGTGTAATAATGTAGTTTTTGCATCATTGCTGTAAGTTACCAAACCGCGTTCAAACCATTGCGAACTGCCGGGAACTTCGGTCAAAAAATAGCTTAATCCACCACCGGTGCATGATTCGACGGTGACTAAACGTTGCGATTTTTGTAATAACAACTTGCCCAGTTCTTTGGCGAGAATGGTAAGATGGCTATTCATGTTTTTTCTCCAAGGGCTGTGAAGTCAATGAGTGACGATGTTTTAAATCAACATACCCCTATGATGCAACAATATTTGCGCATTAAAGCGCAACATCCCGATAAATTAGTTTTTTATCGCATGGGTGATTTTTATGAATTATTTTATGACGATGCGCAAAAAGCGGCGCGACTTTTAGATATTACGTTAACCAAGCGTGGGCATTCTGCGGGCAATCCAATTCCGATGGCAGGTGTTCCGTATCACGCGGCGGAATCTTATTTAGCGAAATTAATTCGAGCCGGTGAATCCATTGCCATTTGTGAGCAAGTGGGTGATCCGGCAACAAGCAAAGGTCCTGTTGATAGACAAGTCATGCGTATTGTCACACCAGGCACTGTTACGGATGAAGCATTTTTAGAAGAACGTCGTGATACTTTACTAGCTGCTCTTGTGCATCATCAAAATCAATTTGGTTTGGCGACACTCGATTTAAGTGGTGGGCGTTTTCATTTGCAACAATTAGCTAATCAAGAAGCATTGCACAGTGAATTAGAACGCATTAAACCCGCTGAGATTTTGGTGAGCGAAGATTGGTCTGAGCAATTTATTGTGCAAAATAAAAATGGTTTGCGTCGTCGTCCGCCGTGGGAATTTACATTGGATAGTGCCCAGCGTTTATTAACACAACATTTTCAAACGCAAGATTTATCTGGTTTTGGTTGTGAGCAATTTCCGTTAGCGATTTCAGCAGCCGGTGCATTATTAAATTACGCCAAAGAAACACAGAAAACCGCATTGCAACATATTTGTAGTATGCGTGTAGAGCGTCGTGAAGATATGGTGATGTTAGATGCTTCCACGCGACGTAATCTAGAATTAGACGTCAATATTCAAGGCGGCGAAAAATTTACGTTAGTGTCGGTGTTAGATGAAACTAAAACGGCGATGGGTAGTCGATTATTGCGTCGTTGGATTCATCAACCCACGCGCAATAAAATTATTTTAGCCTCGCGTTTTGCTGCCATAGACGCATTTTTACAAGCGCGATGTTATGAGCCATTACAAGAATTATTAAGTTCGATAGGGGACATTGAAAGAATTTTAGCGCGTGTGGCATTAAAAACAGCGCGACCACGTGATTTGATACAGCTGCGTTATGCATTAAACGTATTGCCATCGTTGAGTATTTATCTCGAAAAAATTAATGCGCCCATCCATATTTTTCCTGAGCTTACCCAATTATTAACGCGTGCGATTATTGAAAATCCACCGATGATTATTCGAGACGGCGGTGTTATCGCCAATGGGTTTTCGCAAGAATTAGATGAGTTACGTTCGTTAAGTGAAAATGCTGATCAGTTTTTATTAGAATTAGAAATTCGCGAACGTGAACGCACGGGTATTAATACATTGAAAGTGGGGTATAACCGGGTTCATGGTTATTATATTGAAATCTCACAAGCGCAAGCCAAATTAGCACCGATAGATTATCAGCGTCGACAAACCTTAAAAAATGCCGAGCGTTATATCACGCCAGAATTAAAACAATTTGAAGATAAAGCATTAAGTGCGCACGCAAAATCATTAGCGCTTGAAAAACAATTATATGACGAATTATTAACGCACATTGCGCGTTATTTAGTGCCGCTGCAAGAAACGGCACAATCTATTGCGGAATGTGATGTATTAGCTAATTTTGCCGAGCGCGCGCAAACATTAAATTTAGTTAAACCAGAATTAACCGACACGCCAGGTATTTTTATTGAGGCAGGAAGGCATTTGGTTGTTGAGCGTGTGTCGGAAGATCCATTTGTGCCCAATGATGTGGAATTATCCGATAAAAAACGCATGTTAATGATTACCGGTCCTAACATGGGTGGTAAATCAACCTATATGCGTCAAACGGCGTTAATTGTTTTGTTGGCCTATGTGGGTTCATTTGTGCCAGCAAAGCGCGCGCAAATTGGTTCGATTGATCGCATATTCACACGCATTGGTGCCGCCGATGATTTAAGTAATCATCGTTCAACATTTATGGTGGAGATGACTGAAACCGCTAATATTTTGCACAATGCGACGCGTGAAAGTTTAGTATTGATTGACGAAATTGGTCGTGGCACCAGTACGTTTGATGGATTATCTTTAGCCTGGGCGACAGCTATTTATTTGGCGCGTCATGTACAAGCGTTTAGTTTATTTGCCACACATTATTTTGAATTGACCGTGTTGCCACAACAATTATCAACGATTGAAAATATTCATTTAGATGCCATTGAACACGGTGAAAAAATTGTGTTTTTGCATGCGGTGAAAAAAGGGCCGGCAAGTCAAAGTTATGGTTTGCAAGTCGCACAATTGGCGGGCATTCCAAAATCAGTGATTGATATTGCCAAACAAAAATTAATTACGCTTGAAGCGCGTCCCGTGCCACAACAAAATGATTTATTTGTCGCGCAAGAGATTGCGCCAGATAAAATTACCACCGCATTAAAAACAATTGATCCAGATCAATTATCGCCAAAAGAAGCATTGGAGGCGTTGTATAGGTTGAAGAAAATAATTAAGGAATTATGAAATGGTAAAAAAAAGCGATGTCATCCCGGCCAAATCACCGCAGCGAAGCGAAGGTGATGCGAGCCGGGATCCAGGTAAATTAATTCATGGTGTTTCTGAATCCCGGATATCCACCTGCGCACTTCGTGCTCCGGCGGATTCCGGGATGACAAATGCTGTGATTCATCAAGCCATCACATTACTTCGCCAAGGCGAAGTCGTTATTTTTCCTACCGAAACAGTGTATGGCATTGGCGCCGATGCAACTAATCCTGAAGCAGTAGCAAAAGTTTTTCAATTAAAAGGTCGGCCACTACATCATCCGCTCATTGTGCATATTGCCGATATTGCGCAATTAAACGATTGGGCCAAAGATATTCCTGCATATGCGCACGCATTAGCTAAACAATATTGGCCCGGGCCAATGACACTTATTTTAAAAGCCGCGGATCATGTTTCGCGTTTAATCACGGGTGGACAAGATACGATTGGTATTCGTATGCCAGCACATCCTATCGCACATGAATTATTAAAAAGTTTTGGTAAAGGAGTGGTGGCGCCATCGGCTAATCGTTTTGGTCGTGTGAGTAGTACGACGGCAGAACATGCGAAAGCAGAATTTGGTGCGGCCGTGAAATTAATTATTGATGGTGGGCCATGTGAGTTAGGTATTGAGTCGACTATCATTGATTGCACGCAAACGCATCCTCGTGTGTTGCGTCCAGGGCCTATTTTATTGGCACAGAGTATTGTACAAGATAAAAAAGATATCCCACGTGTGTCGGGTAGTTTGGCAAAACATTATGCGCCCAAAACGCCTGTGTGGATTTTGCCACTGCCAATGATTTTGCAAAAAATAAAATTAACCAAAAAAATCGCTGTCATGTCTTTTGGTAGGATTGAAATTAACAGTAATATTGATTGGCGACAAATGCCGAATGATCCAGTAAGTTACGCTAAAAAATTATATGCGACATTACGTGAATTAGACCAATCAGGCGCTGAGGAAATTTTAATTGAAGAAATTCCTCAGCAAAAAATATGGGATGCGATTCGTGATCGTTTAGCGCGCGCGAGTCATAAGGAGTAGTAAATGAATAAGCCATTATGGTTGTGGGCATTGTTTTTAAGCATTGTTGTAGTGTTGCTGGTGTTGGATTTGGGTGTGTTGCATAGAGATAAGCGTGAAATTTCGGTGCGTGAAAGTATTGGCATGTGCACCTTTTATTTTGTCATTGCGTCATTGTTTGGTTTTTGGGTTTGGCATTATTTAGGTGCGCAAAGTGTTAAAGAGTATTTTACTGGATACTTGGTGGAATTAAGTTTATCCATGGACAATGTTTTTGTCATTGCCATGATTTTTGGTTATTTTCATGTGCCTCGTAAATATCAGCATAGAGTATTGTTTTGGGGAATATTGGGCGCCATTCTAATGCGTGGCATAATGATTGGGGCTGGCGCAATTTTAGTAGAACGTTTTGCGTGGATATTATTTGTTTTTGCTGCCTTTTTGATTGTTACGGGTATTCGTATGCTCATCTGGCATGAAAAAGAATTGGACATTGCGCAAAATCGTTTGCTAATTTTCTTGAAAAAACATTTACGTGTGACACATGAATTTCATGAGGAAAAATTTACAGTTCGATTGCCAGATAAGAAAAAACCTAGAAGGTACGCGACATTCGTAACGCCTTTGTTGTTGGCATTAATTTTGATTGAAATTGCAGATATCATTTTTGCTGTTGATAGTGTGCCTGCTATTTTTGCTATTACCACCGATCCCTATATTGTCTATACTAGCAACATTTTTGCTATTTTGGGTTTGCGATCTCTGTACTTTGCCTTGGCGGCAATGATTAATCGTTTTCAATACCTTAAGTATGCGTTGGCATTGGTATTGATCTTTATTGGTTGTAAAGTATTTGCAGTGCCGTTGTTAGGGCTGGAGAAGTTTCCTGCGGCGATTTCTTTGATGGTAACGGTGTTGTTATTGACTGGAGGCATTGTTTTTTCGCTAATAAAAACTCGAAGGAAATCATGATATGCAAAAAATAGCGGGGTTGGAAAAAGCAGCGATACAACAGGTATTGCCAAGTTTATTTGGTTATCACTTGTTGCAATTAGGACCTTACAAAGATTTATCGTGGCTTCAAAGTTCGCGTATTTCACATCAATTTCGTCTTTGCTCAGAATCATTAGCGCCTACGCAAGACAGTTGGTTGCAGGCGGATTATGATGCATTGCCTTTAGCAAACTCTAGTGTCGATGTCGTTGTTGCGCCTTATGTATTAGCCGATTGTTTGCAACCGCAAGCTGTATTAGCTGAAATTCAGCGCGTGTTGTTGCCGGAAGGTAATTTGTTAGTGTTAGGGTTTAATCCGTGGCACCCTTGGTGTTGGTTTAATTTGCCCAGAAAACAGAAGTACTTATCATTAGGAAAAATGAAATCATTAGCGAAAGCATTTGATTTTTCGATTGTTGAAATCAAACGATTGCATTTTAGTGCAGGGTATTTAATTCATTTACAAAAAGAAGTGATGGGGGTGACACCTATCCGCCCACGTTGGGAGAAAAAATTAGTGGCGAAAGAATTTTGGCAGCCTACCGCGCGTAAAACCAATGCCATGTATGAAGGAAAAACCAATGAAAACCATTGAAATTTTTACCGATGGCGCGTGTCGTGGTAATCCAGGGCCGGGTGGTTGGGGAGTGTTGTTGCGTTATGGTGCGCATGAAAAGACATTGCATGGCGCTGAATTATTAACCACCAACAATCGTATGGAATTGCGTGCGGTCATTGAAGCGTTAAAATCCGTGAAAGAAACGTGCGAGATTAATGTGACGACTGATTCACAATATGTGCGTCAGGGAATGTTAGAGTGGTTGACTAAGTGGAAGAAAAATAATTGGCGCACGAGTAATAAAGAGCCAGTAAAAAATCAAGACTTGTGGCAAGAGTTAGATCAATTAGTGCAATCACATCAAGTGAAATGGCATTGGGTGAAAGGCCACAGTGGGCATCCTGAAAATGAAATGGCGGATGAATTGGCTAATCGCGGTATTGATGAGTTATTAAATAGGTAAAAAATTATGCGCCAAATTATTATCGATACAGAAACCACGGGTTTATCTACCGACGAAGGGCATCGCATTATTGAAATCGGCGCAGTAGAAATGATCAATCGACGTTTAACAGGCAATCATTTTCATTACTATATTAATCCTCAGCGTGATATAGACGAAGGCGCGTTGCAAGTGCATGGTATCACGCAAGAATTTTTAGCTGATAAACCTTTGTTTGCAGAGATTGCTGAAAAATTTTTAGCGTATATTCAAGATGCAGAACTTGTGATTCACAACGCCGCATTCGATACTGGATTTTTAAATGTTGAATTACAAAAAATCAGCAAAAATTATCCTTTCTTGCAAGATCAATGCCGCATTATTGATACCTTAATGTTAGCGCGTCAACGTCATCCAGGTCAGCGTAATAGTTTAGATGCGTTGTGCAAACGTTATAACGTTGATAATTCGACGCGCGAATTGCACGGCGCGTTATTAGATGCGCAATTGTTAGCGCGCGTGTATTTAGCAATGACAGGTGGGCAGGCTACGTTATTTGGTGATGAGTTATCGGCACAAACAGTAATTCCATCACAAGCACAACAAGAAAAACGTAAACAAAAAAAGCGACCACCGCTCATTATTTTAAAAGCAACAGCGGAAGAAGAGGCGGCGCATTTGACGAGAATGCAAGAGATCGAAAAAAGTGTTCATTGATTTTGCGAAAGCACGTTATCAATCCTCTGCCATTAAAAAAGAATTACTCATCAAAGCCGTCGGCCTTAAACCCAAGCAACTATTAACGGTATTAGATTTAACAGCAGGCCTTGGGCGCGATGCATATTTGTTGCATTGTGCTGGATGCCAAGTACAGCTCATTGAACGCTCGCCAATTATTGCGGCGTTGCTTAAAGAGAATTTACGTAACGTAAATTGTGAATTGCCGTTGATGGTTGTGGATGCAAAAGATTATTTATTGTTGGATCCTATTTTTGATGTTATTTATTTCGATCCCATTTTCCCCGAAAAAACCAAAACCGCCTTGGCTAAAAAAGAATCGCGTTTTTTGCGCGAGATAGTAGGCGATGATTTAGACGCAGAAGAAGTATTCTTATTAGCATTAACCAAAGCTAAAAAGCGTGTGGTTGTTAAGCGCCCAAAACTTGCGCCGCCAATTGCCAATAAAAAACCAGATATTGTTTTTGCGGGAAAAAGCGTGAGATTTGATGTGTATTTAATTAAACAATAAAAACCGCTCCCTCACGGTCGCGGCTCAGACATTTGATATTGATTTTGTTGTCTACACCGGCTCCAATTTCGCATAACTTGCCACTAACCATTTTGCGCCAACTTTAGTGAATTTTACTTGGATGCGTGCGTGTGCGCCGCTGCCTTCGTAACTTAAAATGGTGCCCTCACCGAAAACAGGATGTGTGACGCGTTGACCCAAACGAAAACCGTCTGGCATTTCTTCAACAATAGATGTGCGTTTGATAGCGGCAGATTGTGTTGGTGTAAACGGGGTGGAGCGCGACGTGCGAAACCCTGTGGTGCTTACGGTGGTTGTTCTTAATCTGACTTCTTGCAATAAATCTTCAGGAATTTCACGAATAAAGCGCGATGGACGATGATACATTTCATTGCCATGTAAACGTCGTGTTTCAGCATACGTAATAAATAATTTTTTCATCGCGCGTGTCATGCCAACATAACATAAGCGTCGTTCTTCGGCTAAACGCGTTGGCTCAGCGATGGATAATTGGTGTGGAAATAATCCTTCTTCCACGCCGGCTAAAAAGACTAATGGAAATTCTAAGCCTTTAGCGGAATGTAGTGTCATTAGTTGCACGCAATTATTGTTGTCGCTTGATTGTGTTTCGCCAGCTTCTAATGCCGCGTTAGCTAAAAATGCAGACAGTGGTGATAATTCATCTTCTGTGGCTTGATTGCCTTCATCTTGAAATTGTTTGGTCGCTGAAATTAATTCTTCCAAGTTTTCTACGCGTGTTTGGGATTTTTCGCCTTTTTCTTTGCGATAGTGATCAATTAAGCCGCTGCCATTTAATACACATTCGGTTAGTTCACTTAAGGATAAATTTAAGGTGTCGGCATGCAGTGCATTAATTAAATTTACAAAAACTTGTAATGCGTTTTGCGCACGTGCACTAAAGGTTTGTGTGGTTAATAAAATTAATGTGGCTTTCCATAAGGATAAAGATTGTGAGCGCGCATGTTCACGCAGTGTCGTAAGTGTTTGTTCGCCAATGCCACGCGTGGGTGTATTAATCACGCGTTCAAATGCTGTGTCGTCATCGCGATTATTGAGTAAACGCAAATAGGCGAGAGCATCTTTAATTTCCGCGCGTTCAAAAAAGCGCAAGCCACCGTAAATGCGATAAGGAATACCCGCTTGAATTAATATTTCTTCTAAAATACGTGATTGTGCGTTAGAGCGATAAAGCACAGCAATTTCTTGATAATTATTGCCTAAGCGAATCCAATCACGCATGCGATCAATAATAAAGCGCGCTTCATCTATTTCATTAAACGCTGCATATACGCTAATTAATTCGCCCTCGGCACCCGCCGTCCATAAATTTTTGCCTAAACGATCATCGTTATTGGCAATTAATGCATTGGCGGCTTTTAAAATAGTGCCTGTTGAACGATAGTTTTGTTCTAAGCGAACGGTTTGAATGGAAGGAAAATCGCGTTGTAAACGTTGCATGTTTTCAACTTTTGCGCCACGCCAACCGTAAATGGATTGATCATCGTCGCCAACCGCCATTAAATAATTTTTTTGTGCGAGCAATTTAATCCACGCATATTGAATAGTATTTGTATCTTGAAACTCATCCACCAAAATGTGTTTAAAACGCTGTTGATAATGCGCGAGCAAGTCAGGATGCGATAACCATAATTCATACGCACGCAGTAAAAGTTCTGCAAAATCGACGGCTTGATTGCGTTCGCAATTTTCTTCGTACGCCTGATAAATACGCACTAACGTTTTCGTATGAGGATCCGCTTGATGTTGTAATTGCGCTGGGCGTAATCCTTCATCTTTTTTGCCATTAATAAAATATTGAATTTGTTTGGGCGCCCATTGTTTTTCATCTAGCCCCATGGAAATAACAATGCGACGAATTAAACGGTATTGATCATCGCTATCGAGAATTTGAAAGTGTTGCGCTAATTTTGCTTCTTGCCAATGCAAACGTAATAAGCGATGCGCTAATCCGTGAAAGGTTCCCACCCACATACCTTGTGTGGGAATGCCTAATAATTCTTCAATTCGCCCGCGCATTTCAGCGGCAGCTTTATTAGTAAATGTTACGGCTAAAATATTAAACGGTGAGGCGCGCTCGACTTCTAAAAGCCAAGCAATGCGATGAACTAATACGCGTGTTTTGCCGCTGCCAGCACCCGCTAATATCAATAAATGATTTAACGGTGCGCTGACAGCTTCGCGTTGCGCATCGTTTAATGATGTTAAAAGTTGTTCGCTCATAAGTTCCTAACTTACCGCTTGCTTACGCGCGCGGCTCAGATTGTAAAAAATGCTTTCAAATAATGTGTCTCTGGCATTGCCGGATGCACGGGATGATCAAATCCTTGGCTACCTTCTGCAATAACGCGCATAAAACGTTGTTGTTTTACACTGCTGTCACGCAAAATATTTAATAACATGTCACGGCTTAAATGTTGTGAGCAAGACGCTGAAATAAATAATCCATCATCAGCGACTAAACTTAAGGCTAATTCATTCAAACGATGATAACCCTGTAAACCTTCTTTCAAATGCTTGCGACTTTTAATAAACGCCGGTGGGTCGGCAATCACTATATCAAATGTCGTTTTATTTTCGCGTAATTTTTTAAGTGCATCAAATGCATCATCATGCATTGCGTGGATTTTATCTTGAACATTATTTAATTCAGCATTTCTTTTTAAATAACCCAGCGCAAATTCAGAGCTATCAATGCATAACACTTCTTTCGCGCCAGCGGTGGCTGCTTCAATTCCCCAGCCGCCAATATAACTAAAAATATCGAGCACGGTTTTATCTTTAGCAAACTGCTGCAACAATTTTCGATTGTTTCGATGATCATAAAACCAACCGGTTTTTTGGCCTTCCAAGATAGGCGCATAAAATTGTGTTTCATTTTCAATCAACAACACTTCGCTTGGTGCATCGCCATGCAATGGCTCAATGATTTTCGGCAGATTTTCTAGTGTGCGATGTGAGGCATCATTGCGTAACAAAATGGCTTTAGGATTGATTAATTTTACTAAAGCATCGCGAATGAATAGCTTTAAATTTTCCATGCCTGCTGTGGTGAGTTGCGCCACAAGAATATCGTTATAACGATCAATCACTAACCCAGGCAGGCCATCACTTTCACCAAACACGAATCGATAATAGGGTTCGTGAAAAAATTGTTCGCGCAGAGCCAGTGCTTTTTTAAAACGTTCGATAAAAAAGCTTTCATCGATGATTGTTTTCGTCTCACGCGTCAGTATTCGTGCGCAGATAAGACTATGCGGATTAACATAGCCCATGCCGATATTTTTGCCCTGAGAATTTTGGATGATAGCCAGCTCACCTGGCTGAAAGCTTTTTAACGGCGTTTGTTGTTGATCAATTTCATTACTGTAAACCCATAGATGACCGGCCATTAAACGGCGATCTTCATGTTTGCTTAGGCGTAGGGTAGGCATCTTCATAGGTCGACAATGCTAGCATAACTATCGGGATTTCTAGCGCACTTTATCGTTTGCTTGCTATAGTACCTATAAGTAACGGTTTGAATTTTTAGACGAGGTGTTTGTGATGATAGCAATGGGAAAGGTTGATAGAGTGGGTAGTTTTGTCGATGATCCAGACGGTTCTACTAAGTTCTTTAATACGAGAGATGACGTTTTCGATTTGAAGCAGTATCAGGACTTGAATGACCCGACGATGGATGAAGCATATTTTTCGAATATTGCTTACTTGTTAGAAGATGAAGATAGCATCTGTTATCTGCCCTCAGAAAATTTTATGAAGAAAAAAAATGATAGGGATATGGAAAAGCGCATAAAAAACCTAGAAGATTTTGTAGATAATATGAATGCGGCTGAAAATGCTGCTGTTCAAGCGCGAATTATTTGGAATTTGGGACCAGAAATTCGAGATAGATTGTTGCAAGAAAATAAAATTCCTTCTGAGGAAGTGCGAGCTGAGTTGAAAAAATTAGCATCAGCTCGGATAAAAACTGCAGGTGCCTCAGATCATGTTGATGCGCCTCCGATGAGTAATGCTGAAGATATTCAGAAAAATTATGTTAATTTGGTGATGGGCGCAGATGCTTATGTTCCCGAAGATAAAGAGTATGCGAAAGAGTACAGGCCGTTTTTAGGAAAGATGTTCAATGCAAAAAATATAGCTGAACAGGCGGAAGCTATTGGGGGATTGAAGAGTGAAACTCAGTCTCGAATAATGCAAGAATTAAGAAATCGCAACAAGAGCAATCAGCTAGATGAAAGTAGGAAAAATTTACTAGGAGCATTAGAAGCACTGGAAGCGTTGGAGAAGT
The DNA here is from genome assembly GCA_963712965.1 of uncultured Pseudomonadota bacterium. Lineage (GTDB taxonomy): Bacteria > Pseudomonadota > Gammaproteobacteria > DASZBR01 > DASZBR01 > CAVQJZ01. The sequence goes on along the minus strand of CAVQJZ010000001.1, from coordinate 82,804 downwards.
TAGAAAAGACTAAGCAAGCTACAACAAAAGCAACAAACATTGCTCCAAACATCAATAATAATCCGCTGCCTAATCCTATGCCGACACCTACTACTACGCCAAAAGTGGAGAAATCCAATCTTAATAAGAAAATGGAGTCTGGCAATGCGTCGATTAAACAACCTGGCGCTAAACCCGGCACAAAATTAACTGAAGACCAACTCAATGCGCTTAAAAAAATATATTCGAAGGAGCCTGTGTCTTATGACGATGATAGTAAGTCTGCCATTGTTGAAGTAAAAAAAGGTGTAAGTATCACCGTGACGGGTGAAAAAATAACTATTCCTTCGGGTAAAGCGTTTGGGCAAGCAGATTATGAAACAATGATCAAAGCAGCGAGAGAACTTTATGGTGATGAGTTGGTATTGCAGCATTCAGATCCAAAAGAATTGGAGAAAATGCAAGCGGCGTTTGCGGCAGTGAAAAAGAGTGATCTTGTAAAATATCAAGGTTTGACTTACAAAGTTCTTGAATCAGAGCCAGCTCCAGCTTCAACTCCAGTTCCCGGAGGGCCGAAACCATAATGCCATTACTTAAAATGACTGATGTTGATTTGGCTAATAAAAAAGTACTGATCCGCGAAGATTTTAATGTCCCTATGGCGAACGGCAAAATCACGAGTGATGCGCGATTACTCGCTGCCATTCCAACGATCGAATTAGCGCTTAAGAAAAATGCCAAGGTTATTCTTATCTCTCATTTAGGTCGCCCCGAAGAAGGGCAATTTGATTCGTCATTATCTTTAGAAATTGTCGCTAAACGATTAAGCGAATTATTAAAGCATCCCGTGCGTTTTGAAAAGCATTGGTTGGAAGGCGTGACATTAAAAAGTGGTGAAATTATTTTGTGCGAAAACGTGCGCTTTAATAAAGGTGAAAAAAAGAATGATGAAGCGCTCGCTAAAAAAATGGCTGCTTTATGTGATGTCTTTGTCATGGATGCATTTGCCACTGCGCATCGTGCAGAAGCCTCTACGCATGGCGTGGCAAAATTTGCGCCGATTGCTTGTGCCGGACCTTTATTAAATAAAGAGTTAGAGGCGTTATCAAGCGCATTGGAAAATCCCAAACGACCATTAATTGCCATTATCGGTGGTTCGAAAGTATCAACCAAATTATTAGTCTTAAAAGAATTAGTGAATAAAGTAGATCAATTAATTGTCGGTGGTGGCATTGCCAATACTTTTTTAGCCGCGAGTGGTTTTACGGTAGGCCAGTCGTTATATGAAAAAGAATTGTTGGATGAGGCGAGAAGTTTAATTGCATTAGCGAAAGCGCGTGATGTGATGTTGTATTTACCCTTGGATGTTATCGTCGCGAAAGAATTTTCTAAAGACGCGAAAGCAGAAATTAAAAAATTAACCGATATTGCGAGCGATGATCGTATTTTAGATGTGGGCCCTAAAACTTCAGAGTTGTATGCAGATGTATTAATGAAAGCGGGAACTATTTTGTGGAATGGCCCTGTGGGTGTATTTGAATTTCCAGCCTTTGCGCAAGGAACAGAAAAATTAGCGCACGCTATCGCACAAAGTCCGGCGTTTTCGTTAGCCGGTGGTGGTGATACATTAGCAGCCATTGATCAATTTGGTGTGGCTGATAAGATCTCGTATATTTCCACCGGTGGTGGAGCATTTTTAGAATTTGTCGAAGGTAAGCAATTGCCGGCAGTTGAAGTTTTAACGCGGATGTCATCCCGGTGAGACGAAGAGATGTCCAGGATCCACTCATTTGTCACCCCGCATTTATTGCGGGGTCTGGTGAAAATTAAATATTTACCGGATGCCGCAACAAGTGCGGCATGACAAAAATTTACATTTGGAGTTAACACAGCATGCAGCACAAACGCACGAAAATTATTGCCACGTTAGGCCCTTCCAGTGATAACCCCGAAATATTAAAACGCATGATCAAACATGGTCTGGATTTAGTCCGACTCAATTTTTCTCATGGTGTTTCTGCGGATCATGAAAAGCGTGTGCATCTTGTGCGTCAAGTGGCGAGTGACATGGGTAGAGAAATTGGTGTGCTTGCTGATTTGCAAGGCCCAAAAATTCGCATTAGTAAATTCAAAAATAAAAAAATCATGCTTAACGACGACGCTGAATTTATTTTAGATGCCGCATTAGATAGTGAAGCAGGTGATGAGCATCAAGTTGGTATTGATTACAAAGAATTACCGCAAGATGTGAAAGCAAAAGATATTTTATTGTTAGACGATGGTCGTTTGGTTTTTGTCGTTGAAAAAGTCGTAGGCCACAAAATTTATTGTCGCGTGAAAGTCGGTGGTGAATTATCCAATAACAAAGGGATTAATCGCCAAGGCGGTGGATTATCTGCCAAAGCGCTCACAGACAAAGATAAAAAAGATTTAATTACCGCGGTTAATTTAGGCGCAGATTATATCGCCATTTCTTTTCCGCGTACCGCGGCTGATATTCATGAAGCGCGAGAGCTGGTGAAAAAAGCCGGTGGTCATGCTGGCATTATTGCCAAAATTGAACGCACGGAAGCAGTGAAAGCCATTGATGAAATTATTGAAGCCAGTGATGCGGTGATGGTCGCGCGTGGTGATTTAGGCGTGGAAATTGGCGATGCAGAATTGCCTGCGGTGCAAAAACATATTATTCATCGCGCACGTACGTTAGATAAAGCCGTCATTACTGCTACGCAAATGATGGAAACCATGATTCATAATGCTATTCCCACCCGCGCTGAAGTATTTGATGTAGCTAATGCCGTGATTGATGGTACTGATGCCGTCATGTTGTCGGCAGAAACCGCCACAGGTAAACACCCGGATATAGTGATTGAAGCAATGGCGCGAATTTGTGTGGGCGCAGAAAAGCAATCCGTTACGCGTATTTCGCGTCATCGTGTGGAATGTCAATTTAATCGCGTGGATGAAGTGATTGCGATGGCAACCATGTATGCCGCGAATCATTTTTGTATTAAAGCCATTATTGCGTTATCCGAATCCGGTTCTACACCTTTGTGGATGTCGCGTATTCGTTCGGGTATTCCGATTTATGGATTAACGCGCAGTGTTGAAGCACAACGAAAAATGACGTTGTATCGTGGTGTGTATCCCATGCATTTTTCGTATACCGAAAATGAACGCACGCAAGTGAATCAACGCGCTATTGCTGAATTAAAACAACGCGGAATTGTGAGCGATGGTGAATTCGTTATTATTACACGCGGGGATAAAACTGGTTTTCCTGGTGCAACGAATACCATGAAGATTGTGCAGGTAGGATAACGCGCGTCAATGTAGGGGCACGATGCATCGTGCCCCTACGCAGATGACATTAATAGAATTTAAAATTAAGGAGATATCATGGCATTAATTTCATTACGTCAATTATTAGATCACGCGGCAGAACATCATTACGGTGTGCCCGCCTTTAATGTTAACAATCTTGAACAAATGCGCGCGATTATGGAAGCCGCGGATGCCACAAATAGTCCTGTGATTGTGCAAGCGTCTGCAGGCGCTCGAAAATATGCCGGCGCGCCGTTTTTAAAATATTTAATTATCGCCGCTATTGAAGAATTTCCACACATTCCTGTGTGCATGCATCAAGATCATGGTGCTTCTCCTGATATTTGTCAGCGTTCAATTCAGTTAGGTTTTTCGTCTGTCATGATGGATGGTTCATTAAAAGAAGATATGAAAACGCCATCGGATTTTGATTACAACGTGCGCGTGACTAAATTAACAGCAGAGATGGCGCATGCTGGTGGTGTGTCAGTTGAAGGTGAATTAGGTTGTTTGGGTTCGTTGGAAACTGGCATGGCGGATAAAGAAGATGGTTCAGGTGCCGATGGTGTGTTATCGCACGAACAATTATTAACCGATCCAGAACAAGCGGCGCAATTTGTAAAAGTAACGAAAGTCGATGCGTTAGCGATTGCGATTGGTACAAGTCATGGTGCGTATAAATTTAAACGTCCGCCGACAGGTGATGTGTTAGCGATCGAGCGCATTAAAGAAATTCACGCACGTATTCCTGATACGCATTTGGTGATGCACGGTTCATCGTCCGTGCCACAAGAATGGTTAAAAATTATTGATCAATATGGCGGCGCATTAGGTGAAACGTATGGCGTGCCTGTGGAAGAAATTCAAGAAGGCATTAAACACGGCGTGCGTAAAATTAATATTGATACCGATTTACGTATGGCATCAACTGGTGCAATTCGTCGTTTTATGGCATTGCATCCAAAAGAATTTGACCCGCGAAAATATTTAGGCGAAGCAACGAAAGCGATGACAGATATTTGTAAAGCACGTTATGAAGCATTTGGTACTGCAGGGCAGGCATCTAAAATTAAAGTGATACCGTTGGAAAAAATGTTTCAGCGATATAAATCAGGTGAATTGGATCCGAGGGTGAATTAATACAATGGACAGTGAGATTGTAAAAAAAAGGGAAAAGCGCAGTGGTAGTGTTATTGTCACTAGCAGTAGTACAAAAGAAAATGTGGCAACAAAATCAAAGAGTGGGAGTGGCATATTTTCAAGATCCTCAAAAAGTCCACTTAATAATGAAAATGAAAAATCTAGCGAAGTGCCAAAGTTGGGGAGCATTAAAGATAGTGCGTTCTCAATGTCGTGGAAAAATGTAGCTGATGCAGCTGGCGCTATTTTTTCACCTCGAGGCAGTAGGAGTAATAGTATTGTTGGAAATGCATCACCGTTTTCACCTCGTGGTAAAAAAGAGGTAACCCTGGAAGAAGAGTTTAATAAGCTAAGTCAAGAGCTGGCCGCGGCGAAGTTTGGTGATACGTTAAACGTAAGGCAAATAGCATTAAATTTTGCTGATTGTATAGATAAGTTTCCTCCAGAAAAGCAAGGGCAAAAACTCATGGAGCATGAGTGTCATAAATTGCAAGCCGAAATTGAAGCCCTATGGAATCAGGTAAGGATGGATAAAGACCCAAGTTGTTCTTCGGGCGAAGAGATTGATGATTATTTGCGTCCCTCATATGAAAAATTGGAAAGTTGTTATAAAGAATTATTTGAAAAATTTCCGACTCAGGATTCTATATATGTTGAAGGGTTTACTAAAGTAGGAAATGTTCTGCGTGCATTAAGCGCTAAAAGTTTAGTAGATAAAAATGCTTATCAGGCATTAGCAAACAGCATCAACACGCCAAAAAAAGTAGGATGTTCTACCAAGGTTTCCGTGGTTTTTATGGATGAGATGAAAGGTGCCTTTGGTTTTTTTGGATTTAATCAGCAGCAGTTTATTGAAAATCTCTTAGCATTATTCAAACATTTTTTTCAGGCGCGAGATAGTTTAGAAAAAAAACCATTGGATACTCAGTCTCGAAAAGTGGCATTTGAAATAGGTGTGCAAGCATCATTTTTCGATATTAAGGATGGTGATTTGGAGCAGTGGAGAAAGTGTTTATCAAGTGCTTCTTTTGGACAGTTTTATGGAAGTTTTTCATTGGTGGTTGAGCATAATGAAGTGCTGTGGAAGGAGTGTGCTGATGGGCTAAATTTAATGGCGTTAAGTACATTGGTTCAGTTGATGGATATATTGTTAGACAAATTAAATTATGTTTTAGAACAGCGAAAACTGCCTACTATAGCGCTAGATTTTCTTAAAGACGAGCAAGCAAAAATTACTATTGTCGACGAAAAAACAAAAGTCACTATTATCGATGAAAAAACAAAAAAAATGATTTCTGGATTTGTAGATGACTACTTAGCAATGATATTTCCAGAAGCAGGAGTGCTCTCACCAAGAATGAATCGTAAATAATTTCTCCCAAACATCATTCACCGATAATTCACGCATTGAATTTGCTCGACAGTGAATTTGATTTTGGCCAATAGCGCCAATCAATTTAGGATCGGTAGCGCCATAAAGTGAGATGGTGGGTGTATTGAGTGCGGCAGATAAATGGCCCAATCCTGTATCAACCGCAACCACTGCTTTAGCGTGCGCGAGTAACGAGGCTAATTCGGTGAGTGAACTTTTCGGCAATACTTCAACGTGCGGATTATTTTCAGCTAATTTTTTTGCGCGAGTGTATTCAACTTCATTTCCCCAGGGTAATAGCACACGATAATTTTTATCTTTTACTTGTTGAATTAATGCTTGCCAAGAATGTTCTGGCCAGCATTTGTCATCGCGCGTGGTGCCATGCAAAAACATAAGGTAATTATCATGGCGCGGAGCAGTTAAATTAGTTTTATCAATACCGTAATCAGGAATCATTTCTGGCAAACCGTAATGCAATGCTTGGGAAAATAATTGACGAATGCGATCAATCGCATGTTGTTCGGGTGCCACACGAAATCGCGCATTATAAGTTAAACAGGCTAATGGCTCCCATGCAGAATGCCAATCGTAACCACATTTATACCCGCGACTTAAAAAAGTAAGCAAACCACTTTTTACTAAACCTTGTGCGTCAATTACAAAATCATAATTTTCTTGGCGCAATTCATGAATAAATTTTTGCCATTCGCCATTTTTAAAGGTGGATACAATATTTTTACGCCAGCGTCGTAATTCAACAGGAATAATTTTATTGACAGCGTTATGCCAGCGAGGAATTTCTGAAAAACTTTTTTCAACCACCCAATCAAATTGAATCATGGGATGATTTTTTTTAGTATCCGTTAAAGCGGGAAGGGTGTGAATCACGTCACCGAGTGACGATGTTTTGATAATTAATACGCGCATCATTGATTAAGCATTCCTAAAATATTTTCGGGAGTGAGTTGGATCATACAATGATGATGTTTCAAGGGGCAAACGCGCTGAAAGCAGGGGCTGCATTCAATGCCCAACGAAATAATTTTTACATCATCACTTAAGGGCGGCGTAAATTTGGGTGATGATGAGCCGTAAATTGCCACGAGTTTTCTATTGAGTGCTGCAGCAATATGCATTAACCCTGAATCATTGCTGATGACTAAATTAGCCAGCGACAATAAATCAATCGCTTCACTTAAACTTGTTTTGCCGGTGAAATCACGACATTGTTGTTGTGTGATTTGTTGAATCATGCTGCCTTCAATTTGATCTTTAGGCGAACCCAAAATCCATACTTGCCAGTTTTGTTGTAAATAATGTTGTGCCACTTGCGCATAATAATTCGCTGGCCATTTTTTTGATGGGCCAAATTCCGCACCTGGGCATAACACCAAAATTTTTTTATTCAAATCAATTTGATATTTTTCAATCGTATTTTTTCGCGTTGTTTCATTAATGATTAATGTCGGGCGTGGTAATGGTTTAGGTAAAGCATCAGTTGGGTTTAAACCCAATGCCATAAAGCGTTCAATCATTAAGGGTAATTTTTCTTTATTTAAATAACGCACATCATTTAATAAACCAAAACGCATTTCACCACGCCAACCCGTGCGTTTTTTAATGCCCGCGAAAAAAGGAATTAAAGCGGACTTCCAAGAGTTGGGTAACACAATGGCGTGATCATATTTGTTTTTTAACGCGCGTGCTAAATGAAATCGCGCACGTAAATTTAATTCACCATGTTTAAATGGCAGGCTTAATGCTTGATTCACTTCAGGCATGCGTTCTAAAAGTGGACGAGTCCAATCAGGCGCTAAAACATCAATCGTGCAATGAGGGTTTTGTGTTTTGAGTATTTGAAATAAACATTGCGCCATCACCATATCGCCAACCCACGCCGGGCCAATGATTAAAAAGCGGTAACTATTCATGAAAATCGGTGAGGGTGTATTCGGCATCGCAATAAGGGCAGGTTGCAAAACCTGTTTTTTCAATGGATAAATAAACGCGAGGATGTGCATCCCATAATTTCATGTCAGGCATCGGGCAGCACAAGGGTAAATCTTTGTGTGTAATAGAGTAGTGACGTTTGGCACAACCTTCTTTAAGTTCGCGCACGATGATAAGCCTGCCACAAAAAATAAATGCCAAATAAAATCATAGGAATCGAAAGCAATTGTCCCATCGTCATCCAACCAAACGCAACGAAACCTAATTGCGGATCAGGTTGGCGAAATACTTCGCCAATGGAGCGAAAGATTCCGTAGAGTAATAAAAATAATGCGGAAACGGCCATCGTTGGTCGTGGTTTACGAGAAAATAACCAAAGGATTGTAAAGAGCAAAACGCCTTCCAAGAAAAATTCGTAAAGTTCAGAAGGATGACGTGGTAGAGGACCTGCATTGGGATAAATGAATCCCCATGGCATGGTAGTAACGCGTCCCCATAATTCGCCATTAATAAAATTACCAATGCGACCCGCGCCTAAACCAATGGGCACAAGGGGCGCAATAAAATCCATCACTGCAAAAAATGGCACTTTAATTTTGTGACTGTAAAGCAAAATAGCAACTAATACGCCGACCAAACCACCGTGAAATGACATGCCACCTTGCCAGACTTTAAGAAGCGTTAAAGGGTTGGCGGCAAGTAAAGGAAACGCATAAAAAAGCATGTAGCCAATCCGGCCACCGATAATCACACCCAGGGCCGCTGTGAAGATCACATCACTGATTTGTTCAGGTTTGATAGGACTGCCAGGTTTTTTGGCGCGTGCCGTGCCGAGCGCCCAGGCGGCAATGAAGCCGACGATATACATCAGCCCATACCAATGAACTTCTAGTGGGCCGATATGGAAAGCAATTGGGTCAATCTTTGGGTAGATAAACATGGGGTTGTAGGATAACGAATTTTCTTTTTCAGTCAATGTAAAAGTTAAGCGAAAGTTAAGGTTAGGTTGGTAGTCTGAACTCAAGGATAACAAATGAGGAGAAACTGACATGGCCGCACTATTATTTAAACAGCAGCAACAGCATAATCTTCGTGATTTGTATGTTAATTTTGTCAATGATCCTACGCATGAAAATTATGAGGCTTTAATCGGGGAAGTAATAAAAAATTACGATAATGCTGCTGGAAAGAATTATGCAGTGAAGCTTTATGGCGATGCGCACCCTGGTTTGCAAAATCATCCTGATATTTCTCAAAAAATTCCCACCATTGAGCAGTTGCAAAAAATGATGCCCGATGAAACGAGTTTTGCCCGTTTCGTACAAACTGTGCAAGAATTGAAAAACTTAGAGCTAGAGTCAATAGCAAATACCGTGTAGTTTTGCGGTTGAGATATTTATCAGGGTTTCTTTTCAATGAACACAAAACTTATTGGCGGTACGCTTTTAGTGGTTGGCACCACTATTGGCGGGGGAATGTTGGCGCTTCCAATTGCGAGCGCTGGTGGTGGATTTTTAAGTTCTTCCGTGCTGTTATTTTTTTGTTGGCTTGCCATGACTATTCCTGCATTACTGATGTTGGAAGTAAATTTATGGTTGCCTGCTAACAGTAATATTATTTCCATGGCGAAAAAAACATTAGGCCCCCGTGGTGCTATTGTGGCATGGATTGCATACTTATTATTGTTGTACTCGTTGGTGTCTGCTTACATCGCTGGTGGCACAGATATTTTGCACAACTTTTTTGGTTTGGTGCATTTGCCTACACCGCTGTGGTTAGATTCTTGTGTATTTACATTAGTGCTTGGCTTTGTTGTATACAAAGGTATCCAGTCAGTGGATTATGTAAATCGTGGATTGATGAGCGCAAAATTAATCGCCTTTATTTTATTAATGATGTTGATATTGCCACATATAAAACAACTCGATTTATCTGGCGGTCATCCACATTTATTATTAAGTAGTGTGACAGTGATGATCACCTCATTTGGTTTTGCATCCATCGTGCCCAGTCTTCGTGTGTATTTTGATGGGAATGTCGCGCACTTACGTAAAGTAATTATTATTGGTAGTTTTATCCCTTTGTTTTGTTATTTACTGTGGAATTTTTCCATTATGGGCAGTGTGCCAAGAGCAGGCGCGCACGGTTTAGAACAAATGTTTTTTTCCAAAAGCTCAACCACGGATTTAGTGAATGCCTTAAATTATTTTTTACATAATTCTTGGGTAACGAGTTTTGCGCATCTTTTTACGTCGATTTGTGTCGCGACATCTTTTTTGGGTGTATCGATCGGATTAACTGATTTTCTTGCTGATGGGTTTAGCATTGAAAAAAGAGGAAAGGGTGCTATTACTGTTTACGGATTAGCATTTGTTCCACCACTAGCTATTATTTTATTTTATCCTGGCGCGTTTATTAAAGGCTTGAGTTATGCCGGTATTTGTTGTGTCGTGTTACTGATGTTGTTGCCAGCATTAATGGCGTGGCGTGGACGCTATAAATTAAAAATTGCAAAAGGTTATGAAGTAATCGGTGGAAAATATTTATTGAGTGTTGTTATAGTAGCGGCAATGTTTATTTTGGGATTGTCAATTGCCCAATTTTCTTAACACACCGTGTTGAAAACTATACTCGCCCGTAACATGCACAAACTTAGTGATATTTTCAGGTTTTAATACATGTTCTTTCAATGTTATTAATTCATGGCCGTAACGATCAATCGGAATTTTATCTAGCGCAGATTGCGGGCGCATGATGTCAGTTTCGCTGACATATGCAATGGCATAACCATCGTTCATCGTATTGTTTTTGGCTTTAATAATATCGGCGATATCTTTTTCTTTTTTATAAATGGGTCGGCTAACAATTTGGCGATTAAGGCTGGCTAAGATAATTTCCCATTTTTTTAAGTTATTGCCTTCGGCGTTATATAAAGAAATGTAAATTTCAATTAAGCCGCTATGTGAAATAGCAGGTTGATTGTTAGTTAAAGTGGAATTTTTTTGAGAAGCGCTTGGGCCCATGAGCTCAAGTTTTTTATTTAGACGATCTCGAAGATCACGTAATTTTTTTCCGGCGATTTCGAAGAAGAGGCTGCCTTCCCATTGTCCTTCAGCGATGAGCTTATCGACAATGCGAATTAACTCCAGTTGTTTTTCCTGCTCTTCTTCCGTTGAGGTCATTGAATGTTATCTAACCAAAATTATTACCAGGTGTTGAACGTTGTGTATTCATTAGATTGTCCACCGCATCCGATGCATCATGCAATAATTTCGTATTAAATATAGCTTGTGGATTTCCAGTAATGTCAGCCATTTGTTTCATAGCTTTTTCTACTCGGCCTAATTCTCGTGTATCGTCTGAATATGGGGTAAACATTGTCTTATCCTCATCGATTAGTTGGCATCATGCCTTTGTTCGTTATCGATCCGTGATGAGGTTGTTAAAATTAATCTCTATATACGGTTCCAGTGTAGACCATCTAACCTTAAGTTATGCTTAAGTTTTTGGGGTATCTGTAACTTTATTTTTGATTGTTAATCATACATCAATTCGTCCAAAGGCGTAGAGCCTTTAGTAGGGCTTGCGTTAATGAGTTCGGCAATGACGTCGGTAATGCACATAAACCGCAGTACATTGGGGGTGACATCGTCAAAACTGACTTTAACACCTAGCATGGATTTATCTGCATCTTCAAAAGAAGCCCCAATGCCATAGCCAAGACACAGCGAACAGAGTTGGTCTGCACGACGAGTAATGGCGGGCAATAGACCGGTTTCTGAGAGGGCTTCTTCGACGGTAATGCCGCGATCATTAAAGGTGAAGTTGCTGCCAAATGCTTTGGCAATTTGCTGGATTTGTTTGATGACATCCATGAATTAAGTTTTCCACCAAGGCGAAGCAGATTTATAAGGGCCGGCAAAAAAACTGCGTAACCAACGCAAAAATACCGGTACGGTAAAACCATAACGTTCGAGTAGAGCAAAGAAAATAGTAGTGGCAAGCGCTACACCAAATGTCCACCAACGAATATGTGCCAACAATAAAACAAAGGGAAAAGCAGCGCGTGCATCAACAAAGAAAAAGCGTGCTGGATGTGCTGTGTCACGCCAATGTGTATTTCTGTCAACGGCCATTTTCTTTGCCTCCGTGTAAGCGAGAAAATTTACGCGATTTCAGCCGTTTGCTCAACACTTAATTTTTCCAGTGTTAATTGAATCAGGCGATCGACGGTTTGATTTGCTTGAGTGCTAAATTCGCCGGATATTCGATTAGCCACAATAGCGCTTAAAGAACAGCAAGCATGTCCTAAAATTCTTCCCATAGCATAAATTCCTGCCGTTTCCATTTCAAAATTAGTCGCCATTTCATGGTGCCAATGAAATCCTTGTAAGCGTTCAACAAAGTGCGCAATTTTTGGTGTCATGCGCAGCATGCGTCCTTGGGGCGCATAAAATCCTGCTGCGGTGATAGTAATTCCTGCGCGCATTTCTTTTTTAAATAAATTTACTAAAGACATAGCACCTTTGACGGTGTAACAATTTTGTACTGCTGATTCATCGTGAAAATATTGCTGAAATGTTTTGTTAATATCTTTTTCGTCAGAGGTGTAAGCGATTTCGTAAAAATTGGCTAAGCCATCCAAACCTAATCCGTGTGATGAAACAATAAAGCTATCAATCGCAATATCTTGCTGCAAACAAGCGGCTGTGCCAATGCGTACAAAATTCAGGCTTTTTAAAGCCGGTTTTACCACGCGCTCTTTTAAATCAATGTTGACTAACGCGTCTAATTCAGTCAGCACGATATCAATATTGTCTGTGCTCATGCCAGTTGAAATAACAGTCATACGCTTTTTGCCAATAAAGCCTGTATGCGTTACTAACTCGCGCTTTTGTTTTTTCAACTCAATGCGATCAAAATGTTTTGATACTTTGGGAACACGATCAGGGTCGCCGACTAAAATAATGGTGTCTGCAACATCTTCAGGTAATAAATTCAAATGATAAATGCTGCCATCATCATTTAAAATTAATTCGGCAGGAGGAATTTTACGCATGTTTTGTGGCTCCTAATAATTGATCAATTAAACTGCTGGCACCTAAGCGAAATCGTTTTGGGGTTAATTCATCTTTCCCCAGTGTGTGAACAAATAAATCAATATACGTTTGTGCTTGTTCTATCGTTTTAATGCCACCCGATGCTTTAAAACCAATTTTTCTATCCGATTTTTTAATTACATGTAACATAATTTCTGCCGCGTCTGCTGTTGCGCCGATCGCAATTTTGCCAGTTGATGTTTTAAGAAAATCAGCGCCAGCTTCAATTGCTTCAATAGACGCTTGTTCAATTTGTTCAGAGTTTAACGCGCCGGTTTCTAAAATCACTTTCAATAATGCTTTATTGCCACAATAATCTTTGCAGCGTTTAAGAAAATCAGCGTTATGTGGCGTCACTACATCAATTTCGCTCGCACCATCTAAAATGGCTTGTTTGATTTCTTGTAGCGTATGATCCAACGAATTTTTCCCACCAGGAAAATTAGCGACGGTTGCAATTTTAACGGGTGTGTCAGCTAAGAGTGTCCATGCCAATGGAACAAATTTGGGATAAATACAAACCGCCGCGACCACGCCTGAATCTGTTTTTGCTTTTTTGCACAGTGTTTTTATTGTCTGGTCAGTATCATTGTCATTAAGGCTGGTTAAATCAACGAATGTTATTATTTCAGCAGGGGTCATGTTTTAAACTCTTTAAGACATGCACAATAAGATTGCTTAATTTTTCTGCGGATAATTGACCGTAATGCAACGTGCCTTCATGGGATAAACTTTCGGCTTGCATACCCGCGCCAAAATTAGTGATGGCCGCAATGGTTGCCACACGTAAACCACAATGACGTGCGACAATAACTTCAGGCACGGTCGACATACCAACGACATGCCCACCTAAAATACGAAACGCTTGGATTTCAGCGGGTGTTTCAAATACTGGGCCTGTGACACCCACATAAACACCTTCGGTTAAGTTTATTTTTAATTCTTGCGCAATTTTAAGAAAGCGTTTTCTTAAAATAGGATCATACGCATTATCCATCGCAAAAAAGCGCGGACCAAATTCATCATCATTAGGGCCCATTAATGGATTGCGATGTTGTAAATTCATGTGATCATTAATTAATACTAATTCACCAGGGCCAACGTCTTCACGCAATGAACCGGAGGCATTCGTAATGAATAATGTTTCGCAACCTAATAATTTTAAGGTGCGAATAAATGTTTTGAAATTTTCAGGCGTGGCACCTTCATAACCATGCACACGACCTTTTAAGCAAACTACAGGCATGTTGCCTAATTCACCTAAAATCATTTGTCCCGCGTGTCCTGCAACAGTGCTCACCGGAAATCCAGGAATATCCGCGTAAGAAATCGTGGTGGGGTTTTCGATTTGTTCAGCGAGCTTGCCTAGGCCAGAACCTAAAATAATACCAATGGTTGGAATAAAATTCGGACGATGTTTTTTAATTACCTCAACACTTTTTAACATTTAAAATTTCTCCAAATGATCAGGCCCAAAAGACAGGGGTAATAATTCCTCTAATGTTTTTGTGATGCAATCTTGTTTGTGGTTATACATATGAATATTGGCCGTGGGCCCGGCGAATTCGCGAATGCGTTGGCGACAAGCGCCGCACGGAGAACAAATATCTTTGCCGCTAGAAATAATGACAACATCAGTAATAACTTGTTTGTGATCAATCACCATATTAGCAATCGCCGATGTTTCAGCGCACAACGTTAAACTATAAGACGCATTTTCAACATTGCAGCCACTATAAATATTGCCCGCAGATGTTTTGATCGCGCAGCCCACATGAAAATGTGAGTAGGGTGCGTAAGCCTGTTCACGTGCTTTTATTGCTGTATCGAGTAAGTTTTTCATCCGCGCACTATAACATTGGTGTGAAATATTTCTCTACCATCGCCGAACTAATCTCAGAAAGTTTGGCCGGTTGCCAGTGAGGGGTTTGATCTTTATCAATGACGGTGGCACGTATCCCTTCACGCAGGTCATGATCGTGGAGAAAATTGTTTGCTAGCGTCATGGTTAAGCGCATGCATTCATCAAACGATAATACACGCGCTTGTTGCAATGCTTTTAATGTAACTTTCAAGCTGGTTGGTGAGCGTTTTTTTAATGTATCAATAGTTTCTTTGCTCCAGGCGGTATTAGTTTTTTCTAAACGCGATAGAATTTCTTCTATGCTAGATGCGCTAAAACAATCATCAATAAGTTGGCGTTCGTTTTCTAAATGATTCACAAGTGTTTGTGTATTTTCTTCGTCAATAATTTGATCAATCAGCTTGGCATATAATGCTTCTTTGGCATTAATGCGAATACCTAATAAACCTAAATAAGTGCCGATGTATCCAGGGCATTGCGAAAGAAAATAAAGTGCGCCGACATCAGGGAAAAATCCAATCGCGGTTTCTGGCATGGCTAATTGAGTATTTGCTTGTGCTAAACGCAAGCTGCCATTTATAGAAATACCTAAGCCGCCACCCATCGCAATACCATTTAATAATGCAATATAACGTTTGGGATAATGTTTGATGTAATGATTAAGATCATATTCTGCAATAAAGAATTCATTCGCTTTATGCGCCACATTTTCTTGCATGGCTTGATACAGTGCACGAATATCACCGCCCGCGCAAAATGCACGTTCGCCATTGCTACGCACCATCACCGATTCAATTTTTTTATCTTCTGCCCATTGTTTTAACTGCTGCTTAAATGCCATGATCATTTCAAGCGATAAGGCGTTAAGCGCATTGGGTCGGTTTAAAGTGATAATTCCGGTGGAGTTTTCCGTGGCGAAAAAGATGTTTTGGTGGGCCATTCTATAAAGCCTTATGGTTGTAAATTTAGAAAATTCATCTTACCTTAAGGTTGGGAAGGTAGACTAGACTTAACGGTATAAGACTCATTTTGAGGTGGCTATGGCGTTAGATCCCAAAAAAATTGAAGAAGCTATGCAAAGCCCCGGCTTGGCGTTAGATCTGTTCGAGAATTTTGGTTCTGCTATTCCTATCGAAGATTTCAATGACAGCATGGTTGATCTGGCGCGAATTATTAGCGCACATGCAGATAACCAAAATTTCATGAAGTTGCTAGGTAATTATTTAGGTCAATTAGTGAAGAAAGGCTTAAATATTGATGCGCTTGTTCAAGCGAATCCTGGATTATTTCGTGATGCAAATAGTGAGATGATGACATCACTTTTTGTTTATCTCACACCTGAGCAACAACAAAAAATATTAGAAGTGAGCGGCAAATCAGAAAAAGATTATGTTGATAATAACTTGGTAGAGATAAGTAAGGATGAGTTACCGCCCAAATCATCTGAATTACTGTTCGATGTCGAAACAAGAAAAGCTAAAATTGTTAAAAACATTGAAGAAGCTGAAGCACGTGGAGAAACGGTTAGTCGTAGTTTTGATACTGATCTGCCAGCGTCTGAAAAATCAAATAGATTAGTTTCGGATGCCTTCATAGAATTAATAAAGCATGCAGCTATAGCTGCATGGACTGAAATAAAAGATGGATTTCCTAAGTTTAGAAAAGGTTTGGCGTACGTCGTTAAGTTGCCAGAACCGGAATTGGCGGCGAAAAATTGGTTTAGTTTGTTAAGTGGTATATGGGAGCGAATAAAAATGGCGCCTGAAAAGACCGCTACAGAAAATGTTTTATCTGATATATCAAATGTACAATCAAATAATGTTGCAAAGAAAATGGCGGAGTTGCCAGTTGACCATAATCCAGTTCAAAAGTGGAATGCAAGAAAAGAAGAATCGCGTCGAAATAAGAAGGGTGTATTTGCAGGAGAAAAGAAAGGAAACGAGGACAATGTAGTTAATCCGCCAAGGCTAAGCATCAAACAACAGATTAAGTCGTCGTTTAGAAAATCTTGTTAATTTAAAAAGGTGATTTGTAGTGCCACAAGAAATGAAGCAGTTAAGCAGAAATGAAACAGCTAAGTATTCTAGAGAGTTTCTCAAAGAAAAAAACAATTTCGTAAAGAGCGAAGAGTTTTTTCAAACGAATGGCGTGAATGTTCTAATGAACATCAGCACCAATTCTTCCGATAAGTTCATGACGCCACTTATGTATTGTTGTGCTGGAGGGTTAGAAACTCTTGTTAAAGCAGCGTTGGCAGCTGGTGCAGATGTTAATTGTTTTGTAGGTAAATATAACGCGCTTAGCAATGCTATTGAAAGTGGAGAGAGCGGTGTAGTCAAATTGCTGTTGGAGAGTAAAAAGCTAGATTTTGAAATACTCGCAGCGCACAATTATTTTCCTTTGCATTATGTTGCCCACTTCGGCAAAAAAGATCTTGTAAAATTGCTGATTCAGCATGGTGTGCCGATAGATGATACGCCAAGCCAAGATAATTTTACTGTGCTGCAATGTTCATTAGACGCAGAGCACCTTACGGTGCAACACGTTGAAATTGCTGCGCTGTTGCTTCAAAAAAATCCCAAGTTACAACTTGATCGTCCTATACCGTTCCAGGGGGAAGGTAATTTTTGTTCTTTGCTTGGATTTATTGGATCCAGACAAGCATTGACTCTTTTGGATTTGCAAGCAACGCAATTGTTATTAGATAAAGGTGCAGATCCTAATCAAACATTGCGCCTCAACGGCGAGATGTTTAATTTACTTGAGCGTTGCATGATTCTGAACACAGAAAACCATCACAAATTAATTTTACAGTTGCTGAACAAGGGCGCGGACTACTTAAAAGTTTCGGAAAAGGCAAAGCTTTCAAGAGCAGGGGGATCGAAACCAGCTTCTTTGCTTGAGTGGGCAGCATTTCAAGGACTACAGCCAGTTGTTGAAAAGCTTTATGTTCTTTACGGAGAGAAAAAAAGACCCATCGATAGTGATACGCTTTGTTCGGCTGTATTTAGTGGAAATTTACCGCTTGTAAAATATTTAGTTGAAAAAGCCAAGGTGGACATTAATTTGCGCAGCGAATTTGGGTTTTCTCCTGTCATGCAAGCTTGTGCGAGTAACCATACTGACATAGTGCAATATCTTTTGAACAAGGGCGTGAATACTTCTCTTGTCGATCTTCAAGGGGTAAATTTGCTTCATGTTGCCGCGATGGTAGGTAATCTTTCTTTGGTCAAAGAGCTTGTTGAAAATAAAAAACTGTCTGTTAATCAAGAAACCAGCAATAAAACAACGCCATTAACTTACGCTGTTGAGTACGGGCATCCGCAGGTGGCAAAATATTTGCTAGATAAAAGAGCAAAAATTTTCATTCGCAATGATGAAGGTAATTCTTTGCTGATTGCTATCCAAGAACGAGAAGGGTTGAGCACTCAATTGGCGCAGGAAAGAAGTGATGCGAAAAAAAGAAGAGAGCTGCAATTAAAAATAAGAGCGTATGAAGAGACTATTAAATATCTAATAATGAGCTATATGCCAGAATTTGTTGAGAATATTACAATTTGTTATGAAGAAGCTATTAAGGTTTCATTGGGGGAGATGGCGACGGTTTGTTTTTCTGTCGATTATGTGGTGAAAGAAGCTTACCGTAACCAAAATCTAGGTGGTTTGACAGGTGATTCAAGTAGTCCTTTTGCTGCGCTGCGTGAGTTAGGTTTTGATGATGACCAAATAAAACAAATGATGAGAGAGGCAAAAGAAAAACCGCCTGAAGCGGTAGTGCCTAAGGTTGAAAAAACACCTAAAGTGGAAGAGGTTTATAGTTGGTTTGATGGCAGGCTTACTTCTGACAGGGTAACCGTTATAGACATTAGGTTAAAAAGCTATTTTTATTTGGATGAAAAAGCTTTAGAAGCGCAGGGATGTTCAGAAGCCGAACTGGAGCAATTTAAAAAAACACTGATTAAATTTGATTCAAAGCTGGGGTTGAAGCCATTAAATAATAAAAAGCTTTCACGAGATGTAATGATTGATGGCAAGCCGTATCTAACAAATGCTACGCATGAGTTAAAAACGCAAGCGAATGCAAGTCGAGTGCTATGTTTAAGAAGAGAAGAAAATGGTGCCATGTGTTATCTAGCGTGCTGGTATTCAAAGGGTTTGCATACACCAGGAGAAACGAAAAGTGCAGAAAATACTTCTAGTGCTATTGAGCTAAATTTACCGCCTTCTTCGCCATCCCCAAAGAAAGGTGATGATGTGCTAGACAATAATAACAACCTATGTTACCGTAAAAACCGTTAGTCAATGCCGCATTTAGGCGCTCACCTCAAGTTAATCCAACTTCATTTTTATCAACCGACAATGGATCCAATCAAACGTTATGAATTTAACAGAATTAAAGAGTAAAACCCCCGCTGAATTAATCAATATCGCAAAAGAAATAGGGCAAGAAAGTCTTCGCACTCACAAAAAAGACATGATCTTTACGATTTTAAAAGCCATGGCAAAACGTGGCGAAGAGATTTCGGGTGATGGCGTATTAGAAATTTTGCCGGATGGTTTTGGTTTTTTACGTTCCGCGTCAGAATCTTATTTAGCCGGGCCGGATGATATCTACGTTTCACCTAGTCAAATTCGTCGTTTTAATTTACACACCGGGGATAGCATTTGTGGAAAAATTCGTCCACCGAAAGAAGGCGAGCGTTATTTTGCTTTATTGAAAGTCGATGAAATTAATTTTGATGCGCCGGAAAATGCGAAAAATAAAGTCTTGTTTGAAAACTTAACGCCATTATTTGCCAACGAAGTATTAAAAATGGAAATTGGTAATGGTAGTACAGAAGATATTACCGCCCGCGTGATTGATTTAATCTCACCGATTGGTAAAGGGCAGCGTGGATTAATTGTATCGCCACCAAAAGCGGGTAAAACCATGATGCTGCAAAATATTGCGCATTCTATTACTGCTAATCACCCTGATTGTTATTTAATTGTATTGTTGATTGACGAGCGCCCTGAAGAAGTGACGGAAATGTCGCGTTCAGTGAAAGGTGAAGTAGTAGCGAGTACGTTTGACGAACCTGCCACACGTCATGTGCAAGTGGCTGAAATGGTTATTGAAAAAGCTAAGCGTTTAGTAGAACACAAACGTGATGTGATTATTTTATTAGATTCGATTACGCGTTTAGCGCGTGCCTATAACACAGTTATTCCGTCGTCAGGAAAAGTACTAACGGGTGGTGTGGATGCGAATGCATTGCATCGTCCTAAACGTTTCTTTGGTGCGGCGCGTAATGTGGAAGAAGGTGGAAGTTTAACGATTATTGCGACCGCCTTAATTGATACTGGTTCGAAAATGGATGACGTTATTTACGAAGAATTCAAAGGTACCGGTAACATGGAATTACATTTGGATCGCCGTATTGCCGAAAAACGTTTATACCCTGCAATTAATATTAATCGTTCTGGTACGCGTCGTGAAGAATTGTTGATCGAGCCAGATATGCTGCAAAAAATATGGATTTTACGTAAATTATTGCACCCCATGGATGAGTTATCCGCCATGGAATTTTTATTTGATCGCTTAAAAGCGACCAAGAGAAATGAAGATTTCTTTGAAGCAATGAAGCGTGGCTAATATTCAACAAGTCGCCTGTACGCTTGTTGAATATCAAGAGTTGTCAGGATGTATTGCGCGTATATTATTAACGTCGCCACGTGAACAACCTTTTATATATCAAGCTGGGCAATATATCGAAATATTATTGGACGGTTTTGATCCTGCGCCGTTTTCTATTGCTAATGCGCCTTCAGATAATCATTTAATTGAATTAAATATTCGTCATTTACCTAATGGTCCTTACACTGGCGCGTTAATTAAACATATTCGTGAACAAAAAGAATTAACGATTGTAGGTCCTTACGGCAAAATGTTTTTCCCCAAAGATACTCAGCCTATGTTGTTGCTTGCAGGTGGTACTGGATTTGCACCTTTTAAAGCATTGCTTGAGTATGCAAAAACACACGATCCCGCACGAACAATTTTTTTGTATTGGGGTGCGCGCACTAAAGCAGGGTTATATTGGCATGATGAATTATTGCAATTCCAAAAAGCATTGCCTGGTTTGCATTATATTCCTGTGTTGTCTCAGCCGTTGAAAGAAGATCACTGGCAAGGTGAAATGGGTTGGGTGCATGAAGTGTTATTAAAACATCATACTGATTTATCTTCTTTTCACGTTTACGCTAGCGGTCCACCGGAAATGGTATTTGGCGCACAAAAAACTTTTTTAACGCATGGCATGAAAGAAAAGTTTTTTTATTCGGATTTGATTTAATTCATTGTCATTGCGAGGCGACGAAGTCGCCGTGGCAATCTAAGTTTTGTTTCTGGATTGCTTAGCTGCGCTCGCAATGACAAAAATTGTCATCCTGGAATCCGCCGATATGTCATCCCGGAAAATGCGAAGCATTTATCCGGGATCTGTTTCAAATGACAGTAGATCCCGGCTCGCGCGACTTCGTCGCTTGGCCGGGATGACATGTTATCCCTTCCACTTAATATTGCATCCCATGCTTGGCAATTGGTTTTCATCAATGGTTTTTCCAGCCAGCAGATTATCCAATGCGTGTGATAAATCTTTTCCGGTAACGAGAACATTGTTTCCTGGGCGAGATTCATCAAAACGTCCGCGATAGACACAATGTAAATTTTTATCAAAAATATAAAAATCTGGTGTGCAGGCCGCTTGATAGTTTTTGGCGATTTGTTGGGTTTCATCAAATAAATAAGGGAAGGAGAAATTTAACTGTTTAGCAAGGGCGTGCATCTTTTCAGGTGAGTCGTCAGGATAATTTTCGATATCATTCGAATTAATGCCAATAAATTTAACGCCTTTTTCCATGTAATGATGTGCGACTTTAATTAATTCCGGCAAAATATGTTTTACAAAAGGGCAGTGATTGCACATAAAAATAATGACAGTAGCTTTGTCAGAAGTTAAATCATGAAGCTTTACGGTTTCATTAGAAACGGTATCCAGCAATTTAAAATCAGGCGCGATAGTTCCCAGCGGTAACATGGTGGATAGTGTTTGAGCCATTTCATTTCTCCTTTGGTTGTCATCCCGGAATCCGCCGTAGCGAAGCGAAGGTGGATATCCGGGATCTAGTAATTTAATGGTTTCCTGGATCCCGGCTCGCGCGACTTCGTCGCTTGGCCGGGATGACAGGCGTTACAAATCATAATCCATAATCAACGGTGCATGGTCTGAAAATTTTTCCTCTTTGTAAATCGCTACGGTTTTAACTTTATTCTTTAAATCCGGCGTAATGATTTGGTAATCAATGCGCCAACCGACATTTTTTTTATACGCCTGCCCGCGATGTGACCACCAAGTATATTGATCGGGTTCTTGATTAATTACACGAAACGCATCTACCAAACCAATTGTATCAAACAGTTTATCTAGCCAGGCACGTTCTTCAGGCAAAAATCCAGAGTGCGTTTGATTGGCGCGCCAATTTTTCAAATCAATATTTTTATGTGCAATATTCCAATCACCACAAATAATAAAAGGTTTTTTATTTTGAATAATTTTTTTTAGTAGAGGTGTGTAGTGTTCCATGAATTCATATTTTAAGGCTTGGCGATGTTCGCCTGATGTACCTGACGGTAAATACAGTGAAGCGATGCTGACCGTCGCAAAATCAATTTGCACATAACGACCTTCATTATCGGCGCAATCCCAACCTAATCCATAATGAACTTGTTGCGGTAAATGTTTGGTGTAAATGGCCACGCCACTGTAGCCAGGTTTGATCGCATCGCTGTGATAACAATGATAACCGTCGAGCACCTGAGGAATATTTTTTAATTGCGCTTTGGTTTCTTGAATGCAAATGACATCAGCATGTTGTTTTTTCAGCCAATCGAAAAACCCTTTTTTGATGGCAGAGCGAATGCCGTTGGTGTTGCAGGTAATGACTTTCATGACGGTATGTCCTCTCGTCATTGCGAGCGCAGCGAAGCAATCCAGTTGCTAGATTGCCACGGCGACTTCGTCGCCTCGCAATGACATGTTTAAAAGGGTAATTGCAAATGGCTGTCTAATTTTAATAATTCTTCTCGAAATATATGTTGAATTTCGAGTAACCCTTTTTCATCATCAGCTTCAAAACGCAAAATTAAATGTGATGTGGTATTTGAACCGCGCACTAATCCCCAGCTGTGTGCAAAATCGGCGCGAATGCCATCAATCGTATTTACTTTTGCTTTGGCAAAAGCAGATGAATTTTTCAGGCCATTAATAATTAATGAACGTTGTTCATTCGTCACAGCCAATTTTAATTCTGGGGTGTTGACGCTATTGGGTAATGTTTTAAAAAGTTCACTGGCCGAGCGCGTGTCTTTGGCCAGAATTTCTAACAAACGCACGCCGGTATATAAACCGTCATCAAATCCATACCAACGTTCTTTGAAAAAGGTATGTCCGCTCATTTCACCTGCTAGTGGCGCGCCAATTTCCTGCATTTTTTGTTTAATGAGCGAGTGCCCGGTTTTCCACATGATGGGTTTGCCGTGGTGTTCTTTAATCACGCTGGCTAAATGTTTGGTGCATTTCACATCGAAAATAATTTCTGCTTGCGGGTTTCTGGATAATACATCAATGGCATAAAGCATTAATTGTCGATCCGGCCAAATGATTTCACCTTCATTGGTCACCACACCTAAACGATCCGCATCGCCATCAAATGCTAATCCCACATCCGCCTGATGTTTTTTTACGGCATGAATTAAGTCATTTAAATTTTCAGGAATGCTAGGATCAGGATGATGATTGGGAAAATTGCCGTCAACTTCGCAAAATAATTCAATCACGTCACAGCCTAGCGCGCGATAAAGTTTGGGAGCGATATTGCCTGCAATGCCATTGCCGCAATCAATCACGATGGTTAATTTTTTCTTTAATTTAATGTCGTGTTTAATGCGTTCAATATAACGATCAACAATATCCGTTTGTTGATAACGACCTTGGCCGTGTTCAATATTTTTTTTGATAATGCGTTGGTATAAATTTTGAATCGTTTGTTCAGCAAGTGTTTTGCCGTTAATCACCATTTTCAAACCATTATAATTTTTAGGATTATGACTGCCAGTTAACATAATGCCGGTGTGCGTGTCTAAAATGTGGGTGGCGAAATATAAAAGTGGCGTGGGTACTTGGCCAATATCAATTACATCACAACCTGCGGCGAGCAATCCTTTTTTTAATGCTTCGCCTAAGGTGGGACCAGATAATCTGCCATCACGTGCGATGACGACTTTAGTTTGATGTTGTGCTCTGGCTTCACTGCCAAAAGCCTGCGCGATTTGAAAAACAACGTCGGGTGTTAACGTGTCGTCAACGACACCACGAATATCATAAGTACGAAAAATCTCTTGCGGCACGATGGTCAATGTAATTTTCCCTTTGAAACATGGATATAGAAGTGTGCATGTTAAACATAATATTATTTTTTACCAGATCTTCTTATCTTCTTAGTGTTTGGCGCTTACTTGGAGCGGGTTCAATAAGGTTATTCCCTTTTGCAGTAGCTGCTATTGATTTTCGCAACTCTGAATTTTCGAGACTGAGAGCTTCGACATACAATGCATTGAATTGTTTTTTTGTTTCTTGGTCAGTTGAAGGATGGTTTCTTGGAATCTCTATACGCTTTTTGAAGCTTGCAAGTGCTTTAGCATTTTCTGGTGTAATGGTGCCTTTGTTTGTAACAATATCAGCTTCAATCTTATCGAGCATGTTTTTGTAAGTTTTTACTATTTGAGAGTTGGTTTTATCGCCTGTATCAAGTGCTAATAATTGATTGGTAGTTGTTAGCGTGTGTTCAATATCAGATAAAGTATTTGTTTGTTTTTCTTTCGCTGCAAGCGTTGTTGTAACGTACATCTTGTTTGCTTCTTGTAGTAATAGATTATCCTTTGCAAGTGCTTCTTGCATAGGAATCTTTGAGTCGGGCATGCGCGTATTATAATTGTGGTAACACATAGCAAAACGACCTAATTCTTCTTTTACAGCAGGGTCGGGGCACTTCTCAAGTTGTGCGCGAAGATTTTCGTCATATCTGCTCAGTGTGAGATTATCATCTTTGCAATTGGCGAGTGTTTTAGTGCCATCAGGGAGCTTTGTGCCAAATCTTTCCGCTACGAAATGAGGAAAGCCTGTTTCTTTAAAGTTGATTGTTGTCGAATCAAGAAGTTGTGTATCTCTTTCATAACGATTGCCGAGTCCTAATCCGGCTAATCCCGTAAAAGTTGCTTTGCGCGCAAATCTGTCTGAAGACTTTGAAGATTCACGATCAACCCAAGTGGAGTAATCTGTTGTGCGTCCAGGTAGTGGGGCATTAGGAATTGGTGAGATGACATCGCGACCCATCAGTCTTTGAGATAATCCATAATCAGCAATGACAACAGATTTATCTGGCCCAACTAAAAAGTTTCTAGCCGCTGTATCTGAATGTAAAACATCGGCATTATTGAGATCATCTTGGGCATTAGCTACACCATTGCAAAATAGCGCAACGGTTGTGCCAATATCTTCTTTGTAAGCGCGGCCTTCGAAGTTACGGTTTTGTACTTTTTCATGTAAGTGCGATGCCAGGTCAGATGAAAAAAGTTCTTTTTGGTCATATACAACAAATTGGCTCAAGATGGCTTTTAGTTTGCCGTTTTCTCTTATTCCCATGCCAGTGACAAATCTTGCTTTGTCAGGATTTTCTTGTTTTTTTTCATTGAGAAATTCATTAAGGTTTGCTTCATGTTCATTTTGTTTTTCAATTTCCTGCAGTCTTTTTTGGTAATCACCGTCAGATTCATTGTCTTTTTTTGGCACCGCTTTAAAAACTTTTGCCGCAATAAGTAATTGATCATTTTCGCCATGAATGCAAAGATTTTTAACTTTTTGATCATCACCAGTATATTTACACAAGAAAACCTTGGCGAAATGTCCTTCACCTAATTTTTTAATAATAGAAAGATCTTTGGGTACGTCTGCAGTTTCTTCTTCCTCTTGCTCTTCTTCAACAAATTCTTCACTTGCAGAAAGTTCTTCGCTTTCATTGACAGATAACGTTCCTGCTGTATTTTCTGCGTATTCTGCTATGGGTTCCGCAGTAATTAGTGGGGCACTAGTGACTTCTGTTGCTGCAGCGCTGTCCCTCGCGGCTTTGCGGGCTTTAAAAAACTCTTTTAGTTTTTCCCTATTGTTCACGCTCATGCCACACCTCGGTTGTTCTTGAGTGACCTGTTAAATTATAGTAAGAAAAAAGGGGGTTGCTGGGTTAGATACGAGTTTTCAGCATAATTTGAGATTGTTGCTATACTGGTAGTAAGACGTTAGGAGGGGTTATGGATGAAGTTGGCAAGAGTGTTCACATAATGTTTTCAGCTCCATTAGAGCCGTATCCTAATCATTTTGTAGGATTCGAAGGTGTTCTTAAAACTACCGCGCTGGAAAAGTTATCTAGAGCATTTAATGAAACTGACCATCCCTTAAATTCTTCAGCTCCAGCAAAAGCTATTCAATATGTTTTGGATGCTACATATGATTTTCGATCTGCTACTGACGCCAAAATTACAGTAGAAGCCGAAGAGTTATTAAAAAAATTAAATGTTATGGGTGAAGCGCTTAAAATTGCTTCAGCTGCATATGATAAATGTCCAGAAGATTCTGTTCGCCCTGTTTTAGCTGTTGCAATTAAGCGTTGCAGAGAAAGTATTCAAGATAGGTTAGAAGAATTAGCGGGAGAAGATGAAGAGCTGTATAAACTTTTCCTTGATGAATTAAAAAATGCAGTTGCTAGACCAGTACTGCAAAAAAATTAATTTTTTCCTGAATGCCCAAAACCACCATCACCACGTTGAGTGGGATGAAATTCATTTACAATATCAAATTGAGTACGGATGATCGGTACGAAAACTAATTGTGCAATGCGATCGCCAGGTTGCACGGTAAAATGATCTTGGCTGCGGTTCCAGCAAGAAATCAATAATTGTCCTTGGTAGTCAGCATCAATTAAGCCCACGCTATTCCCCAAAATAATGCCATGTTTATGACCCAAGCCGGAGCGAGGTAGGATGACCGCTGTGATATTGGGATCTTCCATATAAACGGCAATGCCGGTCGGTATGAGGTTTGTTGATTGAGGAAGAAGTTCCAGGGGTGCGTCAAGGCAAGCGCGCAGATCAAGGCCAGCAGAGGCATGTGTGGCGTATTCTGGCAAAGGGAATTCTTTGCCGATGCGTGGGTCGAGAATTTTGAGTTGGATGCTTTTTTGCATGTGGGGTTCCATTAAAAAATCAATCATAGCAAAGAGTGTTGCTGTTACTAAGCCTTTTTGGTATAAAGCCGGGCTCGTTCGAGGAGAAGAAATTATGAGTCGTGTATGTCAGGTGACTAAAAAAGGCCCTATGTCGGGTAACACCGTTTCGCATTCTAACCGCAAAGCTAAGCGCCGTTTTTTGCCTAATTTGCAAAAACGTAGACTTTGGTCCGAAGCACAAAATCGTTTTATCACGGTTCGCATCTCCAGTCATGGGTTGCGTATTATTGATAAAGTTGGTCTTGAAGCAGCGTTAAGCGATTAATTAATGTAAGGTTTTTATTATGGCAAAGTCTAAAATTCAAAAAATTCGATTAGTTTCTACTGGAACGACCGAAGCAGGTAGTAAAACAGGTACGTTTTACACCACGCAAAAATCGCCTAAGAAAGGTGAGAAATTAAAATTAAGCAAATTTGATGCGCGTGCATTTAATAAAGAAACCGGTAAAAACGGTATGCATGTGTTGTTTGAAGAAGGGAAGATTAAATAATTCCATCTCGTGTCATTCCCGCGAAAGCGGGAATCCAGTAGGGGCACGATGCATCGTGCCCCTACATTGTGTGATATTGCTGGATTCCGGGATGACAAATTATGTGGGAATAAACATTTGTACGTTTTAATCACACGCCCTCAAGAGCAAGCACAAAAGTTAAGTGACTTGCTCAAGCAAAATCATATTTCATCCATTATTTTCCCTGCGATTAAGATTATTGACGCGCCACGCGTTGATAATTTTTCGTCGTCTTTTCAAAAAGTTATTTTCACAAGTCCCATCGCGGTTGAAAAAGCAGTCCATTACCAATGGCATTGGCCAAAAGCAGTAGAATTTTTTGCTATTGGTTCAGGTACGGCAAATGCTATAACTCAAAAAAATTGGGGTAGTGTGGTTACACCAAAAAAATTCAACAGTGAAAGCTTGCTTGCGCTTGAATCATTGCAGCATGTGCAAAATCAAAAAGTCTTATTGTGTCGTGGCGCAGGTGGACAAGCAGATAATATAACTAAAACGTTGCGCGCACGTGGTGCCCATGTCGCAGAAGCAATATTGTATCAGCGTGTGTTGCCGACACCCAACACATTGCCTGAATTGGTATCCATCGATGTGATTGTTATCACGAGCCAAGAAGCATTAAATAATTTATGCCAATTATTTGTATGCGACGCAAAAGCTTTAAAACAAAAGATGTTATTAGTCAGTAGCCAAGCAATTAAACGTTTAGCAAAGCAAGAGGGTTTTGGTGGCCCAATAATACTTGCCAGCAATGCTACGGATGAGGCAATCTTGACGACTTTGTTGACCTTAAAAGGGAAGAGATCACATGGATAATGCGCCGCAATCCAAGCGTGGGTTAACCTTACTGAGCTTGTTAATTTTAATCGCATTGATTGGCGTGGGTTTTTTAGCTTGGCAGTATCGACAATTGTCGCATGAATTACATAAAGTGCATCATGAATTTGATCAACAACAAGATGCGCAAAATAAAACGGTGACCGATCTTACGCAGCAAATCAATCAAGCCAATCAAACATTAACGCAACAACAAGCTACACTCGAAAAAATTTCAGCACGTGATGTAACGCAATGGAAAATTAATGAAATTGCTTATCTGGTGCGTTTGGCGCAAATTCAATTAACGACTAATCATTCTGTTGTCCAAGCTTTAATTTTGTTAAAACAAGCGCAACAATTAGTAACGGAGTTACAAGATCCTACGTTGTCAGATTTTCAACAACATTTGGCGCAAAATATTGTCACGCTCACTAATTTGCCAGTCGTGAATATAAGTGGTTTGTTTGCACAATTTTCGCAATTGCGTGATCAAATTCCGGGTTTGTCTATTTTGGTCGCGCCGCCTGCAACTATGCCCGCTTTTCCTCAAGGTGTAACGGAACATAAAAAATGGTTTCAGCGCGCGTGGGATAATGTCAAAGCGTCGTTTAAGGCATTGGTTGTGGTGACGCATCAAGAAGAATTAATGCCGGCTATTTTAACGCCTGAACAGCGTATCTATTTGCAACAAAATTTAGAATTGCAATTAATGCAAGCGCAGTGGGCGTTATTAAATTATCAGCCAGCGGTTTATCAGCAAAGTTTAACGAAAGTAGAAGACTGGACAAAAAAATTCTATGTGCAAAATTCAGCGCCCACACAAACCTTCTTAAAACAAATCGATGCATTGCGTGCCATTGACATTGCGCCTGCATTGCCGGATTTGAATGCCACATTAGCCACGCTCCCTCATGGGGTGGCGTAACATGAAACGACTTTTTATCTGTTTTCTCATTTTATTAGTCGCTGTGTGGGCCGGGTTAAAAATTGCCGCCAATCCTGGTTATCTTTTAATTGCGTATCAAAAAAATACTATTCAGATGCCATTGTGGTTTGCCGCATTGTCCTTAATTTTTATTTTTATCGCGTTATATTTCTCATTACGTTTCTTGAGTAATGTATTTTCATTAGGTGCTAAATTACGTTCGTGGTCACGTACCCGAAGAGTGAGGCGTGCATGGATTCGCACGCATCGTGGGTTGATTTCGTTAGCGGCGGGTGATTATGCAAAGGCGCAAAAAGATTTATTGCGTGCGGCACCTTTCACTGAAGCGCCACTGATCAATTATTTGGCGGCAGCGCGTGCTGCGCAATTGCAGCATCATTTAGTTGAGCGCGATGATTATTTGTCGCGTATTAAAACACCCACAGCGATAACTGAATTGGCCGTTGGATTAACACAAGTCGAATTGTATTTGGCCGAAAAACAATTGGAGCGTGCGTTAGCGGTGTTGCAACGATTACAACATTTGGCGCCCAAACATGTGCCCGTATTATATTTGTTGGCAAAAACCTATCGTCGTTTAAGTGACTGGGGTCAGCTAGAAACGTTATTGCCTGAATTAAAAAAGCGAAATGTATTGCCTGATCGTGAATGGCAACTATTGCGCCATGATGTTTATTTAGGCTTATTAAAAACAGCGTTAAAGCAACCCGGTGATGCGGCAACTATTGTGTGGGAACGTATTCCGAAAGAATGCCGTGCTATACCCGCTTTTTTAATTCTTTATTTGCCAAGACTGGATCAAAAAAATAAAGAGCATTTGTTGGAAAAAAATGAGGCGGTGTTAAAAGAACAAGGTGAAGGCGCTGATTTATTATTATTGCTTGGCCAGTTGTGTGTGAGTTTGCAGTTATGGGGCAAAGCACGCAGTTATTTTGCATCGAGCCTGCGTATTAAACCGATGCCACAAACGTATGTAGCGGCTGCGCAATTAGAAGAAAAATTAGGTGATAGCACGCAAGCATTGGACAATTATCGCCGAGGGTTGGAGCTTAAGATTTCACAATAATGTCTACTATTCCCTTAGCGCTTTACATCCACTTTCCTTGGTGTGTCAAAAAATGTCCGTATTGTGATTTTAATTCGCATACCTTGCGAGAAGATTTGCCAGAAAAAAAATATATTGCTGTATTGTTGCGCGATCTCGAGCAAGAATTGGATAGCGTAAAAAACCGAAAAATCAGCAGTATTTTTATGGGCGGCGGTACGCCAAGTTTATTTTCTCCAGAATCTATTCGTTATTTGTTAACAGAAATTCAACAAAGAATTGATTTTGCACATGCTGATATTGAAATCACGTTAGAAGCTAATCCTGGTACGGTAGATGAAGCGCGTTTTATAGGATTTCGCGCCGCAGGGATTAATCGATTATCCATTGGCATTCAAAGCTTTGATGCACAAAAATTAAAAGCGCTAGGGCGTATTCATGATCAGTCTGCAGCAATAAGTGCGGTGATGGCGGCAAAAAAGGCAGGGTTTACCAATTTTAATTTAGATTTAATGCACGGATTGCCTGATCAAACCAAAGATGACGCATTGGCAGATTTGCAAACAGCCGTAGGTTTTTTACCGCCACATCTTTCCTGGTATCAATTAACACTCGAACCCAATACGTTGTTTTACCAAAAACCACCGGTGTTACCCAATGAAGATATTTTGGGCGCTATTAATGAAGAGGGTGCTCAATATTTAAATGCTAAAAATTATCAGCATTATGAAGTATCAGCATATTGCAAAGAACATCACGAATGCCAACATAATATCAATTATTGGCAGTTTGGGGATTATTTGGGTATTGGTGCTGGCGCGCATGGAAAAATTACTGATGCAACGCAACAAATCATTATGCGCTATTGGAAAATAAAACATCCGAAAGATTATCTTGAAGCAAGTAATGTGGTTGCTGAAAAAACAGTGGTAGCGAAGTCGCAATTGCCATTTGAATTTATGTTAAATGCATTGCGGTTACAAAAACCTATTACGCATAAACTATTTTCTGAACGAACTTTTTTAAGTAAGCAAGATATTGAATCGAAGCTAGCGTTAGCTGTGCAAAAACAGTTGATGATTTGCGATGAAGAATCGTTTGCGCCAACATTGTTGGGGCGTCGATTTTTGAATGATTTATTAACAATTTTTATGTAGATATTTTTCTGTGCCAATAATCGCTTCACGTTCTTTAAATGTCGTTAATTGTGATTCCATTGCTTTGCTATCGCCATCACGATGAATTGTTTCTAAAGTTTTCTGCATGGCTTTGATAGCGGCGCGTTGAAGATCTGAAGGAATAATCACCACGCGATAATCTAATTCTTGTAAACGCTTAATAGGAACTAAAGGTGTTTTGCCGCCGTAAAACATATTAATGAGTTTGGGTGTCTTAATTTCTTTAGCAATTTTTTCAATCTGTTCAACGGATTCAGGTGCTTCAATAAAAATCATATCTGCGCCTGCATTGCTGTACGCATGAGCGCGCGTTAAAGCTTGGTCAAAACCTTCAACACTAATAGCATCGGTGCGTGCAATAATGACAAAGTCTTTATCGGTGCAAGAATGTTTTGCTGCGCGAATTTTGTCGCACATCTCATCGGTGCTGACTAACGTTTTGTCATCTAAATGCCCGCAACGTTTAGGAAATGTTTGATCTTCAATGTGTAATCCTGCAACGCCTGCATTCGTAAATGCACGAACCGTTTCAGCGATGTGATGAAATCCTGTGTCAGCGTCGGCAATTACCGGAATATTTTCAGCCGCGCGCACAATATGGGATAACACAGGTGTGATTTCTGCAAGAGATAATAAACCTAAATCCGGCAAGCCATGACTGCGAGAAATGGCACCACCACTGGCATAAATGGCAGAGAATCCTGCCTGTTTGGCTAATAATGTGGATAAGCCATCAAATACACCAGGCGCGAGAGTGGTTGTGTTGCTGTTAATTAATTGGCGTAATAACGTTGTTGTTTTCATGCGCAATCTCCTTGTACAGCCAACGTGCCTGAACGGCCATCCACTTCAGCTTGTAAAAATTCGCATACTGGAATGGCGTCACGTTGTTGTAATAATTCGCGCGCTAATGTTTCCATGGTTTGAAAAACAATGTGATTTTTTTGCAGCCTTATTAAAAATTCACGGAACCAAGCTAATTTTGCCATGCCTTCAATTTCCGCATGCATGGTAAAGATATTTAATTGATTAGGTTTGATTAATGATAAGTAATAATCAATTAATTGATGTTCAGGAAATTCAGGGCGGCCTACTAATTCATCTAATGTAGGTAGCGTGGTTGGAATTTGTGGTGTTTTAAAAATAGTGTTGTTGGTTTTTGGGAAAAATATATTTTTCCCGCGGCAATCGCTGGCATATGTTAAGTGCGCATCATCATAAGCTTGCAAACTTTTATCATTGGCTTGCCAACCAGCAGCGCCTGCCGTGAGCGCGCGTGTATTAAATACATGATCAAAGCTTGCTAATGCTTTGCCAAATTCGGCAGAGACTTCCGCCGGCGACATTTTATGTACACCATCTTGCCAGCGAATATGATCATAACAATGAATGCCGACTTCATGACCTTGTGCTTTTGTGTCACGCATAATAGCCGCATGTTTTTTGGCGATATGTGGCCCGGGAATTAATACGCCATTTAATAATGTGCGAATACCGTAGGTTGAAATAACACTGGTGCGTGAAACTTTTTTTAAAAACCCAGGTCGAAAAATTCTTTTTAGTGCGCGACCTGTATTGTCCGGACCTAAAGAAAATAAAAACGTAGCAGGAATATGTAGTTCAGAAAATAACGTTAATAAGTTGGGTACGCCGATGCGTGTTCCGCGTTCAGTATCGACATCGATTTTTAGACAAAGTGTGGTCATAGTGATGTTTCAATTAATGTTTAATAAAAAACCCCTCTCCCGCTGGCGGGAGAGGGTAGGGTGAGGGTGGTTATTTAAAATAAAATTTAATTTCAAATACCCCTCACCGCTTGCCTATGTGACTTCGTCACTTCGGCGCGCTGCCTCTCCCCCAAGGGGAGAGGCGAAAATTTAATGTAAATCTTCTTTGATTTCTTGAATCACAAAACGTGGTTTGGCGCGTAAATTCTGATGAATACGTCCAATATATTCGCCCATAATGCCAAGCCCCATCAAAACAATACCCATCAAGAAATATAAAATCGCAAACAGCGTAAAAACACCATGCACTTCCGGCCCAATGAATAATCGACGCAATGCCATGTAGATAAAAAACAAAAAGCTGGCTAATGAAATGAGCAAGCCAACAACGGTAAACATTTGTAAAGGCACAAGTGAGTAGCCGGTAATTAAATCAAAATTCAAACGCAATAATTTATAGAGATTATATTTTGATTTGCCTGCGGCACGTTCGCTATGCTCGACTTCAACTTCTGTCGGATTACTCGATAACATATAAGCGGCAGCTGGAATAAAAATAGAACTTTCACTGGAAGCGACCATCAAATCAATAATGCGTTTGCGGTAAGCGCGTAACATACAGCCTTGATCTTGCATGCTGATACCGGTGATGCAATGACGAATTTTATTATTTAATTTCGAGGCGTAGCGACGAAAACGAGAATCTTGTCTGTTTAAACGAATGCCGCCGACCGTGTCATGACCATTTTCAATCGCTGTAATTAATTTAGGAATTTGCTCAGGCGGATTTTGTAAATCGGCATCGAGTGTAACAACGATATCGCCGCGCACACGTTCAAAGCCAGCCATAATGGCCATGTGTTGACCAAAGTTGCCATTAAAATGAATCACGCGAATTTGTTTGGGGCGTTTTTTTTGTAAATCGTTTAAGATTTTTTCAGAGTTATCGCGACTGCCATCATTAATAAAGATAATCTCATAAGGTTTTTGAAGGTCATCGCAAACTTTAGTGAGGCGATCAAAAAGTGCGGTTAAATTATCTTGTTCATTGTAAACGGGAATGACCACGCTTAAATAGATTGGGCTCGTCATGATGCCAACTCCTTTAATATTCCATTTTCTAAACTTAATGTGCGTTGCATTTTTTCACTTAATCGCTGATCGTGTGTGACGATGACAAAGCTTGTGCCGAGTACATCGTTTAGTTCTAACATCAAATCATAAATATAACTGGCGGTGCGTTGATCCAAATTACCTGTGGGTTCATCAGCTAATACACAAACGGGGTCGGTGACCAATGCGCGTGCAATGGCAGTACGTTGTCGTTCGCCACCCGATAATTCGCCTAACTTGTGTTCTGTGCGTTGCGCAAGTCCTACGCGCGTTAATAATTGCATGGCTTTTTCTTTCGCCGCTTTAATTGGCATGTCGCGCAATAGTAATGGCATGCACACATTTTCTAATGCCGTAAATTCTGGCAGTAAATGATGGAATTGATAAATGAAGCCTAAATATTGATTGCGTAATTTGCTGCGTTGCGCATCGGTTAAAGCGGTCATTTCTTTGCCCGCAATTAAAATTTTGCCGTGGGTGGGTGTGTCTAATCCACCTAACAAATGTAATAACGTACTTTTGCCAGAACCCGAAGCGCCGATAATGGCAATTTTTTCAGCGGGTGCTACTTGAAAATTAATTTTCTTTAATACGTCGACATGCAATGCACCATCATGAAATGTTTTGGCTAAATTTTCGCATTGTAAAACCGCTGCTTTATTAATCTTATTCATAACGTAATGCCTCTGCTGGTTGTGTGCGCGATGCGCGCCAAGCGGGATAAAGGGTGGCTAATAAACTTAATGCTAGCGCGAGTAAACAAATATGCCATACATCGCTTGCTTCTAATTTAGACGGCAAATAATTAACGTAATACACATCGGAAGAAAGTAATTGCACATGAAAAATCGCTTGTATCCAATTGACTAATTCCGTGACATGTAACGCTAAAATCACGCCCGTGATTAATCCAATCAATGTTCCTACAATGCCGACAATCGCACCTTGCACAATAAAGATAGATAAAATCATGCGTGGTGTCGCGCCCAGTGTTCGCAAAATCGCGATGTCTGATTTCTTGTCAGTAACAACCATCACCAACGACGATACTAAATTAAATGCCGCAACGGCGATGATTAAAATTAACATTAAAAACATCATGGTTTTTTCAAGCTTCACAGCTTGAAAGAAAGCACCATAGGTTTGTGTCCAGTCGCTCACAAGATAACCTGCGGGTAATTGTTGCGTAAGATTTTGTGTAATTTGCGGCGCTAAAAACATATTGGATAATTTTAATTGCAAGCCACTTACGTGAGTGCCCAACATAAATAATGTTTGCGCATCGTGCATATCAATATAGGCAAATTGATCATCATAACCAAAACCATTGCCGACTTTGAAAATGCCAACGACGGTAAAAAGTTTAAAGCGTGGAAAAACACCGACGGGGGTGAATGAGGCACTAGGAATTAATAAATTTACTTTGCCACCAACGCCAACGCCTAAATTTTGCGCGAGTTTTGCACCCAGGACTACACCGAAACGATTGGGGCGTAAATCACGTAATTTTCCTTCGACCATTTTTTGTGAAAGTTCAGAGACTTGTCGTTCGCGTTGCGCATCAACGCCATACACTAAAACGGCT
Organism: uncultured Pseudomonadota bacterium; assembly: GCA_963712965.1. GTDB lineage: Bacteria > Pseudomonadota > Gammaproteobacteria > DASZBR01 > DASZBR01 > CAVQJZ01. The sequence goes on along the minus strand of CAVQJZ010000001.1, from coordinate 46,770 downwards.
TGGCTTTGTCCGCTATTGGTGAGTAATCCTTGGCCGACAACATAAGGCGCTGTGCCTATAACTTCTGGATTGGTTTGGGTAATTTTTTTCGACATCGTTTCCCAATTGGCTAATTGTCCATCCATACCACGCACGGTGACCTGTTGCGCCATCGCAAAAAAATGTTGGCGAATTTGTTGGTCAAAACCATTCATCACGGAAAGCACGGTGATTAACACCATTACACCTAAGGCAATGCCGATCATAGAGGTGAGCGAGATGAATGAGATGAAGTGATTGCGTCGTTTCGCGCGGGTGTAACGTAGGCCGATATATAGCGATACAGGTCTGAACACGATGGTTCCTTTATAAGTGATAAAACCCACGGATGGTACTACGAAATGCCAGGCTTGCCAAAGTGGTTGATGAGTTTAGAATCGAAATTTTAGGACTTATATCATGTTCGATCACAAAACTTACCAAACGCGTCGCCAACAGCTTTTGTCAGCATTGAAAAGTGGCGTGGTTTTTTTATTGGGACATGAACAAAGTCCCATGAGTTATAAAGCACATCTTTATCCTTTTCGCCAAGAGTCCAGTTTTCTTTATTACTGTGGACTTGCTTTTCCCAAGCTTGCGGTGATGATTGATATCGATGCACAAAAAGAATACTTGGTGGGTGATGAAGTCAGTGTTGCAGAAATGGTGTGGACGGGTGAGCAGCCAACATTAAAAGATTTAGCGCAAAAAACAGGAATGAAAGAAGTCATGAGTTGGCAGTCTTGTGAAACATTTCTCAAGGCCGCAAAAAAACAAAATCGTACTGTGCATTTTCTGCCGCAATTTCGTGGTGAAAGCAAAATAAAATTACATCAATTATTAGAGATCAGTTTAAGCGAGGCCGCAAAAGGAACCTCAGCATTTATTCAGCAAGTGGTAGCGCAACGTATTGTTAAGTCGGCTGAAGAAATTAATGAAATAAAAAATGCGATGCAAGTAACCAAGCGCATGCATGAATTAGCGATGCAGATGAGTCGCCCGGGTATCGTTGAACAAGAAGTTGTTGCGCAAATGAGTGCGGAAGCCATAGCGCATGGCAGGCAATTATCGTATCCCATTATTTTTTCTGTGCATGGTGAATTTTTGCACAACGAACATTATAACAATGTCATGCAAGACGGGCAGTTAATTTTAAATGATTCCGCTGCATCATCGCCGTTGTTTTATGCCAGCGACATTACGCGCACGTTTCCAGTGAATGGAAAATTCTCCACGAAGCAACGTGAAATTTATCAATTAGTACACGACATGCAAGCACTGGCGTTGTCGATGATTAAACCCGGTGTTTCTTATCGTGATATGCATTTAGCAGCAGCGTTGTGTGGTATGGAAGGATTAAAAAAATTAGGTTTGATGCAAGGCGATATGCAAGAAGCCGTAGCGCAAGGTGCGTATGCATTATTTTTCCCGCATGGTTTAGGGCATGCGTTAGGTTTAGATGTGCATGATATGGAAGCGTTGGGTGAAAGCGCGGTGGGTTATCCAGATAACATAAAACGTAGCGAACAATTTGGGTTGAATCATTTGCGTTTTGCTCGCGCATTAATGCCGGGGTATGTGTTAACGGTTGAACCAGGTATTTATTTTATTCCGCTTTTGATTCGCCAATGGCAGCAACAAAACAAATTTACTCAATATATTAACTATGAAGCACTCGCATCTTATCTTGATTTTGGCGGTATTCGTATCGAAGATAACATCGTGGTTACCGAGCAAGGTTATGAAAATTTCAGTAAAGATATTGCCAAATCGATCGATGCGGTTGAACAAACATGCTCATCTGCGTTATAACGCCTTATTAAAGGTGGAGGATTTATGCGGGTACTACTGGTTGAGGATGACGAGCTGCTTGGGTTTGGCATACGAGCAGGGTTGAAGCACGATGGACATGTGATCGATTGGGTCAAAGATGGTCAAGCCGCTATTCACGCATTACAGTTTAAAAATGCAGATTTAGAAAAATTTGATATTGTCGTTTTAGATTTGGGGTTGCCCAAAGTCAGTGGTTTAACCGTTTTGCAAACGGTACGCAAAGAAGGCATTACCATTCCGGTTTTAATTTTAACGGCGCAAGATACCTTGAATGATCGCGTTAAAGGATTGGACAGTGGCGCCGATGATTATTTAACTAAACCTTTTGAGATGGAAGAATTGTGCGCACGCTTGCGCGCATTGCAACGTCGTTTTTCCGCACGTGCATTACCTGTCATTAATTACAAAGACCTTTCTTTAGATCCTGCTGCACATACGATTAAACGTGGTGAGGAAAACGTGAGTTTGCCGCGACGTGAATTTGCTTTATTGCAAAAATTGTTAGAAAACGCGGGGCATGTATTGTCGCGTGAATTGCTGACGCAAAGTTTGTATGGTTGGGAAGAAGATGTTGATAGCAATACGTTAGAAGTTCACATTCATAATATCCGCAAAAAAGTTGGCAATGATGTGATTCGTACCATTCGTGGTGTGGGTTATATGGTAGAAAAAGAAACATGACACGTTCTATTCGCCGATTTCTCTTAGTTAATTTACTGATCGCGATTGTTTTTATTACATCGTTAAATGCGGCGATCGATTATTATTTAGGGCAATCCGATGTGCGTGGACACATGGATGCGTTATTAGAACAAGTCGGTTTGTCGTTTGAAGCAATCATGTCAGTACACTTTACTCCACAAGAACTTACGCAAGCGCAAAGTAATTTCGATGTTGTTTTGCAGCAAGCAAAAAGCAAATACCTCATGTATCAAGGACGTTATCATTTTCAAGTATGGGGCGCGCAACATAAGCTGTTATTTAGTTCGCCGCGCGATGTGCACATTAATTTAGACGAAGCGCAGATGGGGTTGTCAGATATTGCGTTAAAACATTTTGGTATGTGGCGTGTATATAAAGTGCATGATGTGAAAACGAACGCGGATTTTATTGTGGCGGAACGCTACGATATTCGTGATCAATTAGTCCATCGTATTGCGCAAAACGATATTTACATCATGCTATTAATTTATCCGATTGCTGGATTATTAATTTGGTTTATTGTCGGCTGGGGAATGAAAAGTTTGGAGCGGGTAACCGCCGAAGTGCGAAATCGTGCGCCAACATATTTAGAACCTGTTGATGTGCAATCCGTCCCAGTAGAAGTTAGCCCCTTAATTGATGAATTAAACCAATTATTTTTGCGGTTACGTCAAGCGTTTGAGCGTGAGAAACGTTTTGCGGCGGATGCTGCGCATGAATTACGCACACCGTTGGCCGCGCTAAAAACACAAGCACAAGTCGCGCTCAAAACACATGATGAAAGTGAGCGCCACACGTTATTACAAAATATTATTTTGGGTGTTGATCGTAGTGCACACATTGTGCAGCAGTTATTAACATTAAGTCGTTTAGTGCCAGAAGCCGATGGTGTGCATGATGTCACGGACGTTAATTTTTCTAAATTAGTGACCGAAGTGATTGCGCAATTGGCACCGAGCGCTGTCGCTAAACAAATTGAATTAGAATTAAATACGACGGCATCAATATTAATGCTTAAAGGTAATTTAACAGGATTAAGTATTTTAATACGCAATTTGGTTGATAACGCCATTCGTTACACACCGGAACGCGGTAATATTAAAATCACTGTCGCTGAAGAAACAGACTATATTTTATTTCGCGTAGCGGATTCGGGCCCGGGAATTCCTGCGGAATTACGCTCGCGTGTGTTTGAACGTTTCTATCGCGTCGTAGGCAATAATGTGACGGGCAGCGGTTTGGGATTGGCTATCGTGCAACAAATTTCGCGTTTGCATAATGCGGAAGTGAAATTAGGTTGCCCGCCGAGCGGTCAAGGATTGCAAGTTGAAGTGAGATTTCCGAAAAAAATAATCTAGAGGATGAGGTATGGCATTTGTTGTCACTGAAAATTGTATTAAATGTAAATTTACCGATTGCGTTGAAGTATGCCCGGTAGATTGCTTTTATGAGGGGCCTAATTTTTTAGTCATTAATCCCGATGAATGTATTGATTGCGCATTGTGTGAACCCGAGTGTCCTTCCAAAGCTATTTTTTCAGAAGATGATTTACCGCAAAATCTTGCGTCATTTAAAGATATTAATGCCAAGCTTGCTAAAAAATGGCCGAATTTAAATCATAAAAAAGATCCTGCGCCGGATGCTGAACAATGGAATGGAAAAGAAGATAAATTGCAGTATTTAGAAGAGTAAAGGTTTCTTGTGCCAACTATTTTAGCTATCGAAACATCAACCAATGCCTGTTCTACTGCATTGTTGCACCAAGGTAATATTACTGAGCGTTTTGAAATCGCGCCGCGCGAACACGCGAATTTAATTTTGCCGATGTGTGAGAGTTTGCTGGCGGAAGCAGCCATTTCATTTTCGCAATTATCCGCCATTGCGTTTGGTCGTGGTCCGGGTAGTTTTACCGGTGTGCGTATGGCGTGTGCTATCGCGCAAGCATTTGCTGTAGCGCATGATTTGCCGTTGTTACCTGTGTCTACATTGCGTGCATTAGCGTATGCCGCTTATCAAAAAAAAGGAACGACGAAAGTAATGGCGTGGATGGATGCGCGTATGCAAGAAATGTATTGGGCTAATTACGAATATCGTGAACATGATATGCAGTTAATAGGCGAAGAACATGTTGGATTGTTGCAAGAGAGTGAAAAAATGGACATCGATCTTTATCCTTCGGCACGTACCATTGTGCAATTAGCACAAATTGATTTTGCGCAAGGAAAAACCTGCACGCTTGAGCAAGCCATGCCAGTTTATATACGCGATAAGGTAGTAAATTAATGTCTGCTACTTGCCCACAACATATTGCCATCATTATGGACGGTAATGGTCGTTGGGCTAAAGCGCGTCATTTACCACGCGTGGCTGGGCACAAAAAAGGTTTTGAAACGGTGCGCCAGATCATTCAAAACGCCGCAAAAAAAGGTGTTCAAGTGTTAACGCTGTTTGCTTTTAGCAGTGAAAATTGGCAGCGTCCACAAACTGAAATTGATTTTCTCATGAATTTATTTGTCACGGCATTGAAACAAGAAATTAAAAAATTACATGAAAATAATATTCAATTACGCATGATTGGCAATCTTTCACGGTTTAATCCAGAATTACACAGCGCGATTTTGGAAGCGCAGGCATTGACCAAAGATAATACGGGTATGAAATTATTAATCGCCGTAGATTACGGCGGACAATGGGATATCGTGAATGCTTGTCAGCAAATTGCACGTGATGTGCTCAACGGCGATTTGCAAGTAGCAGATATTCAGCCCGATAGAATTACGTCATATTTAGCAACGCAAGATTTGCCAGCGCCTGATTTACTGATTCGTACTTCGGGTGAACAACGCTTGAGCAATTTTTTATTATGGCAATTGGCCTATACCGAGTTATATTTCACAGATGTCTTGTGGCCCGATTTTGATGAGGGTGAATTTACTAAGGCATTGGATTTTTACACGAAGCGCGATCGTCGCTTTGGTAACGTAAACGAAGAGGGAGAAAGTAAAGCATGTTGATCAAACGAGTTGTGACTGCGATGATTTTATTTGCGTTGGTTTTATTCGCTATGTTTACGTTAAAACCACTGTCATGGACGTTACTAGTGGGAGCGATCACATTGCTGGCCGGTTGGGAGTGGGCGCGTTTATCAGGAATAAAGATCGGTTTTGTTAGATTATTTTTTGTCTTTTTCTTAGCGACGCTTTTTTTATTCAGTATGCGTTTGCCATTGGTATGGATGTTTGTACCTAGCGTGGCAGTGACAGTGTTGTCTCCTTTGCTCCTTCGGGCTTATGCGCGCTCAAAACCATGGGCATTATGGCTTGTTCAATCAACCGTATTTCGTTTGTGCTTAGGTGTGGTGGCACTCGTACCTTGTTTATTAGCGATTAGTTTTTTAAATTTCTATCAAGAACGTTCCTTATGGTTATTGACGTTATTCTTGATCATTTTTGGCGCCGATGTGGGCGCATATTTTGTAGGCACGCGTTTTGGCAAGCGTCACTTGATTGAACCGATTAGCCCCAATAAAACTTGGGAAGGTGTGTGGGGTGGTTTAGGCGTTGCATTGATCATGGCGTTGATCATGAGTCAACGATTGCATTTGAGTGCTGGTCATTTGGTTGTTTTTCTCTTATTAAGTCTTTTGACAGCAGGTGCTTCGATCATTGGCGACTTGAATGAAAGCTTATTAAAGCGCCAGGAAAAATTGAAAGACAGCGGTCATCTGTTGCCAGGGCATGGTGGGTTGCTCGATCGCATCGACAGCCTCACAACTGCCGCACCACTTTTTGCTTTATGTGTTTTATGGTTTGGCTTAGGCGGCTAAAGTCTCTATAATCGCCAAACTTTTTTAAGGGTGTCACTACATCGATGAATTTCTTACGCAGAATAATTTTATTATTGTCGTTATTACTTTTGAGCTCTCAAGCCTTCGCGGATAGTTTTGTCGTGCAACAAATTCGTATTGAAGGGTTGCAGGGAATTAATCAAAACACCGTCATGAAAAATGTGCCTCTTAAAGTGGGGCAAACTTTTACGTCAGCCAAAGGCACGCAAATTATCACTGCACTCTATGAAACCGGATTTTTTAATAATGTTGCTTTAACGCGTGTTGGTAATGCCTTAATTATTAAAGTGAGTGAACGTCCTGTCATTTCAAGCATTACCGTGTCTGGTAATAAACTCATTACTAAAGATCAGATTGATAAAGTCTTAAAAAGTTTAGGGCTCGTTCGTGGACAAGTATTTAATCAATCCACGCTTGATGAAGTCGTGACAAGTTTAGAAGATGAATATTACCAAGAAGGACATTACAACGCGTATGTGGTGACTAACATCACACCAAAATCACGTCAGCGTGTTGCGGTGGATATTAAAATTTCAGAAGGGCGAGTAGTGTTGGTGAAGAAAATTCAAATTACTGGGAATAAAGTGTTTTCTGCCAGTGATTTGATTAATGCCCTAACATTGACCGCGCCTAAATGGGATTCATTTGTCACGCATCATGATCATTATTCAGCGCAAGATTTAAATAAATCATTGCAAGCGTTAAGTGATTATTATCTTGATCGTGGGTATATCCATTTTAAAGTAGATAGTGCGCATGCGGTGTTAACACCTAATCGTGAATATGTGACATTAATTATTCACGTGACTGAAGGTGCGCAATACCACTTCAGTGGTTTTGATTTAAGTGGGCAACTGATTTTGCCTAAAGCCACATTTTTGGCGTTACCTGCCGTGAAAGAATTAAAATCGGGCATGGTATTTTCCAAATCAAAACTGGAAGCCGCAACTAAAGCAATGGGTGATGCGTTAGGTAATGTTGGTTATACGTTTGCCGATATTAAAACAGAGCCTGTCGTTAACGAACAAAATAAAACATTGTTTGTGCATTTCGTTATTCGTCCTGGGAATCGTATTTATATTCGTTATGTGCATTTTTCCGGTAATACGGCTACGTCTGATTCTGTGTTGCGTAGTTCTATGCGACAAATGGAAGGTGAAGTGGCTTCCGTTAAAAATATTCGCGAATCGAAGCGTCAAATTAATTTGCTCGGGTTTTTCCAGCATGTGCAAGAAAATGTAACCCCGGTGCCAAATTCGCCTAATCAAGTAGATCTAGATTATAAAGTAACGGAAACACCTTCTGCGCAAGCGACTTTTGGTGCAGGCTATAGTACCGATGGCGTGGTGTTGCAAGCAGGTGTTAATGAAAGTAATTTCTTAGGTACTGGCAGATCAGTAGGCCTTAATTTTAATCGTAGTGAATACGCACGAACATATAGTTTTAATTACAATAATCCTTATTACACCGCCGATGGTGTGCAACGTGGTTTCAATGTTTACAATACAGAAACAACGCCAGGTGCTGTGAATTTAGAGCCATATAGTTTTACCACGTATGGCGGCATGTTGACGTACAGTATTCCGTTTAGTGAAGAAGACAGTTATCAATTCGGTGTGGGTGCACAACGTACCACATTGCATTTGGGCGATAATCCATCGATTCAAGTACAAAGTTTTGCTGCCGCACAAGGGTCTGCATTTAATCAAACGTTATTAAGTTTTGGTTTAACGCGCAATGATTTGGATCGAGCTTATTTGCCTACTGATGGTAGTTACCAACAATTTAATGTGTCGGCATCAGGGCCATTGTCAGGTAATGCATTGGATTATTATACAGCCACTTATCAAGCACATTTATATCAGCCATTGAGTGAAAGCCATGAGTATATCGCTGGATTCAGTGGCGCATTAGGTTATGGTAATGGTTATGGCCGCACGCAAGGCCTGCCGTTTTTCGTGAATTATTATGCTGGTGGTTTAGGGTACGATGGTGCTGTGCGTGGTTATGAAACCAACACCTTGGGTCCTCAAGATAATCAAGGCAATCCAATGGGTGGTAATGCATTAATTGCAGGCAGTGCAGAATTTATTTTTCCTAATCCTATTGATAAAGATAATGTGCGTACCAGCGTGTTTGTGGACAGTGGTGACGTGTATGCGACGCGCAATGTGTATAATATTGGGCAGCAACAAGTCGGTATCAATCTTGGACAGTTGCGTTATTCCACCGGTTTTGATATTCAGTGGCGCTTACCTATATTAAATGCGGTGTTGGAAGTGGCTCTCGCTAAAGCGCTCAATCCGAAGCCACAAGATCAGACTGAACCATTTAGTTTTAATATTGGCACCAGTTTTTAATTTTATTAACCTCAAGGAGAAGATCGTTATGAAGAAGTTGTTCAAAGTTGTGTTACCTGCGGTAGCTATTTTGTTTGCCGGTAGTGTTTTTGCACAAGCAGCGCCCGTTGCTAAAATCGGCGTATTAGATATGCAACAAATTATGCAAAAATCTTCACAAGTGTTAGCCATCAATAAGCAATTGCAAGCGCAATTCCAACCCCGCCAGCAAAAAATTGAAGCGGCCCAAAAGCAATTACAAGATGAAGTGAATAACCTCAATCGTAATGCTTCTGTGATGAGTGCAGCTGATCGTACAAAATTACAAGAAAAAGCCACCAAAGATAAAGATGATTTTCAAGCGATGGTTCAATCGTATCAAAAAGATTTGAATGCAGCGCAATCAGCTGACATGCAAAAATTTATGGGCAGTTTGAATAATGCAGTTGCCACAGTAGCGAAAGACGGTGGTTATACATTGATCGTACAACGCGCCGCTGTTCCTTACATGCAGCCTGATATGGATGTTACGCCTGCTGTGCTTAAGGCTTTGGGCTAATTAACATCAGTGTCACTTTTATTATCTGATATTGCATCAACATTGGGCCTTGATTATCAAGGCCCAAATGATGTTTCTATTATTGGTGTGTCGCCTTTAGCGACAGCAACATCTGGTCACATTAGTTTTCTTGAAAATCCACGTTATAAAAAAGATTTAGCACATACGAAAGCATCCGCTGTTATTTTAAACAAAGAAAATGCGGCACTTTCTTCGGTGCCTGTGTTGGTGACAGCCAACCCTTATCTTATTTTTGCAAAAGTCGCAGGTTTATTTGATACCCGATCATTGCCAGACGTTGGTATTCATCCAACAGCAGTGATTGGAAAGCATTGTCATATTCATAAAAGTGCTCGCATTGGTGCGTATTGTGTGATTGGCGATCATTCAACAATTGGTGCCGACAGTTGTTTATGGCCACATGTCACTATCTATGATGGTACGCAAATAGGTGAGCGTGTCATGATACATAGTGGTGCAGTGATTGGTAGTGATGGTTTTGGTAATGCACGTGATGGCGCGCGTTGGGTAAAAGTTCCGCAATTAGGCCGCGCGGTGATTGGTAATGATGTTGAAGTTGGCGCGAATACAACAATAGATCGTGGCGCGATTGATGACACAGTGATTGAAGACGGTGTGCGTTTGGATAATCAAATTCAAATTGCACACAATGTACGTATTGGTGCGCACACAGCCATTGCAGCATGCACGGCTATTGCTGGCAGTGTCACGATTGGCAAACATTGTTTAATTGCAGGAAGTGTTGGTATTTCTGGGCATTTAACCATTCCAGATCAAACCGTGATTACCGCGATGAGTGGTGTGAGCAAAACAATCAATGAGCCAGGTATTTATTCGTCTGCAACGATCATTCAGAAAAATAAAGATTGGCAGAAAATGACCGTGCGCTTGCGACATCTGGATAAATTATTTGATCGCATCGCGGCGTTGGAAAAACAATTGGGAGCAAATGATGAATAAAGAAACTATGGATATTCACCAAATTTTAGAATATTTACCGCATCGTTTTCCGTTTTTATTAATTGATCGTGTGCTCGATATTGAAGTAGGAAAAAGTATTACGGCGTTAAAAAATGTGTCGATGAATGAACCGTATTTTGCCGGACATTTTCCTGAACGTCCTTTAATGCCGGGCGTGATTATTTTAGAAGCCATGGCACAAGCCGCTGGCATTTTAGTATTTCGTACCCAGCATGATATGGATCCAAGCAAACATTTGTATTTTTTTGCCGGCATTGATAATGCGCGCTTTAAACAAATGGTCAGCCCCGGCGATCAAATGATTTTGCATGTCGAAATAGAGCGTGGCAAACGTGATGTGTGGAAATTAATCGGTGAAGCGCGCGTGGATGATAAAGTAGTTTGTAGCGCTGAAATTATGTTAGCCGGCAGAGAAATTGCGAGCCAACAAATTGATGAGCGTGCGAGCGTTGATGCATCTGCCAAAATTGGCAAAGATGTCACGATTGGTGCGTGGGCTGTGATTGGGCCAGATGTTGAAATTGGTGAAGGTACATGGGTTGCACCACATGCGGTGATTAAAGGGCCGGCTAAAATTGGCAAATTCAATAAGATTTATCAATTCGCTTCCGTCGGTGAAGACACCCAAGATAAAAAATATAAAGGTGAAAAAACATATTTACAGATTGGTGATAACAATATTTTTCGTGAGTTTTGTACGATTCACCGCGCCTCGATTGAAAATGAAGCGACCACGATTGGTGACAATAATTTATTTATGGCCTACACGCATATCGCGCACGATTGCCAAATTGGTAACCACACTATTTTTTCTAATAATGCATCGCTTGCTGGGCATGTCATCGTTGAAGATTATGCAATTTTAAGTGGTTTTAGTATGGTGCATCAGTTCTGCACGATTGGTAAATACAGTTTTGTTGCAGCTGCTACACCTGTTGGCAAAGATGTATTGCCATTTATTATTGCCTCAGGTTCAGGTCATGATGCCGCTGCCTGTGGATTAAATACCGAAGGTTTAAAACGTCATGGGTTTACCAGTGATGACATGAATCATTTGAAAAATGCCTACAAAGTTATTTTCCGTCAAGGATTAACGGTGCCGCAAGCGATTGAACAATTAAAACCGATGGTGGCTGAATGTTCGCATGTGCAATTGTTAATTGATGCGTTAACAAAATCTACCCGCGGAATTATTCGTTAATTATCATGCGTATTGCTATCGTAGCAGGTGAAGCTTCGGGCGATTTGCTCGGTGCTTCATTAATTCATTCATTAAAAAATCTTTATCCTCAAGCAGAAATCATAGGCGTAGCAGGCCCGCAAATGTTAAGCGCGGGAGCTACCACATTATTTCCCATGGAAAAATTATCGGTGATGGGGTTTAGTGAAGTCATCGTTAAATTATTTGAATTATTGTCGTTGCGAAATAAAGTTAAAAATCATTTTTTGCAAAATCCACCCGATGTGTACATTGGCATTGATGCCCCCGATTTTAATTTGCCCATTGAAATAGCATTAAAAAAAGCCGGCATTAAAACTGTGCATTACAATAGCCCAACTATTTGGGCGTGGCGTGAAAAGCGCATTCATAAAATCGCTCAAGCCGTTGATTTAATGCTGACGCTGTTTCCTTTCGAAAAAGCAATTTATGACAAATACCAAGTGCCAGCGGTATATATTGGCCATCCGTTAGCGGATCGAATTCCTTTAGTATCTGATAAAAACGCCGCGCGTGAGTTATTGCATTTGCCGCAAGATAAAAAAATTATTGCCTTATTGCCGGGCAGTCGTGCCGGTGAAATAAAACATATTGGTCCGAAATTATTAGCCGCGGCTAAATTGTGTTTCGCGCGCGATCCACATTTAATTTTTATTAGCCCAGCGGTAAATAAAAAAAGGCATGAACAGTTTGCCGAACAATGGAAAACACTGGCGCCTGATTTGCCATTAACGATTTTTGATTGCCAATCGCAACAAGTATTAACTGCTTGTGATGTCGTTGGATTGGCGAGTGGAACCGCGGCATTAGAAGCAATGTTAGTAAAACGCCCGATGGTTGTTGTGTATGCAGGCTCCGCGTTATCTTATTTTATCGCCAAGCACTTAGTGAAAATAAAACAATTTTCATTGCCTAATATTTTAGCGGGTGAAAATATCGTACCTGAATTTATTCAGCGCGATGCTACTGCTGAAAATATTGCCAACAGTTTGCTGCGTTATTTTACTGAACCGCCAACTAAACTCATCGAACGTTTTACCGAACTTCATTTGCAATTACGCTGCAACGCCAGCGAAAAAGCGGTGGAGAGTATTAAGAGTTTGATGGCGTGATATATCGTCGCGCAAATGAAACAATACTTGAGGGAGCAACAGTAGATGCTGTGTCGAATAGTGTGGCAGTCCAAGATGTTGATAGGAACCCAATTTTTTTTGTGGCTTCTTCATAAACAGCACTGTTTGTAGATACGCGATTGAGTAAAAACAATGCATATTTTTCAGGCGTTAATTTTATTTTAAAAGGCCCTGTATGTTCAATGGGTGTTAGTGTATTAACAACATCGCTGCTATCAAGTAAATCTTCGCCTTTGGCTTTTCCTGCAAGTATCAAACAAGCCAAATAGTAATTTGCAGCGGAGTTGGGGTTTGATTCAAGTGTTTCTGCGTAAAGTTTAGCAGGTGTTTCTTCTGTTAAATCTAGTAGCCCAAGTTCAATTAACCGTGCCTCCATAAAAGGGTTTAACTGAGTCACGCCTTTGATTGTTTCTTTAAGTGTTGGTAGTGGCGCTATGGGAAAAATTATTTTCAGGTCGGCGGGTGTTTTTAAATAAGGCAGAGCGATTTTTAAGGATACTAAGGTTAATTCTTCGCGGGTAGTAAATAAAATTTCTCCGTAGTGAGTAATTTGCTTTTGCAGGAATTTAAGCTTTTCTTCTCGGGGGATGTTTTTAGCTTCAAGTAATATAGTGAGCGTGGGAATTAAGCCATATTTAATAGCAGAAAAACGCATATTAAGGTGAGTGGGGCTAGCTCGTGTTTCCATGCAATCAGAAACTTGTTGTTCTAAAAGTGAAAGCTTTGTTTCAGCGCTAATATCCTCAGCGTCTAGTGCGTTAGTAACTAATTTGAAATATTGCTCGATGATAGACTCTGACTGAATAGCTATAAAATGTGAGCATAATGTTGTGGGTCTATTGGACCACTTGGATTTACATGTTGTTTGTAGAAAATCGATTTTTTCTTGACCGCTGAGTGTTTTAAAAATTTGTTGTAGTTCAGCAAGCGCACGCATGATTTCCTGAGGGTTAGTCAGTGCGTTGATGCGTTCTATTTCTTGTGCTGCAGTTTTCATCCAAGAATCCTCTGTAAATTGGCATTGGAGCGCGAGTGTAAAGTAGTTTTCTTAAGGTTTTATTAAGAAGTGAGATTTTGTTCCATTCAAGGGTAAGATACAATCCGGCGGTCTAAATCGCTTGGAGCAACTTGAGATGCCTTCGCACATCAGTGATGAACAGCTAGAAAAAATTTTTGGGTTATTAAAAGACATGGGTGGCAGCATTAATGTGCCGCTTAATTCTTTGATGGGTTTGTTGGGCCATTTGGAAATAGGGCCTTATGGTTTGTTTGCGATTTACTGCAGATATATGCGGAAGGAGGAAGAAGAAGCCAATAGTAAGTTAAAAGAAAAGTTGAAAATAAAATATCAAAAATTAGAGCTTAGTGAATCTGGTGGGCATGAAGATGGTGATAAAACAAGAGAAATGAGGGATTTCGAGGATGCGAATATTATCAATATTCCACGATCAGTTTTCCCTTCTTTACTGTCAGGTTGGAAAAATGGTGAGCCTGTTTTTGTGCCAGATCGCTGGTTTGCTGAATTGTTATCTAGATCGTATAGCATGGAAAATGATTTAGATTATGAAGAAAAGCGTCGTTTGCGCGAGTTAGGTGAGCGCTATAAAATTGCTGATGATCAAGCTAAAATAAAAATCGAATCTGAGCTTGTTGATTATATAAGAGAAATATTTAGAACCCCAGATTTTTGTTTGCGATCAGATACGATTAAAAAATATCTCGATCATCTGGTGCGCGATGATTTTGTTGAGTTTGTTAAGTTAATTGATAGAGCCAGTTTAAAACGAGAGCTGACAGCTCAGGAAAAAAAACGTTGTTATGATTTATTGTGCAAAGGTAAATTTGAAGAGCTGAGTGGGTATATAAAGATTGATACGCTTTCGTTTATTTTTCTAACTTATAGCTTAAGTAAAGGAGAAGGAAATGGACGTACATTGCGGGCTACCATCGCGCATAAAGTAATAGAAGAATTTATTAATAATAAAAGTGTTGTATTTAGTTCAGTGGAGCAAGAAACGATAGAGTTAATTCGATTAGTGTGTGAGGTGTATGCGGCAATTGTTTCGTTGCGCAAAGGTGCGCTAATTATTTCTGATGCGAGTAGTAAAGCAGGAGTGAGTTCAAAGACGGTAGCGGCGGATGGTTTTCAAAGTCCTCGAAGTAGTGGAGAGCTCACTTCTCGTGGTACAGAGGGAAGAAATAAATTGGCCGTTGCTGCCGGACTAACTTCTTCTCCAGTAACGCCACCTTCCAGTCCTTCCAAGTTGTCATTTTCTTTCTCTTCGTTGTCTGGAATGTTTCCAAGTTCTCCTAATCGTGGTCTCTCATTAAAACTAGCGTCAGATGAGCGTGTTGGGCTTGAAGAAAATGTGGCTAAGATTTTTAGATTGTTATATGGGGTGTCGTATCATTTAAGTATTGCAAGGAAAGCAACGAAGATTTGGTCTGAAAGTGAAGTAGTGATTTTTAAAAACAACGTTGGTGGTCGTGTTGGTGTTTGTATTTCGGATATTGATTGCGCAGTAAAAGCGCTTGATGCATGGTTACGAAAATTATGTTCTTTAATTTCATTGGAAGCATTAGAAGCCAGTAACGTTTCTTCGTGTCTTCTGGATAGAATCTTACGTACAGAGGTTTGTTACCAACAAGGCATGGAAAAATATTTTCGAGAAGAGTTGGAGGAGCTATATTTTCAGCTGCATGACTCGAATGATGTAATGCCATTTATTCTCGATCAAATTGAAGGATTAATTTTTAATCCGGAAATAAAAGAAGAGTTTCGCTGGAAATTTTTCCAACAGTTTTGTGCCAACGTGTTAGTTTTTTTAAAGCAGTTCGCTAGGGAAAAAATAGAGGAGGTATTGAAGTCGACTGTTGCATGGGTGCAGGAAAAGGTTGCAGATGTTGAGAAAGTTAAAAAAATTGCCACTCTTTATGGCACTGTAAAAGCAGTAATGAATAATTCTAGTGACGCAAAATTAGTCAATGAGATGGCAACGTGTCTTGAAGGGGTGCCGGTGAGTATGCCGTTAATGCCGCCGAGTTCGCCAAGTTTGAAAAAAAGTGGCGTGCTATATAGTTCCTCCTAAAAGATCTGCTAAGCTTGCCGCGGTTTTTACTTTATAAAAGAGGGCGTATCCCATGAAATGTTGTCGAAAACTCTTTGCGTTCATTCTTATTTTCCCATTTTTATCTGCTTGTACCATTACGCAAATGCCGGCCAATGGCATGTATACCAGTACGCCAGGTGTGATTGTCGCCGCTAAACAAATTACATTATCTAGCGGCAGTGATGTTGGTGTTCTTGCAGGTGCAGCGGCGGGTGGTTACGGTGGTTCACGTTTGACCAGTAATAAAACAGCCAGAGTTGAAGACGCTGCCGCTGGTGCAGTATTAGGTGCAGTGATTGGTGGTTTAACAGAACATGCCATCACACACAAAACAGGCACCGAATATACGGTTAAAACGCAATATGGTTCTGTAGTAAATGTGAAACAAAAAACAGATCCAAATTTACAAGTGGGCGAAAGCGTGTTGATTATTTATAAAGGTAATACGCCGCATATCGTGCCTAATCAAGGGAATATTCAAGCGCCAATTCCAACGCCAGTGCCGCCGCCGGTTCCTGTGGTAAATCCATTGCCGAATGGTTCTTATCAGCAAACTTGCCATAGTTGTCAGGCCAACGGTTATGGTTTGTCATGTGTGTGCCAAACACAAAACGGTAATTGGGTTGGTACGTCAATGACAAATATTCAAGAATGTCCGCGCATTGTTAATCAAAATGGTCATTTGGTTTGTCAATTGCTTGTGCCGCCACCTGTACCGGTGCCACCACCAGTTCCCGTGGTGAATCCATTGCCTAATGGTTCTTATCAACAAACTTGCCATAGTTGCCATTCCGATGGTTTTGGTGGTTTGTCCTGTACGTGCCAAACACAAAATGGTAATTGGATTGCTACGACAATGAATAATGCTTTGCAATGTTCCAACGTAGTAAATCAAAACGGTAATTTGGTTTGTCAGGAGTAAATAATCGTTAATCAATAAAATTGTCACCCCGCATTTATTGCGGGGTCTGGCATTACAAGGATGTACTCGTGAAACTCAATGTTTTTCCATCATTCCATGCAGGATTAGACGAAGTAGGTCGTGGGCCTTTGGCGGGTCCTGTCATTGCAGCAGCTGTTATTTTAGATCCTGCAAAACCCATCGATGGATTAAATGATTCTAAATTATTGAGCGAAAAAAAACGTGAATATTTAACATTGAAGATTAAAGAGTGTGCATTAAGTTGGGCAATTGGTCGCGCGGAAGTGGAAGAAATTGATACGATCAATATTTTGCAAGCGAGTTTTCTTGCCATGCAGCGTGCATTCCATGCGTTAAAAATAAAACCAGAATGCGCAATTGTCGATGGCAAATTTGCCCCGCAATTACCTTGCCAAGTTATCCCTGTGATTGGTGGTGATCGTTTAGTGCCGGCGGTGAGCGCGGCGTCTATTATTGCCAAAGTGGCGCGTGATCATGAAATGATTCACGTATGGGCTATGCAGTATCCTGAGTATGAATTTCAACGTCATAAAGGTTATGGAACTGAGCGTCACCGCGAGCTTTTGAAGCGTTTTGGCCCTACGCCCATCCATAGAAAATCTTTCGCTCCTGTCAAAGAGTTAATCCAACCTTAAGGTTTATTGGCCTATACTGAAGGCAAGAAATGCTTAATTTTTGAGGTTTTTATGACACGTAGTCAATGTTGGAAAAAATTTAGAGCGCTTAATTTAGAAAATGCACAAGCGGTAGAAGCATTTATTCATGATTTGGCACTGACACAAAATAGTGAAGAGAGCGATGTTTTTGTTGTGCCTGACGCTGAAGAGATTACTCAAGCGTTTGAAGGGCATTTAAATAAATTAAGAGATTTACAAAAAATCATTCAAGTTAAATGCAAAGAATCTCCACATAATGAAACCTTGCAAGATGCGCTGCTTGGCGTAAGTTCGCTTCTTGCGCCAATAGAGACACATTTTAATAAGGAAAAAGGGTCATCAACAAAAGATAGGAATATAGGCTCGAATAAAAAACCAGTATCAGAAGATGGCAGAAAGAGGAAATTAAAATTTCATGCAGATGCCAAAGAAGAAGATGCAAAGAAAGCATATGATCCTAACAGGCTTGATCGTGAGGCGCGTGAGCGTATTATCCTCGAAGAGAGTAAGTTCGCAGTGCAGCACAAACATGATGAAAATAAAAAACCAGCTAAATCGGTTTTTAGAAAAATAGTCGCTGAAAAGGATGTAGAAAAAAAGAAAGCAGCTGACGAAAAATTGAGAAACGAAGCAATTGCTGCGGAAGCTGAAAAAGGAAAGTTAAAAGAACTAGAGAGGGAAAAATTAGAACAACCAAAACCAAAATCAAAAAAAGAAGCGGCGCAGGTGGTTGCGAGTAATGGACGTTTCGACCCAAAGGTAATTGCGCCGATTTTAGAAACAAAATTTCACTTCAGTGCAAAGACAGCGAAATCAGCTTCTGAGGAGCAGCACGAAAAAACAGAGCAAAAATTGCAGTACTCTTTTGAAGAAGCCAGTGGCAAATTAGTATTGAGTGGAAGCGCCAAAGACTGGGAAACGATGATGAAGGCAATGGAAGCAAGTTTTGATGCAAGTAAAATTCCTCAAGATCAAAGATGTGTAGTGATTAATATGCCAGATGCAAATGCTCATGCGCAGATGATAAATTTTGCAAGGGCAAGAAACTGGCACATCGAAGGTGATGAGGAAAATCAGCCGCCTGTGTCGGATTCAAAAGCAGATTCAAAAGATTCGAAATGGGAAGAGATAAATAGGCAACATTCAACAGCGAATAGTATTGGGCGTGCTAGTTTTAGATCTCGTTAAATAAATTTATGAATTACACGTCACTACAACGTGACGTGTTTTCTCTCCGATCCGATGTTCCCACAAATAAACTGCCTGCCAGGTGCCGAGCGCTAATTTTCCGTGTTGAATAGGAATGGTTAAATGCGTTTGTGTGAGAGCGCAGCGAATATGCGCTGGCATATCATCAACGCCTTCAGTGGTGTGTGTATAAAGTGCATTATTGTCAGGTATCAGCTTTTGCATAAAATTTTCTAGATCATGCAATACATCAGGATCCGAATTTTCGTTAATTAATAGTGATGCGCTGGTGTGTTGAATGAACAAATGGCACAAACCTTGGGTGATGGCGGCCTTTTGGATGGCAGCATTAATGTCCTGCGTAATGTTGAGCAACCCGCGTTTGCGTGTGACAAAAGAAAGGGTTTGGTGCTGCATAGCTTTTCCTTTTTAACCAATATAAGATGCGGGCCTTGATAACGTGAGGATGCATAAAAAATTTATGGGAAGCAATATCATTTTAGTGCATATTTTCTTAGTGTTTACGGGCGCTGCCGTTTTGTCTACGTTGGTTTTGTTCACTCGTCAATCCTTGTTAGTGGCCTACTTATTGCTCGGTGTTTTATTAGGCCCGTGGGGGCTTAAATTAATTCCCAATGCAACATTAGCAAGCCAAGTCGGCGATGTCGGTATTATTTTCTTATTGTTTTTGTTGGGCGTTGAATTAAATCCATTGGATTTGCTGCACATGTTTCGCAAAATCAGTTGGATTGCTTTTGTCAGCTCCATTGTATTTATGGTCATCGGTGTAGTGATGGGATATTTATGGGGATTTACGTGGATTGAATCTATTGTGTTGGGTGCGTCCATGATGTTTTCCAGTACGATTGTTGGATTAAAATTATTGCCTTCGGCTACATTGCACCATCAGCGGATAGGTGAGGTGATGATTGGTATTTTGTTAATGCAGGATTTAATCGCGATTGTAGCCATGTTGTGGCTAAATGGCATGAGTAGTTCCGAGCCTTATTGGTGGAATGTCGGTCAAGTCATATTAACGTTGCCAGCCTTGTTTTTAATTGCTTTTATTGTCGAGCGCCGTGTGTTGCGACCTTTGCTCACAAAATTTGGACGTGTACAAGAATACGTTTTTTTGGTGGCGATTGCCTGGTGCTTGGCCATGGCCAAATTAGCTGTGCTATTTGGATTGTCGCATGAAATTGGTGCGTTTATTGGAGGTATTGCGATTGCCGAAGGGCCTATTGCACATTACATCACGGATAATTTACGACCTATCCGAGATTTTTGTTTGGTGATGTTTTTCTTTGCTATTGGCGCCAGTTTTGATTTGAATTATTTGCCGGAAATATTAGTGCCCGCACTTATTTTAAGTATTGTGTTAATGATGGTAAAGCCGGGTTTATTTCGTTTTTTATTACGTCGATCCAAAGAAAGTGAAATGATTGCTACTGAAGCAGGTGTGCGTTTAGGGCAAACCAGTGAATTTTCATTGTTATTGGGAGCAATGGCATTTCATGCCGCGTTAATTAGCGCGAAAGTAAATTATTTAATTCAAGCGACAACCATGTTTACGTTTGTTATTTCGTGTTATTGGGTGGTATTAAAATATCCAACACCCATGGCGTTTAAAGAAAAG
Source organism: uncultured Pseudomonadota bacterium (assembly GCA_963712965.1). Taxonomy (GTDB): domain Bacteria; phylum Pseudomonadota; class Gammaproteobacteria; order DASZBR01; family DASZBR01; genus CAVQJZ01. The sequence goes on along the minus strand of CAVQJZ010000001.1, from coordinate 26,585 downwards.
TTGCATAAGGATTAATCAATGGTAGATGTTTCACATTGGCAAACAGTTGCTCGCGATATAGTAGCGTTGGCAAAAAAACAGGGTGCAACAGATGCTGAAGTCACCGTGAATAGCAGTGATGGATTTGCGGTAAGTGTTCGCTTAGGCGAAGTTGAGACACTAGAATATCAGCGCGATAAAAGCATTGATATTACGGTATATATAGGTAAGCAACGAGGTAGCAGTAGTTGTACGGATATCCGCCAAGAATCATTACACAATGCCGTGCTTGCCGCGTGTGATATTGCGCGTGCAACACAAGCTGATCCCTGTCATGGTTTGGCAGATGCGCATTTATTAGCAAAACATTATCCTGAATTAGATTTATGTCATCCATGGGATATTGAGGTAGCCGCTGGTATTGAATTAGCCACAGAATGTGAACAAGTGGCACGACATTACGACAAAAAAATTACTAATTCGGAAGGCGCAGGATTAAGCACATATAAAAGTTTTCATCTTTATGCCAATAGCGCTGATTTCATGGGGCATTATTTTTCTACGCGTCATTTTTTAAATTGCAGTGTGATTGCAGAAAGCAAAAATGAAAAGCAGCGTGATTATGATTACACGCAATCGCGTATGCCAGAAGCATTGTCTTCGGCAAAACAAGTGGGTGAAGGAGCTGCTGCACGTGTTTTAAAAAGGCTGAATGCGAAACGTTTATCGACACGTCAAGCGCCAGTGATTTTTCATGCGGATATGGCGCGCAGTTTATTAGGCAGTTTTATTGGTGCGATTGAAGGTGGGCGTTTATATCATCGCGCGTCATTTTTGGTCGATCATTTGGGCAAAAAGATTTTTCCCGACAATATTAATATCAGCGAAAATCCGCATGAATTAAAAGGTTGGGGTAGTGTGCCGTATGATGCTGAAGGTGTGATGGCAAATCCACGTACGTTTGTTGAAAATGGTGTGTTAAAAAGTTATGTGTTGGATAGTTACACCGCGCGCAAATTAAAAATGGTTACGACGGGTAATGCAGGTGGTGTGCGTAATTTATCATTGCAACCAACCGATGGAAAGCTTGAGGATGTCGTGAAAAAAATGCATACCGGATTATTGGTAACCGAATTATTAGGTCAGGGTGTGAATATTTTGACCGGTGATTATTCGCGAGGTGCGGCTGGGTTTTGGGTAGAGCAGGGTGAGATTCAATATCCAGTACATGAAATTACGATCGCCGGTAATTTGCGCGAGATGTTTCAACATATTGCAGCAGTAGGTAGTGATGTTGATCATCGCGGTAATATAAAAACAGGTTCTGTATTGATCGAACAAATGATGATCGCGGGAGATTAATCATGTTAGATATCAACGCTATTTTAAATGAACATCAACAAACGATTGCGACATTGTCTGATTTAATTCCGCAAATTGAAAAAACGGCACAACACATGACGCATAGTATCAAGCAAGGTGCGACCGTTTTTTGGTTAGGCAATGGTGGCAGTGCCGCCGATGCACAACATATGGCCGCCGAATTAATTGGTCGCTTTAAACATGAGCGTCGTGCGATTCCGTCTATTGCGTTAACGACAGATACATCCGTATTAACTGCATTAGGGAATGATTATGATTTTAATATTATTTTTGCGCGCCAATTAGAAGGATTGTGTAAAGCAGGCGATATCGTGATGGCATTATCAACCTCAGGTAATAGCGAAAATGTTTTACGTGCAGTAAAAGTAGCAAGAGAAAAAGGTGCTTATGTCATTGGTTTTGCAGGCCACAATGGCGGCAAGTTAAAAACCTTAGTCGATACTTGTTTTGTTATCCCGTCAAAAACTACAGCGCGCATTCAAGAAGCGCATAATTTACTTTGCCACATGTTGTGTGAGTGGATTGATAATGGGATGGTGGAAAAAAACTAGAAGAGTTTGTCTGCCCATAGTTGTTCTATAAAAGTTTTCCAATGCATGCAAAATAAATTGCCTTGCTTCGTTTCATTAGTATCTTGTGAAACCAAGATAAGTTTTTTGCAGATATTTTCTTCTTGCAAAGCACGTAATCCTCTAAGATCTTGTGTCGTTACTCGGCGGGTTGTTTTTGTTTCAATGGCTGTGTGACTACCAATAATGAAGTCGACTTCATGTTGATGTTTGCTTCGCCAAAAAAACATTTCTTCATCGAGGCGTCGATAACTTAAATAACTTCTTAATTCCATAGCTATCCAATGTTCAAAGCTTCGGCCATATAAATCAGAATTGCGTTCTAAGACTTTTGTATTGGCGAGAGTATGTGTGATACCTGTATCAAATAAATAAAATTTAGCGGTGCTCAAGGCTTTGCGTTTTTTCGATTTTGTCCAGGGCGGCAACATAAAGCCAAGTAACGTATCTTCCAAAATAGAATAATATTCGCGAATAGTGGACGCCGGCACTTCGCAATCGCTAGCGATTTGTGCAAAATTCAATAATTGTCCATTGGCTAATGCAGCGGTTGTTAAAAAACGTGAAAACTGCGGCAGTTTTCTTACCAAGCCTTCTGCTTGAATTTCTTCATAAAGATATGTTTTCGCATAAGCCCGGAGTTCTTCTTCGGGCTCTTCGCTTGTATAAACAGCGGGTAATCCACCGTAGCGGAGATAATGATCTAGCTGAAAGGTAGGAATTTCACTCCAGCTCAAAGGGAACAAATGAGCTATCCAGGCGCGCCCCGCAAGCAGATTGGCGTGGCCATATTTTAATTTACGTGCGCTGCTACCAGTGAGTAAAAAGCGTATTTTTTTACTTTCAATTAAACGATGCACTTCATCAAGTAAATGCGGTAGCTTTTGAATTTCATCGATGGCTACAATTTTATGTTCTTGTTTGTGCATGTGTGCATCTATCATGAGTTCTAAATCAGAAGGGTGCGACGACAGGCGTAGGTAAAGTTCAGAGTTTAATAGATTGAACGTAATGGCTGATTGGCCTAATTGTTCGCGAATCAGAAAGCTTTTTCCGGTAGCACGAGGCCCAAGCAAAAAAAAGGATTTCTTTTGCAAGAGCTTGAGCAGATTCACTTGGCGGATAAAGGGTTTCATATCAACAATGCTACCGCTGTTTATCCGGATAATCAACAACACTGTTGCTGATTATCCGCTATGGCCAAACGCTTGACATCACTAGCAGCTTGTCCCATTCTCCGCGATTCTGTGGGGGGTAAATATCAGCATGCATAATGTCATCGAATTCCGTGGCGTATCGAAATATTTTCACGATCATTTGGTGTTGCACGATATTCACTTAGATGTGAAAAACGGCGAATTTCTCACATTATTAGGCCCTTCCGGTTGTGGTAAAACAACCATGTTGCGTTTGCTTTCCGGTTTTGAAGAACCCTCCAGCGGTAAAATTTTTATCAACAGTCGTGATGTGACAGATTTGCCTCCGCAAGATCGTCATGTGAATACCGTGTTTCAAAGTTACGCGCTTTTCCCACACATGACAGTAATTGATAACGTTGCCTTTGGTTTGCGTTGCAAACGTTTACCCAAAGATGAAGTGGATCATCGAGTAATGGAAGCACTGCAAATGGTAAAGCTTGCGCATTTGGCGCAACGTAAACCACAGCAATTAAGTGGTGGGCAGCAACAACGTGTGGCGATTGCGCGCGCGGTAATTAATAAGCCTTTAGTATTATTACTTGATGAGCCTTTAAGCTCGCTCGATTATCGTTTGCGCAAAATGATGCAGTTAGAATTAAAGCAATTACAAAATCAATTAGGCATCACATTTATTTTTGTGACACACGATCAAGAAGAAGCATTATCCATGTCGGATCGTGTGGTCGTCATGCAAGAAGGGGTGATTGAACAAATTGGCACACCGCGTGCGGTGTATGAAGAGCCAGAAAATATTCGCGTGGCGAAATTTATTGGCGAGGTAAATATTTTTGAATTGGAATTATTATCGGCCAATGAGCATCAATTAAGAGTGATGATTGAAAATCAAGAATTCACCTTAAAAAATCGTCGTAAATATAGCGCCGAACAAAAATTATGCGCTTTAATTCGCCCTGAAGATTTGCTGGTGTGGAGTTTGGCAGAAGCCACCGATACTAAAGGCATGTTTCCTGGCGTGGTCGAACAAGTAATTTACAAAGGTTGTACGGTTGATTTGATGTTGCGTTTAACCAGTGGTAAACGATTAGCCGCCACACAATTTTTCAATGAAGATGATGATAAATTAGATTTCCAAGTCGGCGAATCTATTTGGGTGCAATGGTTTCCCGGTTGGGAAGTCATTTTGCCGGATGAAGAGTAGGGATCACGCATGAGTTTCCGTCGCTTTTCAATTGGATTAATTTGGGTATGGTTAGCCGTATTTGCGCTTGTTCCTGATATCTTGATGTTTATCACCAGTATTTTGCAACCCAGTGATAAAGAATTAATTCGCTTGGTATTAACAACGAATAATTACGCGCAACTTTTTAATACTATTTACCTTAAAATTTTCTGGCATTCGTTTTTAATGGCGGGTGTAGCGTCGCTTATTTGTCTCATCATTGGTTATCCATTTGCTTATATTTTGGCGCGTAGCCAATCCAAACATAAAAGCCTTTTATTATTGTTGGTCATTATTCCTTTTTGGACTAGTTCACTGATTCGCGCGTATGCCATTATGGGATTATTAAAAGCCAAAGGTATTCTCAATACTTTATTGATTCATTTTGATTTAATTCATCGCCCGCTACAATTGTTGTATACCAACTCAGCGGTAATGATTGGATTGGTGTATACCTTATTACCATTTATGATTTTGCCGCTTTACGCCAATATTGAAAAATTAGACAGTCGCTTGGTGGATGCCGCGCGCGATTTAGGTGCATCACGGTTACGTATTATCCGCCAAATTATTTTGCCGCTGACCTGGCCAGGTATTTTAGCAGGATTTATGTTAGTTTTTTTGCCCGCGATGAGCATGTTTTATATTCCTGATATTTTAGGTGGTGCAAAAAGTATGTTGCTCGGGAATTTAATTGAAAATCTATTTTTAGAAGCGCGTGATTGGCCGATGGGCGCGACTGTTAGTATTGCGTTAACATTGCTGATGGTATTGCTGTTGCTCATTTATTCTCGCACGGCGAAAAATAGTAAAGCGATGGGCATGGGGCAATTTTTATGAAGCGCGTTGATAAATTTGCTTATGCCAGTTTAGTTTACTTTTTCTTTTATTTTCCTATTTTTATTTTAATTGCGTATTCATTTAATGATTCAACCTATTCTATGGTGTGGCATGGGTTTACTTTAAAGTGGTATCAGGAATTAATTGCAGATACCAATTTGCAAATTATCGCGTTGCATTCATTAGTCGTTGGAGTGCTCGCTGCAACGTCAGCAACCATCATTGGTGTGCTAACAGCAGTTGCACTTTATCGTTATCGTTTTTATGGTAAGCCTTTATTGCATAGCCTTATTTTTATTTTGATTATTTCGCCCGATATTGTGATGGGTATTTCGTTATTAATCTTATTTGCGGCATTTAAGGTACCGTTGGGTTTTTGGACCTTATTGCTTTCGCATATCACGTTTTGTATCCCGTTTGTGGTGGTCACCATTTTTTCGCGCATGAGCGATTTTGACAGGAATATTTTCGAGGCAGCGCGTGATTTGGGCGCGGCTGATTGGCAAATCTTCTTCAAGATCTTTGTGCCTTTGCTGTGGCCGGCTATCATCGCGGGGTGGTTGCTAAGTTTTACGCTTTCCCTGGATGACGTGATTATCAGCTATTTTGTCACTGGCCCAAGCTTTCAAATTTTGCCGCTACAGATTTTTTCTATGGTACGATTGGGCGTTACGCCAGAGATTAACGCCTTGTGTTCAGTGATGTTTGGCCTAACACTAATCATTGTTTTCAGTGCACAGTTGGTTTTAAGGAAAAAGTAAGGAGCGCAATATGGTAGCTTTACCTCAAGAGCCGTTTGGTTTTTTTAAAGTCATTGGATTGGGTAGTCGAGTGTGGGTTCAATCGTTTAAACGAATTTTTTTGTTGAGTGTTTTGTGTGCGATTATTACGGTGGTCCCTTCGCATGTAGCGACTGTATTTCAACCTGGGCTTGATGTTGCCATGCGGTTTGTGGTGGCAGGTATATTAATTTTACTGGCCATTTTTGGTTTGGGTTTTGAGGCCGCTATTTATCTGCAGCTTAATGCGACAGGTTTACAAGATAAGCCACTAACATTTTTAAATGCATTAGGTGCAGGTCTGCGTAATTTGTGGCGAATTTTTTTAGCCACACTCTTATTGATATTATTATTTTTATTGGCGATTGCTGTTGTGATTGCTCCTTTTATGTTGGCGCGAGTGTATTGGCCGCAATACGCCAATTATTTGGATACCGCTGCAATTGTATTTACCGGCTTTATTTGTTTTTATGTGCTGATTAATTTTGTGATTTATTTGCCATTGATTGTTGTTGGGCAATTAGGTCCTATCGCAGCACTTAAAAGAAGTTTCCATTTAGTGAAACATGGCTGGTGGCAAACCACATGCTTAATGGTGTTCTTGCTAGTGATCATGTTGTTATTGCAACGAATCAGTATGTTCATTACTGCTGCACCCATAGCGGCTACGATCATTGCATTAATTATTGCCATTTTTTATTTCCCTTTTTATGCATCCGTATTTTTAGTGCAAATGCATCAGTTGGGATTACGAGATAAACATTTTAAGAAATAAGTTGATTTTTTATGTTGCCAGTTATTGCCATTGTTGGTCGTCCGAATGTAGGAAAATCAACATTATTTAATTCTTTAACGCAAACGCGTGACGCCGTGGTAGCAGATACCGCCGGCGTTACGCGTGACCGGCAATATGGCCAAGGAAAGATTGGTAATAAACCGTATGTGATTATTGATACCGGTGGTATTGGTGAAGCACAAGCGGGTATTGATGATTTAACCGCGCAGCAAGCCGAGCTTGCGATTCGTGAAGCCGATGTCGTGTTATTTGTAGTGGATGTTCATCATGGTGTAGCGCCTGCCGATCAAGTCATTGCAAAACAATTGCGCAAATTAGGCAAAAAAATATTTTTAGTGGCCAATAAAATTGATGGCGCAGATGCCACAACAGCATTGGCGGATTTTCATGCTTTTGGTTTAGGTAATCCCATTGGGATTTCTGCAGTGCATCGTCAAGGTATTGAGAATTTAATGCATCAAGCATTAGAAGCGTTTCCTGAAAGCGTGGAAACCATTTCTGATGAAAATGCCGGTATTAAAATTGCTTTTGCCGGTCGGCCCAATGTAGGCAAATCAACGTTAGTAAATCGCATGCTAGGTGAAGATCGTGTGATTGTCTTTGATGCGCCGGGCACAACACGCGACAGTATTTTTATTCCCTTTGAGCGGTTTGATAAAAAATATACATTAATTGATACCGCCGGTGTTAGAAAACGCGGGCGCGTAACAGAACATTTAGAAAAAATTTCGGTAGTGAAAACCTTGCAAGCGATTGCTGAAGCGCATGTCGTGATTTTGGTGATTGATGCGCGCGCTAATGTTACTGAGCAAGATTTGCATTTATTAGGTTTTATTTTAGAGGCAGGAAAATCACTGGTCATCGCAGTGAATAAATGGGATGGATTAACGACCAGTGAAAAAGACGATGTAAAACGTGGGCTAGATCGTCGCTTAGTATTCGTTGATTTCGCTGAGATTCATTTCATTTCAGCATTGCATGGAACTGGTGTTGGGCATTTGTATGAAGCGATTGATCGTGCGTATGAATCCGCCAATAAAGAATTGCCAACACCACGCGTGAATAAAATTTTAGAAAAAGCCATTATTCAACATCAACCACCGATGGCGCATGGTCGACGTATTAAATTACGTTACGCACACGCCGGTGGCCATAATCCGCCCGTCATTGTTATTCATGGTAATCAAACCAAAGATTTGCCAGATTCGTATCGTCGTTATTTGAGTTCGACGTATCGTAAGGCATTTAAATTAATTGGTACTCCCATTCGTATTGAATTAAGAGAAGGGGATAACCCATTTTTAACCGGAAATCATAAGAACAAAAAGAAGAAAACATAAATTCCCCAGCGCGTAAGTGGTTGGGGATTTAACTCCGATGATACGGATGCCCCACTAAAATACTTGCCGCGCGATAAAGTTGTTCGGCAAGAATTACGCGAACTAAAGGATGGGGCAGGGTAAGTGGTGACAATGACCATTGTTGATCGGCACGAGCGAAACAATCTTTTGCTAAACCATCTGGCCCACCAATTAATAACGCAATATCTTTGCCTAGCATTTTCCAGTGAGTTAATTGTTGTGCGAGTTCTTGCGTATTCCAGCATTTCCCATGTTCATCTAGGGCAATGACGTAAGTATTGTGCGGAATGGCGGCTAACATTTGTTTGCCTTCTTCGGCAATTAATTTATCAATACTAGAATTTTTTGTGCGCTTGGGCATATCAAGTTCGATTAAATTTAATGTGCAATCGTGAGATAAACGTTTGGCATATTCATGGAAACCTTCGTTGATCCACGAAGGCATTTTTTTGCCGATGGTGATGAGATGGAGTTTCATTAATGCTATGCATTATCCTTCAACGACATCAGGCTCGCATTGCCACCCGCTGCTGTTGTGTTAATAGTAAGCGTGCGTTCGGTGCACAAACGTAATAAATAATGTGGGCCACCTGCTTTGGGGCCAGTGCCGGATAAATTTTCGCCACCAAAGGGTTGTGTGCCAACAACAGCGCCAATCATGCTGCGATTCACATAAATATTTCCGGCGTGAATGCGTTTGGCAATGTGGTGAATGGTTTCATCAATACGACTGTGAATGCCCATGGTTAATCCATAACCCGTATGATTAATATCATCAATAATAGCGTCTAAGTTTTTCGCATTAAAACGAATGATATGTAATACCGGGCCAAACACTTCGCGTGTTAATTGGTTGAGGCTAGATAATTCAAAAGCAATCGGTGAGAAAAATGTACCATTTGTTGTTTCATCGTTTAATTGGATTTCATCAATAAATATGGCTTCTTTGCGCATGCGTGCTGAATGTTCTTCCAATGTTTTTTTAGAAGCTGAATCAATCACAGGGCCAATATCAGTGACGAGTAAACGTGGATTGCCAATGATTAATTCTTTCATCGCGCCTTTTAACATGGTAATAATTTTATCGGCGATGTCATCTTGTAAAAATAATACGCGCAATGCCGAACAACGTTGACCTGTGCTGCCAAAGGCAGATGTTAAAACATCTTGTACTACTTGTTCAGGGAGTGCAGAAGAATCCACGATCATGGCATTTTGTCCGCCAGTTTCTGCAATGAGAGGAACAATGGCACCTTTGCGTTTGGCAAGAATTTGATTAATGTTTTGTGCGGTTTCTGTAGAGCCTGTGAAAATCACACCTTTTATTCTTTCATCGGCCACAATCATATTGCCGACTAATTTTCCGCTAGCAGGCAACAATTGCACGACATCTTTTGGAATGCCAGCTTCATGTAAAATTTTCACTGTTTCCATGCCAATTAAAGTAGTTTGCATCGCCGGTTTTGCAATCACTGGATTTCCAGCGACTAATGCCGCGGTGACTTGTCCCATAAAAATAGCGAGTGGGAAATTCCACGGACTAATACAAATCATTGGTCCGCGTGCGCGCAAAAATAATTGATTGCTTTCGCCAGTGGGCCCAGGCATTGTTTCAGGATGCGCTAATACTTTTCTTGCTTGCTCGGCGTAATAACGACAAAAATCAATGGCTTCACGTACTTCGGCAATGCTGTCGGGAATTGTTTTGCCCGCTTCGCGAATGACTAAGCTCATGATTTCCGGCATGCGTTTTTCTAAAATATCAGCCGCGCGTTCTAAACATTGTGCGCGTGTTTCAACCGATGTTAAATCCCATGATTTTGCGGCTCGCTGCGCATTATCTAACGTCATGCGAATATCATCTTCCGTCGCTTCAATTAATCTGCCAACGACACGCCGATGATCTTGTGGTTCAGTAATATTTTTTACGCTACCTTTGCTTTCAATCGAACAAGTGGCGTGTGCTTCATATTGTTTGTCGGCAACGGCTTGCATGGCGGTGGCTAATTTTTCCAATTCTTCATGATGCGTTAAATTAATACCAAACGAATTTTTGCGAGTCATACCATAAATCTCTCTCGGTAAAGGAATTTGTGAATGGGGTTTGTGTGCCACATGACGTAATTTTTCAACAGGATCAGCAATAATTTCTTCCACGGGAATTTTTTCGTCAATAATGCGATTAACAAAAGAGGTATTGGCGCCATTTTCTAATAAACGTCTGACTAAATAAGCTAATAAATCTTCATGACCACCAACAGGTGCATAAACTCTGCAAGGAATATCTAAATTTTTAGGTCCTACGATTTGATCGTAAAGGGTGTAACCCATGCCGTGTAAACATTGGAATTCAAAATCTTTGCGATTGCCGGCCATTTCTAATACGGCGGCTAAACTGTAGGCGTTATGCGTGGCAAATTGTGGATAAAAAATTTCACTACCATAGGAAAGAATTTTTTTAGCGCACGCAATAAATGAAACATCGGTTGCCATTTTGCGTGTAAATACCGGATAGCCTGACCAACCTTTGACTTGCGCGTTTTTAATTTCCGCATCCCAATACGCGCCTTTAATTAAACGAATACATAAACGACGTTTTTCGGTGCGCGCTAAATTGGCGAGCCAATCAATTAAATAAAATCCGCGTTTTTGATAAGACTGTACGGCCAAACCAAATCCTTCATAATTTTTTAATTGTGGGTGGCGAAATACATTGGCGATAATATCGAGTGATAAATCTAGACGTTCAGCTTCTTCGGCATCAACGGTTAAACCAATATTTTGTTTTTTGGCTTGAATGGCTAATTGTAATAAGCGATCAGTTAAAAAAGGTACAACCGTATCATATTGCGCAAATTCATAACGTGGGTGAAGTGCAGAAAGTTTTACTGAAATGCCAGAGCCGGTAAAAACATTTTGTTCTTGTGTGGCGCGACCAACAGCATCAATCGCTTTTTGATAGGAAACAAAATATTTTTCAGCATCGGCCATCGTGCGTGCGGCTTCACCTAACATATCGTAAGAAAAACGATAACCTTGCGCTTCTAATTTTTCAGCACGTTTTAATGCTTCGTGAATATTGCGGCCCATGACAAATTGTTTGCCTAAGATTTTCATGGCTTGTGCCATCGTCGTGCGAATAAATGGTTCGCCACCGCGCGCGACTAATTTTTTCAAAATTTTATTTAAGTGATTTTCGCTGACTTCTTCGGGTGAAATAATTTTGCCCGTGAGCATTAATCCCCATGTCGCCGCATTCACAAAAAAAGAATGGCTTTGGCCTAAATGATCTTTCCAATCCGCGCGCGTGATTTTGTCGCGAATTAATTTATCAACGGTGTGTTTGTCAGGAATGCGTAGCAATGCTTCTGCTAAACACATTAATGCAATACCTTCGTGGCTGGATAAATCATATTGATATAAAAATGCATCTAAACCACTTTGACTTAAACGAGTATTGCGAACGTTCGCGACTAAATCACGTGCGCGTTTAGCAATTTGTGTTAAAGCGGTGGGTGATAATGTGGCGGCTTCAATTAAACGATTAACGACGGTGGTTTCGTCTTCTATATAAGCATTATTGATGTCTGTTCTGAGTAACATGGATTATTTTGCCAAAAAAGTAATTTCGACGCGTCTGTTTAATAAGCTGCCATTAACGGTTCGATTGCTCGCAACCGTAGCGGATTCGCGATTGCCGATTCCTACAATAGTAAAGTGATCATGTTGCAAACCGCGTGTCCATAAATAAGCGGCTAATGCGCGCGCTTGTTGTTCGGCTAACCATTTGCTTGAAAGGTTATCGGTATAGCCAGTAATTGTCATAGTAGTTTTGCCGAATTGTTTTAAATAAGTGGCTAATTCATCAAGACCTGGATTGGCATCAACATGAATTTCAGGTTCATTGACGAGAAAAACAGAATCGGCAGGAACGATGATGCGTACTTGATGACCAATTTGAATAACGCGAATGCCGAGTTTGGTCATATCAGGAGTGAAAAAGTTTTCTTGTATCGGAGCGCAGGGAAGATTTTTTGCTTCATCATTTGGTTTGTGGAGGAAAGAGCAAGCAGATAATTCGAGTGCTGCTACTAGTATTGCAACCCACAATAGTAATCGACGCATGAATCTTTCCTTTTGTTTAGTAAGCATGATGAAAAAGTGCGGGGATTATAACGATGGGCTTAGAAAACGCCAACATCCATTGCATGGTCAATCGCTTAAGCACTTTTCAGTCATTAGCCTCTTGCGAAATTTTTCCCCTTTTTGTTACCGTGCTAACCAATGGATGCAGTAGAGTAATTTGGATCAAGGAGCAGTACCGCATGAGTGAAAGAAAGTTAACTCCCACCTTTGGGAAAAGGTTTGTTTATGTGAACAACTTTTCTCAACTTCCCAAGACTTCAGCTGGCGCCAAGCATTTGGTTGATACGCTCAAGAAAGAATTTTCTGCTGGTGAATACAATTACGGTTTGGCTGGCGAATGCTATGCCACGGAAGCCGAAGCCCGTAAGCGTCTTAAGCATCCAGATGATTGTTATTTTGTGGTTGAAGTTCCCGCGGAGGTTGTAGAGTGATGCAAATTAAACCAGGATATGAAGGTAATGTTAGAGTAGTGGGTGCTGTGAATAAAGCAGGTGATTTTTATAAATATACAAATAGTGAGTTTAATCTGGCATCACTAGAAAGCAGTTCGGACCATCATGAAGATAGTGGCTTGCACTATTCCTCCTTTGGGTTTCGATATAGCAATAACTAAATCTCCTATTGCGACCTAGGCATGCTTTGCGTAGAATGCGCCTCTTTTTTGCAGCATTCGAGTGGAGTTTCCCCATGTACGCAGTTATCAAAAGCGGTGGCAAACAATATAGAGTTAGTGAAGGCCAAACCCTTAATTTAGAAAAGATGCCAGTCAATCCAGGCGATGTCATCGAATTTGATCAGGTTTTGATGTTGTCTGATACCACCGGTTTAAAGTTTGGTACACCGTTAGTTAAAGGTGCCAAAGTCAAAGCGGAAGTATTATCCAATGGTCGTGCGGAAAAAATCCGTGTGATCAAGTTCCGTCGTCGTAAACATTATCGTCGTCAGATGGGACATCGTCAGCATTTTACGCAAGTGAAAATTACAGCAATTCAATAGAGGTTTTTAAGTCATGGCACATAAAAAAGCAGGTGGTAGTACCTCCAACGGTCGCGATTCGCAGTCGAAGCGATTGGGTGTAAAGCGTTTTGGTGGTGAATGGGTGCGTGCAGGTAATATTATTATTCGTCAACGTGGTACTAAATATCATGCGGGCGAAGGTGTTGCATTAGGTCGTGATCATACGATTTATGCGTTAATTGATGGTCAAGTTTGTTTTGCTATACGTGGTGAAAAGCAAAATCAATTCGTCATTGTTAAAGCAGCAACAGAAGAAGCCACGAAAATTTAACTTCCTTGAAATTCGTTGATGAAGCATCAATCAAAGTAATTGCAGGCAACGGTGGTGATGGTTGCTGCAGTTTTCGTCGTGAAAAATTTATTCCCATGGGTGGCCCGAATGGTGGCGACGGCGGCGATGGCGGTAGTATTTTTTTGGTCGCCGATCTTTCCGTTAATACCTTAGTCGATTTTCGTTATCAACGAACGCATCGTGCAACATCTGGCCAAAATGGTATGGGTAGTGATTGTACTGGCCGAAGTGGCGAAGATTTGTTCGTTCGTGTACCTGTCGGAACAGTTGTTTATGACGAAGAAACCAAAGAATTATTAGGCGATTTGACCAAAGCCCAACAACAATTGAAAGTCGCACAAGGTGGATTTCATGGTTTGGGCAACACGCGTTTCAAAAGTAGTGTTAATCGTTCACCTCGACAAACTAGCAAAGGTTCTGCAGGCGAAACACGCAAGTTGCATCTTGAGCTTAAAGTATTAGCCGATGTGGGTTTGCTCGGCATGCCCAACGCTGGCAAATCAACGTTTATCCGATCTGTATCTGCTGCACGCCCTAAAGTCGCCGATTATCCCTTCACTACGCTGCATCCTAATCTAGGTGTGGTCTCGGTGGCGCAACACAAAAGCTTCGTGATAGCGGATATTCCGGGGCTTATTGAAGGTGCCTCAGAAGGTGCCGGGCTTGGTATTCGCTTTTTGAAGCACTTACAGCGTACGCGCGTGTTGCTGCATTTGGTCGATATTGCACCGTTGGATGATAGCGATCCAGTTTTACATGCTAAGCAGATCATCAAAGAATTGACTATATTCAGCAGTGAACTCGTGGAAAAACCGCGTTGGTTGGTATTGAATAAGCTTGATTTATTGCCCGAAAAAGAGCGTAAATTACGATGTGCGGATATTGTAAAAAGACTCAAATGGAAAGGCCCAGTTTATGAAATTTCAGCGATTAGCGGGGAAGGGACTAAGCCATTGTTGTATGACCTCATGGAATATCTGGAAAGTATCAAGCAATAATCGCTGAAATGTAAGCTTAAGGCTTTATTTTTTCAAAATTCATTCTATAGTTTTCTTAATGTTGTGAGGTTTTTATGACAGCTCTTCAAATTGCGAATGATTTTCTCGATGCAGCGGGTGTGCGAGTTTCCCAAGAATTTGGCACATTAAATCTTCTTATTGGCAATGATTCATTCTCTGATTGGAAAGAAGAATTTGAAAACAGATTGGGACATGGCAAGAAACCCAAAGAGGTTTTGGATGTTTTGCCGATAGTTTATGCATTGATGGTAAAGGAAATTCAAGAGCAGCAATTGACGGAAGAAGCGAAGCAAAAGTTGCTAGGAGAATTAGAAGATGCCTATAAGTTTACAACTACCGAAATTGTAAATGAGGCTGCGGATTTGGAATTAAAAAGAACTCAAGAGATAGCTCGTAAAGCTAAGCTTCAAAGTGTTCGAAAAAACGGTGTTCCAGAGTCAAAAAGTGATTACACGGGACTTACGAAATTGCCCCATGGTTCGATGTTGTCCTCGCAAGGTACCGCGAAGGATAAATCGCCAATTTATGGGATTGAGTTTATAAAGGCGAGTAAAAAAGACATGGCTTTTTTCGCAGAAAAGCTGCTTGAAGAATATGGCGAAGGAGCGGCAGTAAAAATAGATGCAGGAAATATGCTTGAGCATCCGCTTGGAACGCTTTGGGGAAAGCCGAACTATCTTGAATTACAAAGACAACTTTTACTCCGAGGGTTGACACCTGTTCCTCTCACGCTCGATATAAGTGAACAGGAAGCAATTCGTAAACTTAAGCAACCCATCATGACAATGCCAGAATCAGAGAAAGATCATTATCTTAAAAAGATGGAAAGCGCTGTTGAAAAGTGGAAGCATCCAGTTGCTGCAGTAGGACAAAAGAATGGCGCAAACAAAGAAAATGTTGGCGTAAACATGAATATTGGCAAGAAGAAGGAAGATTTTAAGAAAGATTCTAGTGCGGTGTTGAAGGTTCAGAAAAATATTAAAAAAGAAAATCAAGAAAATATTAATCCTAGCGTTAATGGCGTGAAAGTTACAGTAACGAGTCGTCAGACAAGAAAAAAAATGTGAGTGAAGTGGTGAAGAAAACTTCGAGAATTGTGAGGATGCGCAATGGGGAAGCTCGACGAGATTTTGTCGCATATAAATTCAGGAGATGCTGAAGCGTTAGTATCTGTTAATTATCTTATTAGATATTTTCTTTTATTACGGTACATGAGCAATGCTCAACCCGAGTATAAATTTTTTTTTCAGCATATCAAACAAATACTAGATTCAATCTCAAAATCTAAATCTAACGGCATCTACAATGATTTTCAGTGTTTGATTTATGCGTTTATTGGTAGTTTTGGATTGGTAAGCAGAGAAGCATTAGATGTTTCTGTGGCAGAGCTTAAAGAGATTATTCTTCGTTATAAAAATTCCGGTGACAATTTAATTCGCTTGCATGCTTTGTTGTTTGCGGTGGAAATTTGTCTTTTTTACGACGATCATCCTTTTGGGTTGGAGAATGCATATCACTATATAAATACGGTGATGGAACATTGTGAAGATAAAATTAATGACCCTTTATATGCTTTTTTGTATGCGCGAGCGACGACTAGGTTGGTAGTATATTGGTGGGATAAAAATTGCAGTGAAGGATGGATTGAAGAAAACAAAAAAAATTTTATTACAGCGTGTCACTCGGCGATTAAGCTAAGAGAGCCTGTTGGCTACGTTATGCTTGCTCGTTTTTATCTTGATACCAGAGAAAATGCTGAAACTCCGGAAAATGAGGCAAAAATAAAAACAGCGATTTCTTGTTTTTTGACCGCAAGAGACATGGGATATACGTGTGTAACAAATGAAATAGATGAATTGGCTGCATCGCATCCAATTTTGTATTCTCAAGCCAAAAAGGAGCATGAGCTTGAGAAAAGAGAAGCGGCATTGAACACGCGAGAAAAAATGTTGCGACAAAAAGAACAGGCGTTTGTATTACAAAAGCAACAAGCGCAAGAAATGGAGCAAGGAAAATGGAATGAGTATGCTGGTAGGATCGCAGGCAATTCTTTATATCCTGGTAAGCTTTATCCTGAGGACGGTTTGAGTTTGCGCCTGACTGAGTCTGTTCCTCTTCAACAGTCCCCGCTACAAGTGGTAGGAAAATCCTCTATTTGGGATAGTTTTTGTTGGTTGTTTAGCCATAAGAAAGCGCCGGAAGGAGTGCAACAGCAGCAGAGCAGTAATACACAAGATATACAACATCACCTTAATTACATATAATCCACCCCCTTTAAATTTTTATACACAGACAATGGGGTGTGGCAATGGCTTTAGAAAGAACGTTATCGATTATCAAACCTGATGCGGTAGCAAAAAATATTATCGGTAAAATCTATACTTGTTTTGAAGATGCTAGTCTTCGTATCGTGGCGGCTAAGATGACTCACTTGACTAAAGACCAAGCTGAAAAGTTTTATGATATTCACCGCGCGCGTCCTTTCTTTAATGATCTCGTTAAATTCATGATTTCTGGTTCGGTGATGATTCAAGTATTAGAAGGTGAAAATGCCGTATTGAAACATCGTGACATTATGGGCGCGACCAATCCTAAAGATGCAGCACCTGGTACTATCCGTGCGTTGTATGCTGATAGCATTGATGAAAATGCTGTGCACGGTTCAGACTCTCTTGAAAATGCCAACAATGAAATCGCTTTCTTCTTCAGTTAATTTACTTAACTTCAATCGAAAAGATCTTGCCAGCTTCTTCCAAGAAATGGGAGAAGCGTCTTTTCGTTCGACACAAGTGTTGCAATGGATGCATCAATTTGGGGTAAATGATTTTGAATTAATGACCAATTTGAGTAAAAGTTTGCGCGAAAAATTAAAAGCGCAAGCGGTTGTTCAAACGCCTGAAATTCTAACCGAACAATTATCTAAAGATGGTACATGTAAATGGTTATTAAAATTAGCTGACGGTAATGCGATTGAAACTGTATTTATTCCTGAAGATGATCGCGGAACATTGTGTGTGTCATCACAAGTCGGTTGCGTATTAAATTGCGATTTTTGTTCAACCGGCAAACAAGGATTTAATCGTAATTTGACGGTGGCTGAAATTATTGGGCAGGTATGGTTAGCGTCACGCCAGCATAAAGTTACTAATGTGGTCATGATGGGAATGGGCGAACCGTTATTGAACTTTGAAAACGTGGTGAAAGCCATGGATATCATGATGGATGATTTTGCGTATGGTTTGTCTAAACGTCGCGTGACATTAAGTACATCTGGTGTAGTGCCGATGATGACTGAATTAGCCAAACAAAGTTCGGTGTCGCTTGCTGTTTCTTTGCACGCACCAACGGATGAATTGCGTAATGTATTGGTGCCAGTAAATAAAAAATATCCACTGCGTGAATTAATGAAAGTATGCAAAACGTATTTTGAAAATGAACCGCGTCGACGAATTACATTTGAATATGTGATGTTAGATGGCGTGAATGATTCGCCATTGCATGCCAAACAATTAGTTGAGTTGCTGCGTGATATTCCCGCCAAAATTAATTTAATTCCGTTTAATCCATTTCCGGGGACGATCTATCGTTGTTCGTCAAAAAATGCGATGCACAGATTTTGGGAAATTTTGCAAAATGAAGGATTTACTACGACAACACGTAAAACACGTGGTGATGATATTGATGGTGCGTGCGGGCAATTAGTCGGGCAAGTAGATGATCGCACCAGAAGACAAGCGCGGTATAAAAAAGTAAATATTCCAGTGGTAGCGGTTGCTGATTAATAACCTGTGGCTTTGCGATCAAAATCTAGATTGAAATTTTTCACGCGTTCTACACCTGTTTTAAAAGAACCATTCGGCAGTAAATCAAACCAACGATAACCCGGTGCTTTTTCATCGATAGCAAAACATTCGCTTTCAGGAAGAAATTGAATACACGTGGAGGGCACTGACATGATGGGTACACCTTGACGTTGTGTTTCAAACTCTTGATGAATATGGCCGCAAAAAATTCCACGCACATTGGTGTATTGATCAACCACATCAAATAAATCGTTAGCATTTTTTAACATTAATGGATCTAACCATTCGCAATTTATTTCCACGGGTGGGTGATGCAAAAAAACCATGGTGTGATGATCAGGGTTTTGCGTTAAATAACGATCCAAGCGTGATAATTCGGTGCGGCCCAATAAACCTTCTACGTGTTTGGAATAATGCGAATTTAATAAAATAAATTGCCAATCACCACAAATAATCGCTTTATCTTCTTTAAAATTCACGCTGCGATTAAATACTGTTGGAATAATATCCGGTGCATCATGATTGCCGGAAGTCCAATAAATTGGACAAGCAAAGTCTTTAAATTGATCAATGATATGTTGGTAAGACGCAGGCGAATTATCTTGTGATAAATCGCCTGTTAATAAAATTAGATGAATAGGCTTGGGTGTTTGTTTAACTAAATCAACGACTGCGCGCAAACTGTCGGCGGTATTTAACCCCAAGAGTTTTTGTTTGGGATCGGCAAATAAATGCAGATCAGAAATCTGGATTATGCGCACTGCATTGTCCTATCAATTGTGCTGGAGGGTTTAATAAACCGACAGGCGCTTTATCCATCGAATCGACTTCAGTAAAACTGTAATCTTCCCCTTGGCCAAGCTTTAATAAACCACCATTATTTTTAACGTAAATCGCGCCTTTCCACACGCCGGCGTATAAATGACCTTTGTCTAAGACGCCGCCAAAGTTAGTGCCGCGTACACCAATGACGCTTACTGGCGTTTCAATGGTATAGGCTTCAGGATTTCGTTTTCCGAGTGCGCCAGTCAGTTTTCATACAAAAAAACTGGATAACTTTTTTTGCTTGCGTTTCGATACAGGCAATGTCATTTTTAGAAAAATCTCCTAAAGGAGAAACTCTTGCTATTTCTAATTTGATAATCCGTATCTGCTCTGATAAGCGCTCTATCTCTTTTTTTAAATGGATGACATGTAGAGCAATCTCTTCTGCAGGCTGCTCTATGTTCTTTGATTTATCTAGCGGATTAAGTTTACGCAATATGCGGATTGCATCAAAGAAAACATTGCATTTCTTTAGGCACTGAGCTAAGCGCTTTATTTTTTCCTGGAATAAACTCCAATATCCCTTGTTGCTGCGCCTTTATAAAAAAGGCCTCAAGGTCCTCCTTGCACTCCTAGAATAAGATATTTTTTCATGGTAATAATCATATTCTAACCTCAAGGGAGCGCTGGTGAATCTTCTTTTTTGCTATTTTAGCTTGAACACCGCGGCTAATTGCTGGTCATTTAAAAATATCTTAATTTTTCTCATATTGCCTCGAGCACGTGGTATCAAAATTTTTTCAAAAAGATTTACGCGAATGGAAACCTCTTTCAATTCATTTTCAAGAACGAGTTTTTTTTGTTTTGGCCACACGTATTCTCTCTGTAGAAACAATCAAGTCTTTGAATCGCTTAACACCGATTCAAACCAAAGAGGTGTATCAAATAAGGAATACTGCGGTTTTTCAAAATCTACCCTTTCTAGTTTTGGAACGCTAATTCCTGCAATGTTATCATAGAGGATTTCTCTATTTTGAATCTGTGTTGCAGCCAATAATCGATCAAAGGTTGGATCGGTAATAGCTCAGCGTATTTCTGCGTTTTTCCTGTCTCATGCTAGCAGATGAAATTAATCGATCTATTTCTAAAGCAGCATTATTCACCTCTAATTGCAGCATTGATTTTTTCATCTGCAAGGTTGGCAAATACTTTTGCAATTGCTCTAGTTTAAGCTGCTGTGTACGCAGCTCCATTTTGGTAAGTTTAATTTCAGCCACCAAACCAATTCTTACGGTTAACGATTTTTAGGCCAGTATTTATCAATCAATGTTTGTTTTATCCCAACCTCGTGTTGATCAAAACACTCAGAAAGCATTTGCCATAGTAGATTAAGGGCTTTTTCCAGAGGCAGGTTTACCTCCAAATTCATCATCTTCTCTTCAAATAATTGGGCAAAAGCAATCAGTTTTTTATGCCATGCCAAAAGCGGAAACCCAATACTCTAGTTGCTCACGGGCTTTTTTAGCGTCTGGTGTATACAAACGAATCGAGGCATTGGCAATAGAGCCATGATCTTCGCGAGTCACTTTTTCAATCACATTTTGTTTTAATCGCGATAAAGAGCCAAAAGGATCAATCCTACCACCGTGCAGATAAAACTGTCCTTCTGTGATATAGCCTGTATTGTCGGGGATTGGGTGGGTAACATCTCCACCTGGCATAGTTGTCACAGAAATAATACGTAATCGACCCACTTCCCTCTATATCCACTGCTTTTTCATAACGAGAAGCAAGATCAGAGTATAAAGAACCAGGATACCCTCTAGTAGAAGGAACTTGATCCATAGTAATCATGATCTCCTTAATCGCATCAGCAAAAGCCGTCATATCTGTTAAGAGCACCAAAACGTTTTTATCTTGCATAGCAAAACGCTCTGCACAAGCTAAAGCCATGTCAGGAACTAAAAGACATTCCACTGCAGGGTCGGTTGCTTGGTGGATAAACATCACCGTTTTATCCATGGAACCAGATATTTCTGCGTTATCGATAAAAGCTTCATAATCGTCAAAGCGCTTATAAATCCCATTCCACCAATAATGACCACTCTGCATCTGTTTGGTTAGCAATACGCATTAACAAAGCATTGTAAGGCTCTCCTGCAACTGAAAAAATAGGGATCTTTTGTGATTTAACAAGGCAATTAAATACATCGATCATGGGAATATTGGTACGTACCAGTTCGTGAGGCACAATTCTTCTTACAGGATTAAAGGAAGCTGTCCCAATTTCTATTTCATCCCCTATGACCATTGGGCCTTTATCAATCGGCTCACCCGAGCCATTTAATCTTCGGCCCAAAAGAGCATCACTACAAGTAGCCTGCATTTGCTCTGCCTAAAAAAGTAACTCGGCTATTCGTTGCAATTCCACGGGTATTTTCAAAACATTGCAAGGTCACAAGGTCATTTTCAATACGCAACACAGAAGCGTATAAGACTTCGACCATCCTGCTTTTGGATGCGCGCTAGTTCCCCAAGGCCGACTCCCTCTGCCTTGACTGTAATTAAATTGCCTCGCATATCAACAATCTTGTCATACACCTTTTTCACTGGGCTATTCCTTTATGTTCTTGTGCAGTTTGAATCTTTTTTTCCATTCGGGCAAATGCTTGGCTGTAACGATCTGATTCAAAAGGCATAAAATTCATATTCTTGAGCTCATTTTGAAAATCGAGAAAAAATGATCTGGCATCATCATGCGATGAGAAGGAAAATGGCGTGTTAAATATTTTATCGATTAAAATAAATAAGGGAATTTGCCTATCTAAGGGACAATATGCATCTTCTTTATCAAAAGCATTTTGCTGCAGATAGCAAAACTCATATAACTCTGATTTAAGAAAGGTCAACATATCATCTATGGATACCCCTTCTTCTCCTACCACTTCCATGCGCTTGCCAATTTCATCTCCATCTCGCAGGATCTGAGCAGCTTTTTTTACCATATTTCCCCAGCCAGGAACTCTTTTTTGCAGATCTAAGCTCACTATTTCAATATATTTGCTCCAGGAAATTAAAGGATCAATGGCGGGATATCTGCGTGCGTCAGAGCGCTCTCTGGAAAGTCCGTGAAAAGCTCCAACAGCGGTTAGCGTTGCTTGCGTTACAGGCTCTTCAAAGTTACCTCCTGCTGGTGACACAGTCCCTCCAATTGTTAAAGAACCTGTTCTATCTTGAGATAAAGCAATTACTCCTGATCTTTCGTAGAAAGCGACAATACGAGAGGCTAGATAAGCAGGAAAAGCTTCTTCTCCCGGGATTTCTTCTAAACGCCCTGACATCTCTCTCATCGCCTGTGCCCATCTAGAAGTAGAATCAGCAAGAAGCAAAACATTAAGTCCCATTTGGCGATAATATTCGGCGATGGTTACCCCTGTGTAAATGGAGGCTTCTCTTGCTGCAACGGGCATAGAAGAGGTATTACAAATAATAACCGTACGGCTCATTAAGGATTCATTTGTATGAAAATCCGTCATATAGGGAAATGTGCGCAATAGCTCTACTACTTCTCCTGCACGCTCTCCACAAGCAACAATAACCACAATATCTACGGAGGAGTATTTTGAAAGATGGTGTTGCATGACGGTTTTACCTGCGCCAAATGGTCCAGGCGAACAAAAAGTTCCTCCCTTTAATACGGGAAATTGCGTATCTAAAATACGTAAGCCCGTGCTCATCATTTGGCTGGGTTTAATTTTTTCCCCCTCAAATAAAGGCACTTTAATCGGCCACTTTTGAGACATGGTAAAAGATATTTCCTTCCCCTGATCATCAACAGCGCGAGCCACTACTGTATCGATGGTGTAAGCACCTGGCTGAATCACCCATTCAATGGTGTAATCATCAAAATACACAAAAGGCACCATAATCTGATGATGAAAACGACCTTCCATAGTAAATCCCAGAGAATCTCCACGACGCACTCTATCTCCTATGTTCACCGTAGGTTGAAAATCCCAATGGCGTTTCTTATCCAAAGGAGGAAGATAGACTCCACGATTTAAAAAAAGACCCGTAGCATCTGCTACTTTCTCTAAGGGATTTTGCAGTCCATCAAAAATAGAGGTTAAAAGCCCAGGACCTAACTCCGCTTCTAGTAAATGAGAAGAAAACTGTACTTGGCAACCAAAAGCTATGCCTCGCGTATCTTCAAAAACTTGAATTTTAGCAGCATTTCCTATGATTTCAATAACTTCAGCTTTCAGAGGATGTCCTTTATCTAATTGGATCATGACTACCTCCCCTTGCTGAATATCTCCTTGATATTCGACATGAAGTAAGTTTCCAAAAACTTTTTTAACCAGGCCTTTAGCGGCTTGTTTCATCATAGAACACATGAGTCTTCCTTATTTTATCCGGTTTGAAATGTCTCAAGGATTTTTTTCCTTTTTTTGATCCAAATTATAAAGCGACTCTACCAATATAAACTGCGCTACGTATGACAGAGGATATGATCGATGGAAAACAAACTCCTGCTGCTTAAGTCTTCCACTTTGTCAAACTGATACTGAGTAAAAGCTCGTATTGTTCCCAAGGATCTTTATAATACGTAAAAAAGATCTCTTTTAAGCGGGCATATTCAACAGGAGGATTATACTTTCCAAATCTTTCTGCAATAGGATGCTTGTTACAAAAGGGTCTAAGGAATCTTCAAATTGAAGCTCTTGTAATAGATCTTTTTTTGCCTGAATAGCCCTTAGGCTAAGTAAAACCAATCTAGATTCTCTTTCAAAAGTTAAATAACTTTTTAAAAATCCTTTTTGTTTAGCAATTTCTTCTGCAAAAAATTGTGTGAACAATCCCCAGAAATTTTTTAATTTTGTAGAACTATCTTCAAATTGATCCAAAAAATCAAAGACATATTCAGGTAAATCGCTTTTCAGGAGCAGCGCTTCATCTAATTCTTTTTCCGAAAAGTTCCCATGTGGATCGATAGGTTTTCCTAAAAGAAGGTTCCTTATATTCGATAAATCCACACCCAGACGCAATACTTTTATTTTTTCTAAATCTTTGCGCGTTTACGGTTTACTTGTAATAAACTAATTAATTCCTCGAAGGACAACTCTGTAGGCTTATCTAAGGAAAGAGGAGGTAAAAAAGGCACTAAAAAAATCACTTACCGACTATTAAAAAATCCTTTTTAAATAAACTATTTTCTAAAGATTATTTCATGAAAATCTCTACGGCTATATCGCTCTATGAGCTCTTCCAAAGCAGAATCTGTAATTTCTATTGTGATGTTTTTATCATGTAACTTTAACTCAATTCCACCGTGAATTGGCGAAGCAAAACAGATTTTTCCTGCAGTTTATCTAAGATGTTTTGCAAAGAAGCGCATTTACCTCTCGGGCAGGAACCGCTTCGGGTATATAGACGCTTAAATTTGATTCGATCCCCTCTTTTTCAATAGCACCTATGACTGCATTAATTAGTCGGGATAGAACTTCTGGCTTGCTCATCTCATTTTTGAGTAGATGTAGTAACTGCTTATGGAATACCTTTTCTTTGATTTCTTGCTTTAAAGCTTCAATTACTTGTCTGCTTGTTTGAGATAAGGAAGATTCAAAAATGGCTCTTTCCCTTTCAATTTGCTCTTTAGCATCCGCCAGCAACTGCTCTTTTTTACGATGCGCCTCTGCAATAAT
Source organism: uncultured Pseudomonadota bacterium (assembly GCA_963712965.1). Taxonomy (GTDB): domain Bacteria; phylum Pseudomonadota; class Gammaproteobacteria; order DASZBR01; family DASZBR01; genus CAVQJZ01. The sequence continues at coordinate 1,752 of CAVQJZ010000001.1, read as the reverse complement.
TTCTTGAGCCTCTAGATTTGCTTGATCAAGCAGTTTTTTAGCTTGCTTTTGAGAAGGCTCTAATGTTTCTTTACGTAGGACATCACAGATCTTTTTTACTTTATCTTTTCCTGTCTCCATTACCAAAAACCTTATTTTGCAAAACAATTTGACTCTTAAGAACACCAAACGATGCACAAAGCATACCTTTAGTGCTATTATTTATACTTGAACAAATGATAAATCGGCTATAAGTTATTGACTTTAAGATGATATTTTTCAATCGTCTGATTAATTAAAAATTAAAGTTTGCAACAAACCCTTCTGTTTGTGATAAAATTAGCTATCTTTTTAGAGGAACGAATTCATGAAAAAAGCAATCTGTGTACTTTTATCCGTTACAACACTTATCAACCCCCTATGTGCCAATAAGTGTTTAGATGTATATCAAGAACAAACAAATGAAACTTGGGAAACAGGATCTGCTGTAGAAGATAGTAACTTTACAGCCATTTCTACCAGTATGATTGGCTGGGGAATTGGTTTAGCGATAGGAATTGTAATACTTGCTTGTGTAATACACCAAAGCAAAAAATAAGTGGCCTCTATATATGCCCTGCCAGGATTTTTGGGTCTACAATCTGATTGGTCAGCTTTTGAAGAAGAGCTTTGCTTAACTCCTGTTGATCCTTATCAATTTGCTAAACCAGAAAAAGGTTTAAACAAGTGGGCTCAAGAATTTAGTAAAATGCTTAAAAAAATAAAAGAACCACCCATTCTTTTAGGTTATTCCATGGGAGCGCGTTTATGCATGCATGCTCTTTTAGAAAATAGCAACTTACCTAAAGCCCTAATTTTGATTTCTGGCAACCCAGGACTAAAGACGCAAGAAGAGAGAAAAAAGCGCCTAATGCTGGATTACTCGTGGGCAGAGCGCTTTCAAAAAGAGCCTTGGGAATCTTTGATGCGCAGCTGGAATAGTCGCCCTGTATTTTCAGCTGCGTCTATACCTCGCTATGAGAAAGATTACTGCCGCAATACTCTTTCTTATGCGCTTATCAATTGGTCTTTGGCGCGCCAAGTAGATTTTTCTGCACTCATTGAGCAAGCCTCTTTTCCCATTTTATGGATTACAGGAGAACTAGATAAGGGCTATTCTGATATAGCTAAAACTATAAAATTCTCCCACCCTCTTTCAGAAGTACGGATTGTTCCCTCTTCTTTTCATCGAGTCCCTTGGGAACAGCCAAATATTCGTTTTTACTATAGTCAGTCAATTTCTAGATCGATTAAATAAGGCCTAAGAGATTTCATGCAGGAATTTCTGCAACTTCCCACAGTCCCCAGTGCCCATCAGGAGCACTTCCATCCTTAGGAATCGTCACCGAAACCGTTGTATTAAAGATAGCAATGGGTCTTTCACGGAAATGGGCACTTTCTGAATTTATACTCTGATATTCTGAACTTTTTTCTGCCTTAATTTCGATGCTCTCCCCTGTCGTTGTAATACAAATAGCTGCTCTTTTTTCTGGACGTAACATAACCCAGATCAACGTGTTGAAATGCGTATTTAGAAACCACTCAAAGGTTCCATAAAAAATACTTTGCTGCATTTGAGCCATTGCTTTAGAGAGAATTTTCTCCCCCTATGCCGCAAGTTGTCGTCAAGCACTCAAAAATTGTTGCTGCATTATACAACCTTGAGCATCATCAGATCCATCGGCTTGAAAGATGGTGCGAAGCCGTAGTAAGTCTTTGTTTACTTGAGCAAAT